>PXBT01000057.1 GCA_003566815.1 Caldisericota bacterium
CGTACAGGGTTTTTACCAATATGCCCAGGAATTCGAACGGTGAGGCGAGGATCATCGGTTAAAACAGTGTTCACCCCCACTAAAACCGCATCATAAGTGTCTCTAAGTTGATGTGCATATGCTCTGGAGGCTTTTCCTGTAATCCACTGGGAGTCACCAGAACTTGTCGCGATTTTCCCATCCAGGCTCATGGCAGTTTTAAGCACAACAAAAGGCAATTGCGTCTGAATGTATTTAATGTAAACTTCATTGATTTGTCGAGCTTCTTCCTGTAAAACATCCGTCACTACTTCTATTCCAGCCTTTTTCAATTGCTGAGTGCCTTTGCCTGCAACTAGTGGGTTGGGATCTTCCATAGCTAAAACAACTTTTTGGATACCTGATTGAATAATAGCCTCCGTGCAAGGCCCTGTTTTTCCATAATGACAGCATGGCTCCAGGTTAACATATAATGTTGCACCAAAAGTTTGTTTGCCTGCACTTTGGATAGCAATGATTTCAGCATGCTCAGTGCCAGCTTGTTTGTGATACCCTGTGCCAATAACTTTCTCCAGGCAAACAACAACTGCACCTACCATGGGATTAGGACTTGTTCGACCCTTAGCCTTAATGGCCAAATCCAGTGCCATTTTCATAAATAAATGATTCATATTACTCTCTTCCATCCAGACTATACGGTCGGTTTCGGAATTTCACCGAATCAGCTTTCGCTCGCGGACTCTTACCGCCGGTCGGGAATTTCACCCTGCCCCGAAAGTATTTTCAAAACATCAGAAAGTATAAATGATGAAATAAAAAAATACAATTCAGTAACTTACAAGATTCAAGCACAGGATAAACTATCGAACATTGTTGGCATACACCGTCGTCCCCTAGCTCAAAAGGGACAGTCCCCTTTGAGCGATACAAGTGTTTGACTAATGAGTTGATTTCGCTTTGTGGATTTTTTGGTTAAAAAGCTTATCAAGAGATTGATCATGGGGTATAATGGAGTTAGAAGAGTTGAGTCTGGCTGGGAAGGAAAGTGAGGATCAAATTATGATCATTAGATGGATAGGTCGTTTGGGAATGATTTTGCTGGCAACTGTCATGCTTGCTTATTCCACTTTGTTTCCTCTTGCCACAGCCAATATGGGGATGAACATTTTGATACCATCGGAAGAAATTGAAGAAGTGATGGATTTGAGAACCCTGGGTGAATTTGGTTGCTCACCCTGGTGGATCACTCTTCTTCCTGTTTCTCCATCAAATGAAATTCATCTGTTTTTTGGTGATTCATGTGGCTGTCTATTTTCGCATTTTGTCGCCCTTGATGAAGATGACCAACTCAAACAGCATGCGGTGATGTTTCCTGATCATTGCCCTTGTTACAATTTTGATATAGGCTTTCTTGTTTATAGGTCGCCTTTTAGAACTATTTCGGACGAAAATGGTCAAATCCTTTTTAGCGGAGTGATAAGAGATGAAAAACAGGACTATGAAAGTCTGGTGGGGATTTTTATGCTTAACCCCAATGGATCTATTGAGCATTTTTATCCTCTGGATCACTCACCTTCGAGCTTATTTCTAGCAGATGAAAAAACCTTATGGTTTTCTGACAGAGAAAATGTTTACAAGATGGAGTACCCTTTCAATGAAAATTTAATCCATGAAAAAATCTTTTCATTGGAAGACATGGATATCCATGATGAACCCTATTTTGTAGGAAAAACCAATTTGAGGATTGTCAACATTGTGCAAACTTCACCTGAGGACATTACGCTCGAGCTTTGGTCCAACCAAAGGATCCCCTCTCTGGTCAAAGTCAACCTCTCCAGCTTAGAGGCAAGGCCTTTAACCAGGTTTGAATTTCATAAACACGGGCATCGAGATATTTTCACGGCCCCCATTGATGGTGGAATAGTTCGCTATGGTTTTTTGCCCAATGAAAATAATTTGCTGGCAAATATTTACTCCCTTGAAGGTCTCCATATTGCAAGGTTTGAAGTTCCTCGTATCTCGCCAGGTTTATCCAATGCTATGAAAATTAAAAAAACAGCTGATGGAACTTACCTTTATTGGGTAGACAACCGAGTGCTTTATCGCTGGAAAACCCCTTTGGAGTAATCAATTTTTGATAAAACTTTCGATGTCAAACACCCGTTTGATACAAAGGGGACTGTCCCTAATGTGTCAAACGGGTGTATATATTTTTTGAGAAAGGTATTGTGATGATAGAGTTGATGGAGCTTTTTGAAGAAGATATTGTTACTTATAAGAATGATCTGGTAATGCTTCTTGAAGGTTGCCACGAAGATAGCTTTCCTGATCAAGCATTTAATGATGAGTTTTATAGGTATGCTCTTGATGACTTGAAAGCTAAAAAAAAGCAAAATTTGACCCAAATGTATGGCTATGTGGATCAAAGCCAATTGATAGGTTTAATATGTTTCCACGAGGCTATGGTGGAAAAAAACAGGCTCCTGCATATTTATTATCTGGTGGTTAATGAAAACTACCGTGGCAAAGGGTTGGGCAAAAAACTTCTGAAAAAGGCGGAAGAATACGCCAAAAAGCATGGCATAGTCAATATTCAGCTCTATGTGAGCAAAGACAACAAAGAGGCCGTAGGTTTTTATTCCAATCAAGATTTTGGCATTGCTCGTTACTTGATGAAAAAAAAGATATAAAAGCTCATCCCGTCAAGCTTAAATCATTATAAATAGCATGTCCATAAATATTGGATTACAGACATTAAATTATGCAGTATGTAAAGAAGGTGTTTTCTTTAAAGGCAATATCATATGCATGGTAGTCCCTTCACCCCAGTAGGACTCCGCTCTAAGCTCGCCTCCATGCTGATGCATGATTTCTTTTGCAATCACCAGCCCCAAACCTGTACCATGCTGATAGTTGTTTTTATAATTTTTTATTTGGAAATACTTGGTAAAAAGCTTGCCAAGATCTTCTTTTTTTATGCCAGTGCCTGTATCCACTATTTTGATATGAACTTGATCCTGGGTAGCATTTTGCATAGCCTCCACTTTAACATATCCCTTTTCGGTATTCTTAATACCATTGCTGATTAAATTGGTTAGAACATGGAGCATTTTATCTTTATCCACTAAAACAGAGGGAAGATTTTTGTCAATTTGCTTTATAAGTTGAACCTCAGGATTAGTACATAAGAGTTTCATAGTTTCCAGAGCCTCATCTACAATATTTTCAAGATTTTCGAGCTGAAAATTAAAGTTGAAATGATCAGAAGAAATTTTTTGAAAATCCAGCACATCGTTGGCAAAAGTTGAAAGCCGTTGAATATTGTTGTTTACAATTTTTAAAATATGAAGAGCTTCTTCACAGCATTGATCTGCATGAGATCGAAGAATCATCTTGATCCCTCCATGCATGGCTGTCATGGGAGTTTTAAGTTCATGGGATACTAAATTGATGAACTGCTCTTTGGATTCAATGATATGTTTTTGATCTGTAATGTCCGTTATAAAACCTTCAATAAATTTTAAATCCCCATCATCTGTATAGACTCCTGAACCTTGCTCTCTGACCCACCGGGTTTCGCCTTTTTTTGTTTTAAGAGGGTATTCGCCTTTAAATTTCTTTTTCCTGATTAAACAATCCTGCCAGCTTTGCCATATCTTTTCACGATAATCCTCATCGATCAAATCGACAAAAGCCAGATCCTTGTTGTTAATTAAAGATTGAGGAGCATAGCCTGTAACATCAGTAAAAGCATCACTCAAATAGATCATGGTCCATTGCTTATTATTCAAGCATCGATATGCAAAACCTGGAAGATGGTTGATAAGAGATGCTAAAGATCGTTCAGATTCATTTAATGCTTTCTTTTTCCTTATTGCATCAATCACAAAAGTCGCATGCTTGACCATGTCTTCAATATAAGCAGAAAAACCATCCAATGGTTCAAATCTTAGTATGGATAACCATCCATAAAGATTGCCCTCATGATAAAAACCAACGCTATAGGTAAAGTTTACATTTAATAAGGATTCTGCCATGGAGCATTTTGACTGTGGTATTTGGCATGCAGTAATGTCAAACAACCCTTTTTTAATAGGTGTCAACTTGCCCGATTGATATATTGAGATCATCCTTGAAGGGATATCTTGATAGTTTACGCTGATTTCTTTTGGTCTTTTTCCTAAAATTGAAGCTAATGAATTTACCTGTGGCAGTATTTTAGAGTAAGCATTTAGCTCAAAGGTTGAAATTGATTCGTCTGAAATTGCAGTAAACACAATGCCTTCGCCAATAATTTCTTTTATCCGATCCACCACTAAAGCATAGACTTCATTTTCAGTGTTCATTTCCAATATCTCAGTCTTATAGTTTTCAATCATTTGATGGACGCTCTGGATTGTTCTTTTCTCTCTTGCATCACTTGCAATAACCATAATTAATGGAAGTTTAAAAAAATCAACAGAATGGAAAGATAATTCAACAGGGATGCGCAAGTGATTATTACAAAGTATTTCATTATCAAAGTTTTTCTGCTTTTCAAAAATTGCTCTTGAGTTCCATAATTGTTGAAATAAATTTTCTTCCAACTTGTTGCAAAGGATTTCTTCTAATTTTTTTTGCTGGAATTCTTCCTGGTTGTATCCTGTTAAAATAGCTGAAGTCATATTGGCGTAAAGAATTTTACCTTCAAGGTCAATTAAAAAAACCATATGTTTGATTTGATCAGCTAATTCATAAACATTGAATCTGAAAGTATCAAAGCATTTTTCGCTCAACAGTTTCACCCGTTTTCAGTTTAAGGTTTACAACCAGTTTAAACATAAAAAAATCTTTAACAACTATACATATTATATAGTAAATTCTATTTTTTTTAAGAAGAAGTGACAAATGAATCAATTTATTGCATAATATTATTATGTGATGAAATAGGGGGTATTTTTATGAAAGCAATTGTGCTCGCAGCAGGCTATGCTACCAGGCTTTATCCTTTAACAATTCGGCAACCCAAAGCCTTATTGCCTATTGCAGGCAAACCCATTTTAAACTATATTGCTGATCAAATTGTAAGTATTCCACAAATAAATGAAATTATGGTCATCAGCAATCATAAATTTGCGCCTCATTTTTTGGAATGGGAAGACCAGCAAAATTATCGTTGCCCCATTACTATCATTAACGATGGTACCACCAGTGATAAAAACAAACTTGGAGCTATTGGGGATATTCAGCTTGCTTTGGAAAGGCAAAACATTCAAGAGGATGTATTAATAATTGCTGGAGATACCTACTTCACTTTTAGTTTGCAAGATTTTTATTTATTCTATGAGCAAAAACAAAAAGATTGCTTCCTGGCTAAAGAAATTAATGATCTATCCCAATTGCAAAGAATGGGCGTTATTGAAACTGATGAGCAATGTAAAGTGACTGGCTTTGAAGAAAAACCCAAACAGCCAAAATCCAACTTAGCCTCTTTTGCAGGCTATATCTATCGAAAAGATACGCTTCCATTGTTTAAGCAATATTTAAATGAAGGAGGCAACTCCGACGCGCCTGGGTTTTTCCCGGCATGGCTGCTTAAGAAAAAGGATGTTTATGCTTATATCTTTCATGGAGACTGCTTTGACATTGGCACTCCCGAGTCTTACCATGAAGTTAACGAGTGGGCAATTCAAAGAGGCGCAGGTTAAAGCAACACTACTAAAAAACCAGCGCCCCTTCGATTGATTTATTTATAGTTTTTTTTCTGCAAGCTCTCTAAAGAGGTTGATGTCCTGCTCTACCAAACCAAAGGTCTTGTCCATAAAAGCTTGGGAATTGATGTCCATGCCCACTGAGGAAGTGATGTCCTCCACAGAACCCCATCCGCATCTACCTAAAAATTCACGATATTTGGGCAAAAATGCACTTCCGTCCTGCTTGTACTCCTGATATAGATAAAGGCTGATGAGTGAGCCCAGGGTGTAAGGGAAGTTGTAAAAGTGAAGCTCTGGGATATAGTAGTGAGGCTTGTTGATCCAGGCCCAGGGTTGGAGATGCTCAGCATCAAGGCCTTCACCGTAAGCTTCTTTTTGTGCATTGCTCATGATTTCCTTAATTTCTCTGACTGACAGAGAACCATCTTTTCTTCTTTCCATAACGGTTTGCTCAAAAACAAAGCGGCTATAAATATCAACAATCACTGCAATAGTGCGCTGTATCTTTTTGTCCAAAAAGATGAGTTGTTGTTCTTCGGCCATATTGTTCAAAAGCCAGTCCTGCAGTAAATGTTCATTAAAAGTTGAAGCTGTTTCTGCCAGGGAAAGTGGAGCGTTTAAGTGCAATATACTATTCTTCATGAGCCATACATTATGATAAGCATGACCCAGCTCATGAGCCAGCGTAATCAAATTTTCCTGAGTGCTGTCATAGTTTAGCAATATTCTGCTTTCTTTGAGTGCATATACATTGGCGCAAAAAGCACCACCTCTTTTTCCCTGCTTGGGTTCTACATCAACCCAATCTTCATTGAAAGCTTTTTCTGCCATAAGTTTCATTTCAGGGTCAAAGGTGCCAAAAACTTCCAAAATAATAGATTTTGCAACAGAAAAGGGATACGATTGCGTCAGTTTGCCCAGGGGAGCATAAAGATCCCAAACGGGTAAAGCTTTGGAGTAACCGAGTAATCGAGCTTTTATCTGATAAAAAGGCTGGATTTTTGGCAACTGATTTTTCACAGCATCCATTAAATTCGTCACTGTCTCGTGCTTAATCCTGTGTCTTCGGGCAATGGCTGTCCAAAGCGTGGGGTACCCCCGCCACTCTGTTTCGGTAATCATTTCGCCTTTAATGTGATTCAAGCTTGCCCCCACAGACTCTTCCAGTTGGGCATAGATTCCATTTTCAACTTCAAAAGCTTGCTTTCTCATTTCAGGTCGTTCGTCAAAAGCCAAATTGCGTATGCTCATTAAAGGCATGGTCTTGGATTTGCCTTCTTCGTCAATGATTTCGCCTGAGGCAAGCGAAGTTAGGCTTTGTTGCAATCTTGCCCAGGCCCCTGATCCTGTTTTTTTAAGCTTGTTGATCAGCTCTTCTTCGCGATCTGAAAGCATATACTGAGCATCTTCCTTTTTTTTTGCAAAATTCCATTCAAAGCGTTTTAGATCAGGGTGCTGTCCAATAAAGCTAATATCCTTGTCTTTTATCCATCGGGTAAACTGGGTTTCAGGCAAGGTCAATGCTTCCATTTTTTTCTGCAGTTGGTCAATCTTTTTTTGTGAAGTCTCATCGCGGACATCAACCGCTAATTGAAAATTTGAGTAGGAAAACAACTTATATAAAAGCTGGCTGATGTTTTCGGATATGCGAACATATTCCATAAGAGTTTGAGGGATATCAGAGCCAGCGGACAAGCGCTCGGCCCATTGCTTAAATTCCTGCATAGACCTTTCAGTTTCCTGCCAATCGCTTTGATACTGAGGATCATCGTATGATGCATACAATCTTGACACATTCCAGGACATGGGCTTCTCCTTTATTCTTTCATTTTAAAATCATCATAACAAAGAATACCCTAAAATAAAAGACACCAAAAACATAATATTGCCAAACTTTTCACTAATCACTCCATCTCTTTGTTTTATAACTATGTAAATCTATAAAATACCTCTTCAATACTATTGACAAACATGAGTCTGGGCTTAGCATTGAGTTAAAGTCTTCACTTGTTGTTCAAGGATTTATTGCTTTCTTGGGGAGGTGCGCAATGAAAAAGCATTCAATGAGCCGTGCTTGCATCAGCTTGGGAATGACTGCTTTGCTTCTGCTGGGAGGCTTGCGGTGGTCAGAGGGGTCTTCTACTGCTCCTGCCTTGTGGAAACGCGAC
>PXBT01000082.1 GCA_003566815.1 Caldisericota bacterium
CAAAACGAGGATTTTCGGGGTCCAAAATATAGGGCCCCTGAGTATTGTTGGCACTGGAAGGATCTACCCGAACCAAAGGATTACGAGTACAATTGGATATATGTGCACCAAAATTGGGCACAAAATCAGTGAAACGATCGTAACCATATAATCCATTTAAATTAGCAGGATCCGAGGGCTCAAAATATCTGGGATCATTAAATACTCCATCAGGATCGAGCCATAATTGTCCAGCACTGTCAAGAACAGCAAACCATCGCTCAGAAACTGTGGAGCGACCGCCTGCTGCATGCACATCCAAATAAAAATCTGTCCAGAAAAGAGGTTGTGTGCTGTAAGTGCCGATATCTTCAATACCTGCGCGTACATCAATCTCTCTTCGGAAAGCAGCGGATACATTGATTTCATTACCTTGTACTGTAAAGGTGGAAGAGTAAACATCCGGCATTGGAAATCTTTCATTCCCCCAACCAGTATTGGTTCCTCTTTGCCAGGGATACAATCTTCCTCCATCCAGCCGTTGTCCATCTCTGTCGAAACCTACTGGAACAAAACGGACCGCAATAAAAGTCGCGTTTTGGTTTTCAGCTGCTTTTACAGTATCAGGTTTAATACCAACCTGAAATATGCCAGCAGTCATAAGTATGACTACCAACCAGCTTAGCGCTTTCTTCATGCATTTTCTCCTTTCTTGGGTGTAATTTAGCAATATAGCGCCAAATTAGCCTCACTTTTGTGAGGACGCCACAAAGACTTTCTCTTACTTGGCAGTGACTGATAATCAACACTCAAGCAGTCCACAGGAAAGAGAAAACACTCTTACCTTGCTTTTCTGTCTTGTTGTTTCCATCAGTATTCAACTACTTTTCAAAGTTTAGCCTTTCTGGCAAAGTATTATAAAAGAACCTCATTTGAACGCAAATAAAAAAAAACCTTACTATCAGCTACTTTAATATTCTTTACTAAAAAAAAATCAAGTTAAAATGGGCAATCTTTTTCCTTGATGTGAAAATATATTCCCAAATATTAATCTTAGTAATCATTAATGTTTATATAAGAAACAATACCATATTTTTTTATCAGTGTATAGACTGTTTTCCTACTCACTCCTAAAAGTTCCGCTGTTTTGGTTATATTGCCTGATGTACGCGATAAAGCTTTAATCAAAGCTTTTTTTTGAAGTTCATCAAGGTTTAAAGTATCGTGTTGAAAATAATAAACAAGAAAAGATAACTCAAGATCCTGAATCGAAATATTTAACTTATCAGAAAGTTCTTCTAATATTTTCTTCTTTAATTCTTCACTAAATAAAGTACAATCAAAAAGCATAGTGTACCTGACCATAATCGTAATATAATAGTTTCATTATTTTAATTGTAGTAAAAAAGAGGTAAAAAATGCAAGAATTATGGAAAAAAGTTTTAGCTCAACTCAAAACCCAATTATCCAAACCTACCTTTGAAATGTGGTTTAAACATGCTCGCTTGAAATCATGGAATGAAAACCAATTGGTGATCAGTGTCCCAAATGAATTTACAAAAGATTGGCTTCAGACAAGATATGCCTCACTTATTACCTCTACTTTACATTCGCTAACCGACCAAACTTTTAGTTTGCAATACGATATCGAAGAAGAAGAAAAAAAACAACCCCCTCCACCTTTAAAAAATGAAAATAATTCCAAAGCACCTTCTTATTCGATTCATTTAAATGAGCGTTATCTATTCGAAAATTTTGTGATTGGAGAGAGTAATCGACTAGCTTTTGCAGCTTGCAAATCAATTGCGGAATCTCCAGGCAGTACCTATAATCCTTTATTTTTATATGGGGGTGTGGGGCTTGGAAAGACTCATTTATTGCAAGCGGTGGCACATTCATCTATACAACATGGTTCAAAAAAAGTAGTTTATACTACTTCAGAAAAATTTACCAATGAAGTAATTTATTCTATTCAGGAAAGAAAAATGAGAGAATTTCATGATTTTTACAGAAGTGTGGATTTATTAGTGATTGATGATATTCAATTTCTTGCAGGAAAGGAACGAACACAAGAAGAATTTTTCCACACCTTCAACACTTTGTACGATGCAAGAAAACAAATTGCCCTATCTTCTGATCGACCTCCAAAAGATTTATTTGATATTGCTGAGAGACTAAAAACAAGATTTCAAATGGGTTTAATGGTTGATGTTCAACCTCCAGACTATGAAACCCGCGTGGCTATCCTGAGAAAGAAAGCCATAACGGAAGAGCTGGAAGCTATGGATGATGTTTTGGATTTTATTGCCAACCAACCTTTCACCAATATTAGAGAATTGGAAGGTACTTTAATTCGCTTGCTTGCCTATGCTTCGTTGAACAATAAGGAAATCACAGTTGATTTGGCAAAAGAAGTATTAAAAGATGTGGTACCTATTACAAATAAAGTAATTACAGCTGAAGAAATCAAGGAAACAGTTGCAAAATATTTCAACATTACACCTCAGGATATGGAAACTAAAAAAAGATCTCAAGATATATCCACTCCAAGACAGATTGCCATATATCTTATTCGAACTCTTACAGATTATTCTCTTCCCATGATAGGAAGATTTTTTGGCGGAAGGGATCATTCCACTATTATTCACTCTTACGAGAAGATTAAAAAAGAAATGGAAAATTCTGAAGCATTAAAAGCTGCCATTAATGAAATTATTAACAAGCTTAAATATAATAATTAATTATTTAAAGATTAGTATTCTTAATAAAGCTGTTGAAAATGTTGTAAAGTGCTTTAAAGTCGCTTTCCTCCTTGAAATAAAATTCAATTTTTTTTCCTTTTATTTTCACAGGGGTGTTGAAAAATAGACTGAATTTTTTTTCAATTCCTTTAACTTCCTTTTTAGGCAACTCCCAATGATTTTCCTTCTTTTTTTTATTTTGATTTAATTTTTTTATATAGTCACTAAGCTGTTTAACAGACCATTGGTATTCAATAATTTTATGTAATATAAGTTTGCGGGTTTCAGGATCGGAGATTTGTAGTATTAATCTTCCGTGACCTTCAGAGATTTGCTGTTGTTGAAGTGCTTCTATGGAAGATTCATCCAAACCAAGTAATCGAAGAGTATTGGTGATATAAACTCTGCTTTTCCCAAGGGTTTTAGCGAGTTGATCATGAGTTAAATTAAAGCGCTGTAACATTTGTTGAATACTTTTAGCTAATTCCACAGGATTCAAGTCCAGGCGTTGAATGTTTTCCACAACCGTTAATTCAGCTGCTTTTTGATCTGAAACCTCCAGTATATATACTGGAGCAACTTCTTTATTTAGAATTTTTAAAGCACTAAGTCTTCGATGTCCGGCAATTAATTCATAAGAATTATTTTTTTTTCTTACCACCAAAGGATCAATAATGCCATTTTCTTCAATAGATTCCACCAATTCTTCCAAAGATTCCTTTGAAATGCTTAATCGTGGTTGATAAGGAGACTCCTTGATTTGATCCAAAGGTATTTCCTGTAGAGAAGAAGAAACAGAATAATCTTGAATTAATGCATCCAGACCCTTACCCAGACCAAATTTTTTATTCATTGGCAATAATCTCCTTAGCAAGTGAATGATAGGCATTTGCTCCTTTACATGATGGATCATAATGGAGAATGGCTTTACCATAAGAAGGTGCTTCACTAAGTCTGACATTACGAGGGATAATGGTTTTAAAAACCTGGTTTTTGAAGTAATTAATTACCTCTCCGCTTACCTGATGAGAAAGAGATGTGTGTGAATCATACATGGTCAACAAGATGCCTTCTATTTTCAAGTCCTTGTTGTATCTTCTTTGAACAAGAGTTAATGTATTTAAAAGAGCAGTAAGTCCTTCCAAAGCATAATATTCGCATTGCAGGGGAATAATAACTGAGTTGGAAGCACATAATGCATTGATCGTGATAATGCCCAGAGATGGAGGGCAGTCAAGGATTATATAATCAAATTTATTTTCAACTTCCTTCAAAGCATTTTTTAATTGATATTCTCTTTGTTCAAGATTGACAAGTTCTACTTCAGCTCCTGCCAGCTCTATAGTGGATGGAACAATAAACAAGCCTTCAACAGCTGTGGCAAGAAGCACTTGATCCACCTTGGATTGATTCACTAATACATCATAAATACAATGATTGAGCAATGAACGCTTGACACCTAATCCAGTAGTGGCATTTCCCTGAGTATCCAAATCCACAATAAGGACTTTTTTTCCCATTTTTACAAGATAAGTTGATAAATTGATAGCAGTAGTGGTTTTTCCCACCCCACCTTTTTGATTGGTTACTGAAATAATTTTAGCCAAAATTCTTACCTCTTAATTAATAAAATAATGGTGGAGGTGACGGGAGTCGAACCCGTGTCCAAAATAAAGCACAGTCGCATGGAATTACAAGCTTTGTCGGTTAGCTAAAGGATGTACTCTTGAACCGACTACATTGAGCACATCTTTTCCTGAAGATTGTGTTTGGAAGAAAAAGGCCTTCAGAAACACCTTGTTCCCCCACCTTCCGAAAGTGTCGGATAAATGATCCCCTGGAAGGAAGAGATCATTCTCCGTAACGGTTAAGCTACCGCTACTTGGTAATTTACATTGGCGTTTATTTTGTTGGCAAATGATTAACGAGGCCAATTGCCATCCTCGGCTTGCCATAACAACTTCACTTTATCTGTCGAAACCAAATACACCCCCAAAAATTTATAAATACACCATATCATAATATGATAATATAATAAAATTATACACAGATTCTACAAAAAAATTAAAATGAAAAAAAAGAATATAAATTAAAGGTTTATGGAAGCAATAAGATTTTCTTTATGCGTTTTAACAGCAAGAAATATTGCATTTTTAATTGCCAAAGCATCCGAACTTCCGTGACAGATGATGGAGATTCCTTTAACACCTAATAAAAGAGCGCCCCCATAGGCACGGTAGTCTAATTTATTTTTTATGTTTTGGAAAGAGGGTTTTAGTATTAAACTGGCTATTTTATTGATGAAGTTTTTTTTGCATTCTTTTTTAAGTAAATTCAAGAGGGTATAAGCTACTCCCTCAATGGTTTTGAGTACAATGTTTCCTGTGAAACCATCACAGATAATAACATCACAAACCCTGTTCATCATTTCTCTTCCTTCAATAAATCCTGAAAAACCAGGCATATCACTTAAAAGCTCATAGGCTTCCTTAGTGATTCGGTTACCTTTTTCTTTTTCAGAACCATTGTTTAAAATACCAAAAGAAGGAGTTTCTTTATGAAATAAGATTTTTGCATAAGCTCTTCCCATCAGAGCAAAATCTTTTAGATGAGAAGATTTGATGTCTGTATTTGCTCCAGCATCCAATAAAATAAAGGAGCCTTGAATAGAAGGAACTGTAATAGCTATAGCCGGGCGTTCTATGGAAGGAATTTTGCCAAGCTTGAACAAAGAGGCAGCCATTTGTGCTCCTGTGTTGCCAGCACTAACGATAGCATGAGCCTGACCTGATTGAACCAAATCAACAGCCAGAGCAAGAGAAGAATTTTTCTTATTTTTTAAAATAGAAGAAGGAGCATCATGCATGGATATCACTTCTTCAGTATGGACAAAATGCAAACGATCATAATCAATAGAGGAAAACAAGGCAAGGTCTTTTTCAATCAATGAACGATTGCCCACAAGGAACAATTCAATTTCTTTTGATTCCTTGAGGGCATCTGCAAGACCTTTAATTCTTTCGCAGGCTGGCAAATCGCCACCTGCAATGTCAAGCGCAATTTTTATCAAGCGTTTGATTTAGCTTCCTTTTCTTTAAAAAATAGAATTTTCTCTTCATTGTAATAGCCACAATATTGGCATACATGATGGGAGGGAATAAGCTTTTCACAGTTGGAACACCGCGTAAGAGTCAATGGTTTGATGCGCATATGTGCATTACGATTTCGTATTCTGCGCTGTGTCCTTTTTTTCTTGGGTACAGCCATATTAATTCTCCTTAAGCAAAAAATTTATATCAATTATAACAAAAAAGATAGTATATCTTTGAACCTATATAAATCAAACTTTTTTTCGAGTTGACAGCAATATAAAAGCTCCATGCATCGGATTTGACCATTTACCCAGGCTTTCTTTCAAATAAATCTGCAAGGGCAACATAGGGGTATCATCAGGTGAAAAAAATATGCAGGTTTCAATGGAGATGGTTCTGAATAAATTGGTCTGATTAATGATCTGCTTCAATTCTTCAGGGATAAATAAATGAGCATGCCTATAGATGGAAGTATCATCAGCTTGTTCCAAAATTTTTTTCATCCACAGTGAATCACGGTTCAGCACTCCTATGATAAGTTGTCCGTTAGGTTTTAATACTCTGCCCATTTCAGATATGACCTTTAGAGGATGAGCACAAAATTCCAATGCTGTGATGCTGGCAACTATGTCAAAAATATTGTTTTTAAATGGAAGATAATGAAGATCGCCTTTGAGGTATTGAATAACGGGAAGGATGGAGGATGATTTTTTTTTAGCATTTTGCAACATTTCTTCAGAGCAATCCAATCCCATAACATATGCACCTTTTCTTGCAAAGCGCATACTATAAAGTCCTGTTCCACAGCCAGCATCCAATACAAGTTTACTTTTAAGCTTTTCGATATGACGGTTGACAAGAGAATGCTCCAATCTATCTGAGATTTTTCCCAAAGGGGACTGATACCATGAATCATACTTTTGAGCAATTTTATCAAATATCGCCATTTCATCACTCCATAAATAATTATTATATTTATTGTACCAAAAAAGGTGGATAAGGTTAAATTGATGCTTTTACTTATCATTAGCTTATGCTATGCTAATGTTAAAAATCCCCTTATTGTGGAGGTAGAAAATGAGTGATCAGTATAAATCCTATGGTGTTGATTCTCATCAGGAAGATGTTGCAATGGGGAAACTCCTGGATTGGATTAATCCTACTTTTGCTTTTAGACCAAAAATTGGAAAAAATATCCTTCCTGTAGGATTTTTTGCAAATATTATTGACATAGGAAATGGAAAAGGTATTGCGCTCTCCATGGATGGCGTGGGAACAAAAATACTAGTTGCGGAAAAGCTTGGCAAATACGAAACTATCGGGATAGATTGCGTAGCCATGAATGTAAATGATTTGCTATGCGTGGGCGCTGAGCCTGTGAGTTTTATGGATTATATTGGAGTGGCCAATATAAATGAGCATCAAATTGAAGCCCTGGCCAAAGGGTTACATGAAGGAGCAAAACAAGCAAAAGTCAATATACCGGGTGGAGAATTAGCTCAAGTCAGAGAGCTTCTTCATTCAGGGGATCATAGTATTGATATTATTGGAACTGCAGTAGGTATAGTGGATCTTGACAAAATTATTACAGGAAAAAATATATTGCCTGGCGATTGTATCATAGGATTGCCCAGCAGTGGGATTCATAGCAATGGGCTGACCATTGCCAGAAGATTGCTTTTAAATCAAGGTCAGGATGATAAAGAAATTATGGAAGAGTTGCTTCTACCAACAAAAATATATGTTGAAGAAGTAATGGCACTTATAAGTCAAGTCGATATCAAAGGCATGGCTCATATCACTGGAGAGGGTTTTTTAAACATTCTCAGATTGAATGCAAATGCAAAGTATAACATTGAAACATTGCCTCCGATTCCATCCATATTTAACAAAATTCAGCAAGCGGGGAATCTGCCGGATACTGAAATGTTTAAAGATTTTAATATGGGCATTGGATTTGTAATGATCGTTGCTGAAAAGGATCTAAAAAAAGCATTGAACATTGTTGAAGCAACAAATAAAAAAGCTTACCATTTAGGTTTTGTATCTGATTCTCCTCAGCCCTGCATTGAAATTAAACCAAAAAATATTTTTAGCACAGGAGATTATTTCCAATGGATGGAAAACATGTAAATCATCCTTTTATGAAAAAGTATATTTTAAGTTTTTCTCTTTTTTTTATTATTTTTGTGACCAGTGCTTTTTTTTTATTTAATTTCAACTTACAGAGAGAAAGTGTCGCCAATCATCAAGAAATAATGCTTGCTCAACCTCCACCTTTGCCTGAACAAAGGATGGAATATACTATCGTTCAATATGAAGAATGGATGAATAAATTTTTTGAAAATATTGCTCAGCTTCGCTATAAGGAAAAAGAAATATTAACACACAAGACAGAGCTATTTAGAATTCATGAACATAATAAACAAACGACGGCATATAAAGAATTATTTGATCAATGTCAAAGCATAGAGCCGCCGTCTTTATATAGAGATTTTCATAAAGCTTTCATGGATGAAGCCTGGTGGGCAATGCTTATGCACCAACATTATTTATCCCACTATCCCACCTTTAAAGAATGTCATTTTGAAAAAACAAAAAAACATTATACATGGCTCAGGATTCTTGAAATGGATCATCCTAAAATGCTATATCGATGGCTGCTGCATGAAAGATCAGCTTATCAGCCTAATATCCAGGATAGGTAATAATCACCCTTTTGCTCTCAGCCTCCCAGACTATGGATGCCCCAAAGGCTTCACCTATAAATCGCAATGGCACAAAAGTTCTTCCCTGACGAATCAAAGCAGGCACATCCAAAAAATGAGCTTCACCATTAATCATTGCAGTGGTTTCTCCGATAGTTACTTCTATAACATTCGGACCTAAAGAAATTTTTGCTCTTCGATCTTCGGCAAACCATTCCACCTGTGCCCCAAAGGCTTCACCTATAAACCGCAATGGAACCAATGTTCTTCCTGATTCAATAAAAGGGGGAGCATCCAAACTTATGCGTTCTCCATCTATGTACGCAGAAGGAGATCCAATTTGTAACTCAATTACAGTTTTTTGTGAGGATGAAAAATATCGAATGATTTGAATTCTGGAATTCCCTGTATCCACTACATATATGGATCCATCAAAGCAAAATAATGACCTGGGTCGGAAAAATAATCCTATGTCTTCATGGTAACCCTCAGGTTCTTTTGGATACAAAATGCTTTTTTGGTGACCCAATTGATTCAACTCTTCACCTTTTTTTGATTGTATATGGATGACACCTTTTCCTTTGTTCAGCAAAATTAGAAAATCATCCAGGAAATGAAAATCACTTATTTGACAAGATTCTTTGCATATATAGAAGCTAAACTCAAGAGAGCCATCTTCGCGATATACATTCATTCTGCTTATTGAAGGAAGAAGTATAAAGATATTTCCTGACGAATCAATTTTGCAAATACTATCCTGTGAGCTTATGGCAGATTCATGCCGCTTGACCTGAGTTTTTTTTGGAATGGAATCACCCTCGGCAAAGCTGTATAAAATTGAATCAAACCAAGAATAAATAAAAATCTGACTATCTTCCGATCTTACATAAACATAAGAACGGGGAGAAATGTATTCTGGTAGTCGAATATTATGAATTTGACCGTCCAGGGGGTTATATTTAAAAATATGCAATTTATTGTTGGTTACTGCGATATACAACCAGTCTTTTGAAGCATATAACCTTACATCATTAATGCGGTTTTGAGTCAGAGGAAGGTCATGAATAAAAAAAGAACGAAGCAATTTTTTATCTTGAAAAACTAAAAAACGTTCCGAAATAGAGTCAAAAGTAATGATAAATTGTTTGTTTGCTGCAATACTATCAGCGCCAAGCAATTGGTAGCCTTCAGAAACTACTGGAAGAAGCAATTTATCAAAAGAATCGTTGGTAAATTTCATTAAGCCTTTTTTTAAATTGGGCACAAGAAAAGAATCTCGATTCATACTGCAAAAATTAAAGCTTAAGTATGGATGATATTCCGATTCAATAGTGCCATTGGAAAGAACTTTACTGTTGCTGTCTGTTATAACATACTGAAACTGATTATTTAATAGAACAATGTGATGGTCTGGTGCAACTGAAAGTCGTTGGGGCGCTAAAATGATGTCTGGGGAAATTGCAATGTTTTTGACAAAATCTCCACCATGGTCCAATACGATAATGTTGTATGTTTCGGATCTACCTACTCTTGTTAAAGAGCCAAGAAGGTAAATATGTTCCGAAGAACAGAAGAAATCTATAAAACCAAATCCGGTGGAATCAAAGGTAAGCATCCGAGAAGAATGTGGCTCATGGGGATTGACAATGGAATATTGCTGAGAGATTTTATTGAAAAGTAATAGATTTTGCTTATTGATGGGCAAAACAAAAGAATTTCCGGGATTGTATGCTTGAAGGGTATGCAGTGAAATATTATTAACCAGGGAACCGGACTTATTGAATATTAGCAATTGATCCTGGATCTGAAGAAAAATATAACCATCCATTGAAGCTCGAAACATAAAATTATCAAATTTTTTTTCAACATATTCTGCTACAGAAAAAGCATCGATGAAACTTCCATCCAAATTTAATTTAATTACTGCCAATTTCAAAGCATCAAAAACTATAATGGAATTATGATCAAGCATCTGAACTGCAACTGGTTGTCCAGATTCTCCCTGCAATGGTCCAGATCCCAGGAGATCAATATTGACCTGCGATGGAACTGAGTAAATGGGGGATAAACTGGAAATAAGAAAAAATATGGAAAGGAAAAATGTTATTACCCAGCTTTTTTTATTTGACTTGTAGCTGTGAATCAGTTTTTTTTTCTTTTGCGCAGATTTGTTCATATTGATTAAATCCTTTCAAAATGATAAAAAGCATTTTTTTTAAACTACCTTCACTCACTTTAAACATCCTGCGTATAAAAGGAGCAAGCCTGATCAAGCCTATAGCAGGGATAATGAATGAGATAGCAACCAGCTTGGTGGATTCAGTACCCACCAAAACAATGAATGGAAAGATCAGGATACTCATTCCAATAACGAAGGAGAGGTTTTTGGTTAGCGCCAGCAAAATTAAAAAGAATATAAAAATGATGGGAAACTGCTTTGGAAAGAGAGCAAATAGTATGCCAGCACTGGTTGATCCACCTTTGCCTCCCTTAAAACGAGTAAAAATTGACCAATTGTGACCTATGAGCGCTAATGAAGCACAAGCGCCTATCCAAAAATAATTTAATTCGAGCATAATTGCAACCATAACGGGTATATATCCTTTTAAAGCATCAATAAGTAGCGTTACGGCACCCTGAATCCATCCTACAGAACGAAAAACATTATATGCACCAAGATTTCGAGTTCCAAGGTTACGTATATCCTGGTTAAGAAATTTTTTACCAAAAAGAAATGCTGTGGGAAATGAACCTATTAGATAGCTCATAAATGCAGTTGCAAGGGCAATCTGAGTCATAGCTCCTCCTTATTAGTATTATATAAGCAGTGCGAATCAAATAAAGCCCTTGCTTTTAAAAATAAACGAGTATGATACACTTTTTCGTAAAGGATATAGAAAAAAAATGGAGGAAAATAATGAGCATGATCAAGGATGATTTGAAGTACACTAAGTTTGATGAATGGGTAAAAATAGAAGAGGATATTGCAATAGTCGGAATTACTGATTATGCGCAAAAACATTTGGGAGACATAGTTTTTGTTGAAATCAAAGAACAAGGTGAAACTGTTCAAAAGGGAGAAGTGCTCACATCCATTGAATCAGTAAAATCTGCATCAGATATTTATGCTCCTTTATCAGGAGAAATTGTTGAAATGAACCAGGATCTGGAAAATGATGCCGGGTTGGTCAACCAGGACCCTTTTGGGAAAGGATGGATAGCAAAAATAAAACTATCCAATCCGGAAGAAATTAATGAACTCATGGATAGTGAAGCTTATACCACCTTCAGGCAGGATTAAGATGCGTTACTTGCCTATCACCGAAAACGATAAAAAGGAAATGCTTAAATCTATCAACATGGCTTCCATGGAAGCCATGTTTAGCGTTATACCCGAAGAATACCGCCTTAAATCGTTACTAGATATTCCATTACCACTCTCAGAAATGGAACTCATGCAGCATATGGAAGCAATTGCTTCTCAAAATAGCAGTGACCATAACAAAAAGAGTTTTATCGGTGAAATCACTTTCAGGCATTTTATTCCAAGCATAGTTGGTTCCCTTTCTTCTCTTCCTCAATTTTATACTGCTTATACCCCTTACCAGCCTGAAGTAAGCCAGGGAACGCTCCAAACCATATATGAATTTCAGTCCATGATGACTAATTTGACAGATATGGACTTAACCAATGCTTCGATGTATGATGGAGCTACATCTGCAGCTGAAGCAATGCTAATGATTTGCACTTATAAGAGAAAAAACAAAGTGCTTATCAGCGACTTGATACATCCTCATGTTAAAGAGGTTCTGCAAACGTATGCCAATATGAACAATATACAATTGCAAACCATCTCTTCAGATGAGGGAAGCGTATCAATAGCAGCATTAGAAAACTCTGTGGATAAGGATACAGCTCTATTTTTAGTGCAAAGTCCCAATGTGTTTGGAGTTATAGAGGATTTTAGCATTATGGCACCGATACTAAGAGAAAAACAAATCGCTTGTGGAGCCATCATTTTAGAATCTCTTTCTCTCGGGATTTTAAGACCTCCTGGGCATTACGGAGTCGATGTTACTGTGGGAGAGGCTCAATCCTTTGGCATGTCTCCAAACTTGGGAGGACCCGGATTAGGATTCTTTTCTACTCGAAAAGAATATATTCGAAAAATTCCAGGCAGAATTGTTGGGAAAACTACTGATGATAAAAATAGAACAGCCTATGTAATGACACTAAGAGCAAGAGAGCAAGACATACGAAGAGAAAAAGCCACCTCAAATATATGCACAAATCATGCATTATGTGCTTTGATGGCTACAATATATTTAGCTGGAATGGGGGAAGTTGGACTCAGAAAGCTTGCGCAATGGAATGTAGCTGTTAGTCATTATGCATATGATACATTGAATGATGTTCCAGGATTAAAAATACCTTTCAGGAAACCTTTTTTCAATGAATTTGTGGTAGAATTAGGCCAACCTGCAGAAAATGTTGCAAAGAAACTAGAAAGCAAAGGGATACTCTTGTCAGGATCCAATCTTTCCAAATCGTATCCATATTTAAAAAACCCCATGGTATTAAGTTTTACAGAATTGAACCACAAGGAAGAAATCGATGAATTAAGAGATGCTTTAAAGGAGGCTTTACAATGACTGAAGCTATGATCTATGAATATTCTAAAAAAGGAAAAAGAGCTTGGTCTATGCCTCAAAAATATGAAAACATTAATGAAAATGATATAAATCAGTGGATTCCAAAAGAATGGCAAAGAGATAAAATTGGACTTCCTGAAGTCTCAGAGCCAGAAGTTGTAAGACATTTTACAAAATTAGCTTCAATGAACTATGGGATTGATATTGGATTTTATCCTTTAGGGTCCTGCACTATGAAATACAACCCAAAAATCAATGAGGTCGTTGCTTCAATGGATGGATTAAAAAGATTGCACCCATTGCAAGATGTTGAAACTTTTCAAGGCGCACTTCAAATGATGTATGAATTAAAGCAATTCCTTTCCGAAATTACTGGAATGGATACCATCCACCTTTACCCAGCAGCTGGTGCCCATGGAGAATTAGCAGGCATGATGATTGCAAAAAAATATTTTGAAGACATTGGGCAGGGCAAGCAAAGAAAAGTAATGCTTATTCCTGATTCCGCCCATGGAACAAATCCTGCATCTGCAGCTATGGTAGGATTTGAAATTGTCGAAGTAAAATCTACTCCATGCGGACAAGTTGATGTGGATCATTTGAAGACTCTGATCAATGAAGAAGTAGCGGGCATTATGCTCACTAACCCCAATACTGCAGGAGTATTTGAGACTGATATTAAAGAAATGGCAGACCTGTTGCATCAAAATGGAAGTATTCTTTATTATGACGGTGCCAACATGAATGCTCTGCTTGGGCAGGCAAGACCAGGCGACATGGGATTTGATATTATTCATTTAAATCTTCACAAAACATTCTCGACTCCTCATGGAGGTGGAGGACCTGGTTCTGCGCCTATTGGAGTAAAAAAATATTTGGAGCCTTTTCTGCCTTACCCGGATATTGAAAAAACAGACAACGGATATTCCTGGAAAGAAAAACATGAAAAATCTATCGGAAGAATAAGGCTTGCAGGTCCAAATTTTGCTGTTTTGGTAAAAACTTATGCATGGATACTAACCATGGGAGCCGAAGGGTTAAAGAAGGCCAGTGAAGATGCAGTATTGAATGCAAACTATATACGGGAACACTTAAAAGAAATCTATAAGGATAGCGTAGCTTGCATATGCATGCATGAATGTGTGCTTTCTGCATCAAGCTTTGAAAAATACGGAGTAAAAGCAAAAGATATTTCAAAACGAATTATAGACTACGGAATGCATCCTCCTACCAATTATTTTCCTTTAATCATCCCGGAGTCATTAATGATAGAACCAACAGAATCAGAATCCAGACAAACTTTGGATTCATTTATAGAAGTAATGAAAAAGATCGCAGAAGAAGCAAAAACTAATCCTGAATTGCTGTTAAATGCTCCACACCATACACCGGTAGGTAGACCAGATGAAGTAAAAGCAGCAAAAGATCTGGATGTAGCCTATATTGCAGAATAAATTTAGCTGATTCAAGAATCAGGAGTATATAGCTAATGAATGTTTTTGTTGCTGGCAATGATGAAAAGTTGGTTAACATTTACGATTTCCTGCTTCATAATACCCCTGATTTAAATGTTTGCCTAATCATTGATGATAAGCTTTTTAATCATCCGCTATATCACCAAAAATTAAGCAAAGAAGCATTAGAAAAGAAAAAAATACCTACCATATTTTCTGCAATTTCACGGATAGATACAACCCAAAAAAAAATCATATTGTCAAATAGCGGAGAAATCGCATATGATATTTTTATTTATACACATATAAATATTCCAGCAATACCAATACCAAAACCTGCAAAAAATATTTACTTTAACACAGCATCTTATGAAAAAGATTATCAATCGAAAGAAAGCTCTGATATACCTGTATTAGTTATTGCCAGTCAAAGCACAGCTAATGAAAATATAATAGGCAACCAGTCTTTGGATAATTTCATAAAATATAACAGCAACGAGATTAAGGAACTGCATTACTATGACGATAAAGTAACTTCTGCGACTCTGAAGAGTAACGATTTAGTAATGTTTTCTGCCATTATAATTTTAGATATGCAGCATATTGAGCCAGCTTTTATTAAACAATTAAATATTCCTAAAGAACAGCTTCAGGAGCAGGATATATTTTCTATGGAGCACACTTCAAATCAAGATATTCTTCCTATAATTAAAAAAATTAAACCCAAATTAACTTATTATTGCATTAAAAATTTAAAATATATCTCAAAGTGCAAAGGAATAGAAAATGCTAAAGGTACACAATTTTGCACTTCACACGAACTTTGTCAACTTACCAATCAATTTTCGGATCAATTTAATGAACATGATGAATTAAGAGTTACAGAAAACCTATTTCAAAGCTATGCAAAAAAGAAAAATGAAGCATTAAAAAAGATAAAAAACTGGCTCATTAAAGCAAGACAAGCCACCTTTCGGAGGTGGTATGCCTCGGGCTGCAATAGCTCATATTTTGAAGACATGCCTCAGGAACTCCTTATAATGGATACCCTTGGATATATCCCCCATCAAGATGCAATCGAACAGTCCATGAAGTGGATACTTAATACAAACCACGAGTTAATTGATCATTTATCCAACCCTGTCATGCAAGGCGAACGAAGGTTTTTATCAGGTTCAGGAAATACATCGAGGGAAGAAAAATTTATTTTATATACAGGAAGCAACATCAAAAATTTTAAAAAAATTATTGAATTGTACCAGGAATCCAATGTAAAAGTAAAAATAATTACAATGGGTTGCGCAGGGTTGGAGATATCCATGAAATACGGATACCCACACGCCGGAGGATATTATGAGCAATCATTTATACCATTGATGGAAAATTGTGCAGGCGTCATTATAGATTTGCCATGCATAAAGGAAGAACGGCTACATAAGCTTTCCCAACATTCAAAAAAAATGATTGACTCGGCGCAGCTTTCTCCACATAGCCACTCACAAGAGTGGATAAGTTTTTTTAACAACTGTCAGGACTTACCCTGTCAAATAAAAAATAACGAAAAAAGGATGGACTTAAAAACTCATAAGACAAAAATTAATACTTGCTCAGAGAAGGAATTAAAAACTGTAAAAAAATGGCTATTTTTGCCACCATGCAGTGGAAATATAACAGACGATAGTTTGTTTTCTTCTCTGCAAAGTTATCTCCAGGATAATTTTGCAGTCTATACTTGTGGATGTGCTCTTTCAACTTTAATTAATGGAGGGTATTATTCAGATTACCTTCCCGAAGACTCCTATGAGCTTTATGGCAATGGATCATATATTAATCTCGTGCAAACAGCTAAAAAAATTGAAAGCAAAGAAAAAATTCTCTTATTCCATGGACCAATTATTATAGATGCATGGATAGATGCATTAATTTTAAAATATATTTATAATTTTAGTATTGCATCATACGATAGCGAAGTGATTGAATTGCTACATCAATTTGATCAAATAAAATTAAAAAGCTTTTACAAGGAGTAAAAAAGATGAGAACAAAAAAATTGGTATGTACTTTATTAGTTTTTATCATGAGTTTATTTTGCTACACTCCTCTAAACTTAAAAGCAATGCAGGAAGATCTGTCCCTGCATTGGGTTAGTTCAGGCGGAGGGCTTTATGGAGGCGTAATTACAGCATTTGTTCAAAATCCAATTAACAGCGATATTTACGCTTCAACCATCAGAGGTCATGGTGTATATAAATACATGCATGAACAACAGCAATGGGAGCCATTTGGTGAAGGCCTCGGAAATAAGAGGGTGCACAGCTTGCTTTTTACACAAGACATGCTTTTCGCAGGAACTGAAGATTTTGTATTTAAATGGGACTCATTACAACAACAATGGATGAAAATGAATGAAGAAATGAAGCAAGTCACTGCAAAAACAATGATAGCTTTTGATTACTTACAACCCCTCACAGGAGAAAAACACCATATTATTTTAGCAGGAACAAATCAGGGGATATATAGAACACAAGATCAAGGTTTAACTTGGGAAAACATTAACATAGCTGGAAAAACCTACGATATTAGTGATTTTGCAAACACAAAAAATGAAAATGGACTGGTAATAGCAACAGCTGCAGGAAGATGGCTCTTAAGGTCCAATGATGCTGGGAAAAACTGGAACATAGTCAATGAAAAAGCTGGAACAACTGAAATAAAATCAATCTGGGTGGATAATGAAAATAGTTCCCGATGGGTAGCTGGAACTTACCAGCAAGGCATTATGATATCCAATGACAGCGGTTTTACATGGGCTCATCATAACGAACAATTAAACAATATGTATATCAGTCAGATTAAACAAAACGAAAGAACAAATGAATACTGGATATCCACTTATGACGGTATTTATTATACAGCACACCAAGACATAAAATGGCAGTTATTTCAACCATTACCCTTTAATGATCAAGTAAATGCATTTATCATTGATATTTATAACCAAATAATTATGGTAGGAACACAAGGTGATGGAGCCTACTGGTCAAAGAAAAATCAACCTTTATGGAATTCAATAAAAAGAGGCATGGATAACACCTATATTAGAACCATGATCTCTACTGCAACGGGAAGATATATATTTGCGGGAACCTGGGGTTCAGGAATATTTCGTTCATCCGACAAAGGATTGACCTGGACAAGAGTCAATCAAGGTATTACCAATCCATTTATTCTTTCGTTAGCTTACAATGATCGAGGGGATATTCTCGCAGGAACTTTTAATGGAGGACTATTTTTAAGCAGTAATTCAGGAGAGTCCTGGCAACAAATCACTGCACCTACTTTATTTTCAAAGTATATTTATTCTATTGCTTATGACCCTCAGGATTCTAATCGTATCTATGTTGGAACTGAAGAAGGCATATTCAGGTCGGTAAGCAATGGAGAGTCATGGTCAAACATAGGCCCGGGAACCAGGGATCAACCAACAGGAGAAATAACCACTATTGAAATCAATCCAGGAAACCCAAAAATAATTTTTGTAGGAACCAGGTCATCCGGAGTTTATATTTCACAAAATGGAGGTGACTCCTGGATTCCTTCCAATGAAGGGGTTACCAACAAGCATATAACAAAAATTATTATACATCCAAGACATTCAAATTTTATCCTTTTAAGTACTTTTGGTAGCGGCGTGTTTCAATCAAAAGATGGGGGAGCATCCTGGGAGGCAATCAATCAAGGACTAAACAATTTAAAAGTTTACGATATAACCCTTGAGCTTCACCAGCCACAAATTTATTATGCAGCCACAGATGTTGGCATATATCAATTTCATGAAGAAAACGAAAATTGGAAAATTTATGGAGAAGGCCTTGAACGAGAACCGATCCGTTCCATTATGATAGAAACACAACAAAACATACTGCTTGCAGGTAGTTATGGAAATGGAATATATGCTTTGCAATATTTGCCAAATGCACCAGATTTACAACAACCTGCCCATCAAGCAAAAATTATAGACCAGGAACCAAATCTTCAATGGGGAAAATTAAATATTGATTCACCCTTGACCTATGCCTTACAAGTCTCTTCTGATCAACATTTTAATCAAATTATATTTGATAGAACAAATATTACTGGAACTATTATAAAAATACCCCAAGGGTACTTAAATAGGCATCAACGATATTATTGGAGAGTACGCGCTGAAATAAAAGGTGATACCGGAAAGTGGAGCAAAATATACTATTTTGATATCGTTACCATGATGATATTAAAAATTAATGATCCTTTGATAACAATTAATGGAAAAGAACAAGAAATTGATCCAGGAAGAGGCACTGTTCCAATTATACGTAGTCAACGAACTTTTCTACCCATTCGAGTTATTATTGAATCTGTGGACGGTGAAATTGAATG
Organism: Caldisericota bacterium; assembly: GCA_003566815.1. Classification (GTDB taxonomy): domain Bacteria; phylum Caldisericota; class Caldisericia; order UBA6126; family UBA6126; genus T3SED10-260. Next base: position 19,046 of record PXBT01000082.1, read on the forward strand.
GCACCCTGATGCCCAAAGCGTAAAAATTATGGTAAATAGCAAAATAATTTGGCTAACTATTGGAAAAACAATCGCAATCGTAGATGAGAAAGAAATTCAAATAGATCCAAATGAAACCAGTGTTGCTCCTTTTATTCTAAATGGTAGAACTATGCTTCCTTTAAGGTTTATTGCAGAAAATATTTTTATGGAAGTGCAATGGGAAGGCGCTACCCAGACCATTACCTTAATCTATCCATCAGCTATAGAATGAAAAATAAAAAATTAAAAAGTGAAGAACGAAACAAATTAATAGTTGATCATTTATGGATTGTCGATTATTTAGCAAGGAAGTTTTCTGGAACAAGAAATATTTCCTTTGAAGATTTACGCTCTGTAGGCGGCATAGGCCTAATCAAAGCAGTTGATAATTTCGATGAAACCATGGGAACAAGTTTTTCAACTTATGCAACCTTAATGATTCAAGGCGAAATTCGGCATTATTTGCGTGATAAATATGATGTTCTTCGAATACCCAGAAAATATGTAGAGCATTATCGTATAATTCAAGATGCTATGCAACATATACTTAATGAAAAAAAAAGAATACCAACAGTAGCAGAATTAGTAAAAATGACGGGATTAAAAAGAGAAGATATTATAGAATCTCTTGAAGCTGCTTATGCAAAGTTTCCATTATCATTAGATGAACCTATCAGCAAAAATGGTGAAAAACTAAAAGTACATGATACCATATCTACTCCATCTGATGATGCTCAAAATGTGATACAGCGAATAACTATTAATACAATGTTGCAAAAATTGGAACCCGTTGAAAGAAAAAGCATAGTCTTGAAATATCAATATGATATGACATATAACGAAATAGCAGAAAAATTAGGAATTAAGCCAGGAAAAGTTGCAAGATCCGTACAAACCGGATTAAAAAAACTTAAGCAGTATCTCACAGAAGAGCAAGAATAAGGTTATGTTTCACGTGAAACATAACCTTATTCTTTAGCTTTTAACTGTTTAATGTGACCAGCCAATGAAATTAAGTCTGCAGGTGTAACTCCAGGTAACTGAGACGCAAGGTATAGAGTTTTTGGTTGCTCGTTCGACAAAATCAGCCTTGCTTCATTCGATAGAAAAGCAAATTTTTCATAATCAAGCTGAGAAGGCAAGATCATGTCCATCATGCGCTGAATATTTTTTATTTCATTATTTTCTCTGAGAATATATCCTTCATATTTTGATTCAATTTCTAAAACTTCCTTTATTTCATCAGACAATTGGGCAAAATCTTCTGAAATTTTTTCAATTTGAGCATAATGATAATCCGGGCGCTTTAATAATTGAAAAAGAGAACAGTTTTGTTTCACAGGGGGGAAACCCAAAGAAGTTAAAAGCGCAAGATTTTCTTGAGATGGAGAAAAGCTGGTTTCTTTCAGAAGCTTTCTTCCTTTATCCAGTTGATTCATCTTACATTCAAACAAAGCATAATGATCATCTGACACCAATCCAAGGGATTTTCCCAAAGGGGTAAGTCGTTGGTCAGCATTATCAGCTCGGTTGATTAGGCGAAATTCAACATGAGCAGGAGTTATGCGATAAGGTTCATCTAATCTTTTGTTCAACATGTCATCCAACATGACCCCTATATATGACTCAAAACGACTCAGAATCAATGGTTTTTCATTGCGTATTTTAAGCACTGCATTAATGCCAGCCATCAAACCCTGGGCTGCAGCTTCATCGTATCCTGTAGTTCCATTGATTTGCCCAGCACAGAATAAATGACTGATTTTTTTACTTTCAAGATTGGAGTCCAATTCAGAAGGATCTACAAAATCATAGGCAATAGCATAAGCTGGACGAATAATTCTTGCTTTTTCCATTCCCTCCATGGTTTGCAGGATATCTTCCTGGCAATGACGATAAACACTCATATTCAAACCAGCGGCATAAAGTTCATTGCTGTGAAAACCTTCCTGCTCAAGAAAAAAATTATGCCTCTGTCGTTCGGGGAACCATTTCACTTTTTCTTCAATTGATGGACAGGTTCTGGGGCCAATGTTGACCATTTTTCCTGTAGAAGATGGCTGAAAGGATAAGTATTTTTTTGTGATTTCTATGGTTTTTTCGTTGGTCCACCCCAAATAGGCAGGAATTTGATGAAGATATTTTTTTCTTTTTGTTCGAAATGAGAACTGAATGGGATCATTGTATCCATCCTGGCGAGTTAATTTTGAGAAATCAACAGTTCTTTTGTCAATTCGTGGGGTAGTGCCTGTGTTAAACCGTCGCACATGGAAGCCCATTTGCCTTAAATGTTCTGACAATGAATTGGAAGGTCGTTCTGTGCTCCTTCCTCCTGCATATATAGAGTGTCCGCAATGAATTTCTCCTTTTAGATATGTTCCAGTAGTGAGAATAACTGCATGAGCATAAAATTTTTCACCAAAGAAATCAATTGCTCCCACACATTTGTGGTTTTCTACAAGTAATCCTTCAACCGTAGTTTGGTAAGCATCAAGCAGAGGCTCATTTTCAATGGTTGTTTTCATGTGTTGACTGTAAAGCCATTTATCACATTGCACCCTTTTTGACCTTAGCGCCATGCCTTTGGAAGTGTTTAGGATTTGTATCTGACTAAGAGCTTTTTCTCCATTAACAGCAATTTCTCCTCCCAGTGCATCCACTTCTGCAATGACCTGAGATTTACCCGATCCGCCTATCGCAGGATTGCATGGCATCCATGCTATTGAATCATGATTAATGGTCAACAGCAGTGTCCTGCATCCCATGCGGGCGCAAGCCAAAGCTGCCTCACATCCAGCATGCCCAGCGCCAACTACAATAACTTCATATTTGTTATTCATTGCTTTGCCTTATTTCAAAAAAAATCGATACCGGAAAGAAAAAATATATTTTATCAAGAGCCTTCTCCATTTACTTGCCCTCCTCTTTTCTATTGTCAAAATGATGATTGATATCTTCCCATTCTCCATTAAATAAAAGAAGATCGGGGCGAGTCTCAGCCAATTTATCCCTGGACAAGGAAAATAAATCTTCTTTCAAAAAGAACATGTCTGCAAAAAAACCAGGCATTATTCTTCCTTGTTTATTTTCCTGAAAAGCAGCAGTCGCGCCTGCTACAGTGTAGCCATAAAATGCTTTTTTCCTATCCATAAAACATTCTGCAACAGACATATTATAAAAGGGATTAACCTGCTCAACCGGAGCATCAGTGGAAAGAGAAAGATGGATTCCATGCTGTAAAATATTTTCAAAAGGATATCCTGTCGATTCAAGGCGTGTTTTCCCCAGTCTTTTTTCTGCCATTTCCTTGTCTGCAGGGTAAAAGAGAGGTTGCATAGAAATATAAAGCCCCAATTGTTGAATAAGTCGAACCTGTTCGTTCGAAGCCATTTGCAAATGAATCAACCGATGTCGCAGGGGGTTGCTTTCTTTTATTGATAAATTCAAAGCATTTAAAATGGTTTTTAAGGCTCCATCTCCAATGACATGAAAATTGCATGTCCAATTAATTTTTTCCGCCATGCAAAGGATATTGGATAATTCTTTTTCAGAGTAGTAAAGCACCCCGTATTCATCGACTTGATCAAAGTAGGGTTCTTTTAAAAAAGCGCTCCTGCCTTCAAAAGACCCGTCAAGAATAAACTTAAACGAAGAAATATTTAAAAATGAAGTATTCCTGTAGAGTTGTTTATACTTTTCTTCCTGAACAAAGGGGTTGATGGAAAAAGGGGGAGATAGGTTGATGTGTTCATAAATTCGTAAATCTTTCTGTTCGTCAAGAGCTGGCAGAAGGTTGTTGCATGTTGATGCAGTCCAGTCATCAGTATGAACGGAGGTAATGCCAAAGGATTTAAAATGCTGAGATCCTTTTTTTAAAAAAGATTGAAGTTGCGAGTAGGTGTAAACAATAAACCCGCGCACATGGTCAAGCACCCTTTCCCTTATCAAACCAGATGATAAATTTGAACCATCCATAGTCGAGAATTTGTCGAGACCAAAAAAAGAGATAGCCTGACTATTCACAAAGCCTACATGTCCACATTTTCCAACAATAAGCACAGGACGATCAGGAATCATTGCATCCAGGGTTTTTTTATCAAGCGCAAAACTGGCATGCTCCAATGAAAAGCCTCTAAGCACGATAATTTCTGAATGTTGTTGTTGCAATAAGCATTCCAGTTCTTCCAGACTTTGGATTTCCCCAATATTTGGCTCAATCAAGGATTTACCAAGACCAACAAGATGCACATGAGCATCAATCAAGCCAGGATAAGCAAAATAACCTGCAAGATCAACCCATGGTTCTGATTCTTTTTCATTAAGTTGATTTGATACAGCCTCAATCTTGTTTGAATTTATCCTGACATCACAAGACCGGTAGCTCTGCTCAATTGGATCATAAACATTTAATCGTCTTAATAGCACTATACTTTTTACCTGCTTTATATTATTTATTCTCTCTCTATTTTACAAATATCTTGAATAAACTAAAATTAAGGGTAGAAATGCATCCAATAAAGAAGTTTCATGAATAAGCTGAGCGAGAGGGGGAAACATTTTGAATAATTATGCAGAAACACTAAAATCAGTGCTAAAGCTGGATACAGAACCAGTAGCAGTAAAACTGCTAAAAAATAGAAATGAATGGAAGGGTTCGCTGGTTAAAATAAAAACCAATCTTTGCCAGATGGTTTCCATGGCCAGGTATCAAAGCACTACAACTGCCCAGGATGCTCAGGGGATGGTCTGTGTGCTGGGAGCCTGCTGTCTGGGATTAATCAAAACTCCCGACAGATTTACTTCAGGAGAGGCTGTAGTGGGCAAATATACCAAAGATGCATCAGCAGGGAAAAAATTTATTGAAAATACTTATATGCTGGGCAACAAAGGAAAACAATTTAACCTGGTGGTTATTGGACCCCTTAAAGATATTAACGATCCTGATATTGTGGTGCTATATGCCAATCCAGCTCAAATGCTTCCGCTAATTCATGCCAATACTTATGAAACCGGAGAAAAAATTACCGCAGATACAGTAGCAGAAGCAGCATTGTGTGCCAGTCTGGGATATTCATTTGGCGAGCAAGCACCTGCCATTGGTTTCCCTTGTGCTGGAGATCGCAGGTTTGGAGGAACTCAGCATCATGAGCTACTCTTTACCATTGCGGGCTCAAAATTTCCAAAATTGATGGATAATCTTATCCTCAGGCATCAATCCAATCCATATTTGTTTCCCGTTCCTCCCTCGATGCAATGGGTTCCCATGATGCCTCCAGCCTATACAATTAATGATGATGACCTGGTGGATTGATCCTGGCTTTAATGTCCTGTTATTTATTTTTTTTGGCTATTTAGCCTTCAGGATATTAATCTTAAAAAAAGCTATTTTGCTTGGCAGTACCCTGTATTGCTCAGCGCTCATGCTTGGACTGATTACGCTATCATTAAATGATGTCATATTGATGCAGGAAAATGGATGGAGTTTGCAACCTGAATTTTGGAAAGGTTGGTTGTTTTATCTTGGAAGTGTTATTTATCTTTTCCTGATCCCCAGAATGATCAAAGAGTTCTTTGTATTCCATATATCTGAGCGTGATTATCGAAATTTGTCTGTTACCTTTTTCAACGCTATGGATGAAAAATATTCTTTTGATCCAGAAGGCTACACTTTTAAGTCGGAAGAAAAGCAGGGAATATGGGTTTTTTATCATTTTTCAATGAAATTTGGAATTTGGAGTTCAGTCCAATTGAAAGATGCATTCTTGAATGCAAGAAGAGTTATGACAAAGCATATCAAAGCACTTCCAAGCTATAGAGCGTTTTCCTGGCAAGGGTTGTTTTTTTTAGTCATTTCTTTGCTCTTATTTATGCGAGCTTTATCTATGCTATATTCATGGTCGATGTAAATTGAATGCCTTTTTAAGTAATCATATCTTGCATGTTGCCCTGATCACGGGCTTGATTGCTCAATTTTTAAAGGTTCCTGTTTATTACTTGCGGAAGAAAAAATGGAACTTTGATCTTTTATTTAGCAATGGTGGTTTTCCCAGTTCACACACCGCAATAGTCACGGCTTTAATGACGCGCATAGGAAGAGATATCGGAATGGACTCTCCTTTATTTGCTATTAGTTTTGTGTTTGGGGTTATCGTCATTTTTGATGCCACCGGAGTACGCCAGGAGGTAGGCAGACACTCGAAAACATTGAACGATATAGTGGAGATGTTCAAACTGAGAGAATGGTTTAAATTTGAGCTTTTGGAAGAATTGGTGGGGCACACGGTAGCTGAAGTGATAGGCGGCTTGATTCTTGGGTTTGGCCTTGCATATCTTTCTTATTTATGGCTACCTTAAAAATTATTTTCCCGGGGCAACATTGAAAAATTGAAAAATACCCAGGCTGGCCAGCATCACAATGGTGCCAGCTATGCCGATGCCAAAAAATATTGCTACCAAAGAAGGTATTTTGGGCAATTTCAACATAAAGCTTACCAATGATCCTGTCCATGCGCCTGTTCCTGGCATAGGAATGGCAACTAATAGCAACAGCCCTATCCAGCCCCATCGTTGAATCCATTTTTTCTTTTTGGAAGCTCTTGTCTGTATAAAAGACCAATTTTTTATGATAGGCAATCGGTCAAAGTAATTGACTATAATGAGGGGAGGGATCATATTACCTGCCAAAGAAACGAGATAGACTGTCAGCCAGTCCAATCGCTGGAGACTCATCCCATAAGGGATAGAAATCCTAAGCTCCCCTACAGGAGTCATGGCAAGAGCAAAAACAGTTAATATATCCATCAAAAATTATCTTATAAAATATGCTCGTGAAAGCAAGACCAATAAAAAAACCCCCTGCATACAATGCAGGGGGTTTTTGATAAGCATTTTACCAGACTTTGCGATTGCCGCCGTCGTTGCCGCCCGTACGAGGACGAGCTATAGCAACATTGAGATTGCGTCCGCCAAATTCTTTTCCATTGATGGCTTGAATGGCTGCTTCAGCTTGACCTTGATCAGGCATTTCAACAAAACCAAAACCACGAGAGCGATTGGTAAATTTGTCTTTAATAATGTTTAAAGTGGCGATTTCACCATGTTGACTAAAGAGATCTCTAAGTTCTTCTTCAGTCGTTTCGTACGATAAATTGCTAACATAAATATTCATGCTTCCTCCAACATGTTAAAAAAATTATCACTAGGCCGAACATGTTGGATCGAAAAAAAACCGCACCAACAAGCCGCACACTAATAACAATTTAAATTATCATGTTTCGTTTTAAAAATGCAATACTTATTTATAAAAAAAAATGATTAAATTCTTTTTTGTGGCAAAAAATAATGTTTTTTATCTGACTTTGGCTATACTGATAATCAACAACAAGAGCAAAAAAGGAGAAAAAATGAAAAGATTGATGAGCATCGATGACATCAGAGAAGCTTTAAGTCATATGGAAAAAGAATCCACATCAGACGAAATGGATAAAGTCATACAGGATAATAAAGAAAAAATGCAGCACCCGGTGGCATCCACCTTAAAAAATTATATGGAAGCTGTATATGAGGTAGTCGAAGATCAGGCCCCCGATTGGGTGGATTATGTTGATTTTGCGCTTTATTTGTCTGATATTGCCAATGAGGAAGAGGACTATTTTCATGTTTACGAAACATCGTCTGGGTATTGTGTAGTTTACGAAGATCTGGACGATGAATCTGAAGGCGATGAGGAATGGGAAGAAGAGTGCGGCGAAGAATGCAGCTGTAACAATGAGGCGTGTTGTTAGCAAAGATATTTAATTTTTTTCAACAATCCTCTTACTAATATGATTTTTACAAGGTCCCATGGTAAAAAAGGCAAGGCTCCTGCTATCAAAGCTTGCACAAAAGTTAGCCTTAACAAAATCATCATATACACAATCCCGCAAGCATAAATCATAAGCAGCCCCAACCCAAGAGAGATCAAAATATTTTTCTTCATAGTTATGCCTATTACAGGCATAGCAAGTAAAAATCCTGCTAAATAACCCCCGCTGGGTCCCATCAAAATTTCCAGCCCTCCCCTGAAACCTGAAAAAACAGGAAGCCCGATTCCTCCCATCAATAGATAAATAGCCAAGGCTATGACTGCTCCTGAAGTGCCCAACAAAAAAGGAGCCAGCAGTACAACAATGACCTGCAGGGTAAAAGGCACCTGAGCAAAAGGCAGGGGAATAGCTATCCATGCACTTATGGATAGGAGCGAAACCATCAAAGCCACTCTCAGCCATTGATTTATGGTAAAAGAGGGCTTCCTGTCAAGCTTTGGTCGAGCGTCAGCCTTGGAAAGCGGGGATAACATCGAGTTCTTCTGTCAGCTCATAATGGAGCTGCATGGGTATATAGCCCTGGTGGTGAGCTTCTCTGGCTTCATCATCGCTGGATACTCTGCGTATCAAATCTTGTTTGTCCTTAAGCCCCAGCTCATCAATGAAAGCATCTATCATGCCTTTGGGGCAGGCATACACAAAAAGGTGACCTTCAACCGTTGCAAAAATGGGATTAAACTCAATACAGGGTACGGATAAACGATTGGACAGCTTCAACATTCCAGCTTCATGAATTTTTTTTACAAAGAGCTGACGTGCTGGAAGGGAAAGCGATAAAACCTTGCTTATTTCCTCAAACAACATAGGAATAGTGGAAGTCATCAAGGTGCGGGTGACATCCAGACGAAACCACCACAAATCATAGCTCAGGAGAGCATCTCTCTTGGCAACTTCGCTCATTTTGCCTACATACATATTTCGCACATACAGCTCATTGGGATAATCAAATATGCAGGAAGGCCTGGGGGGATTGTCCCTGCCATCTTCATAATATTCTTCTGCAATGGTGGTCCCATGAAGATCAGGATTCCAGAAACGCACCAACGGTAAAAGATCCTGGCTTTTCAATGGAGCATTTTCAATACGAATCTGAGTACCTTTTATGGTCTTGTCCGTTTTTCCGAGCAATACATAAAAGGTGCCCTGACGATGCTCGGGATGAAGGACAATGTGATATACCTCATCTCGGGCAAACAAGGAAACAGGAAAGTTATG
>PXBT01000029.1 GCA_003566815.1 Caldisericota bacterium
AACATTAAGTTTTTTAAATCGATTTTGACTTCTTCCATTTGCTTAAGGGCTGTGAAATGGAAGGTGGCAATAATTCCTGAGCCATTGATGCCTCGAGCATCTCCTGCCCTGCTAATGCCAAAATGGATAATCCCGTCATTTTCACGCACATTGTACGGCATTAAAACTAATGCGTTGTCTTCTCCAAGAAAAGGACCCTGTTCGACTTCCAAATATTTCATTGCATCTGTTGGATAGTGTAGATCAAAGCCCACACCTAAAAGGTTGCTGACATCTTCAATTTTAACTGAAACTTCAAAATCCCATTCTTCATATACAATCTCTTCAGTGAGTTCAAGTTTTAATACTGTGTTTTGAGCAAAAGCCATGGGTACCGTTAATGAAAAAACAATAGCAATGGAAAGCACCATTGATAATAACTTATGCATAAGTCCCCCTATATAAACATTACATATCTAAAATGGAGATGAGCAGATTCGAACTGCTGACCTCCTCGGTGCAAGCGAGGCGTTCTCCCAGCTGAACTACATCCCCAAAAATGGGCCTCCCTGGATTCGAACCAGGGACCTCATCCTTATCAGGGATGCGCTCTAACCAACTGAGCTAGAGGCCCGTATAACACTCACTTTGAAAATGATAAAGAAAACATCAATAAAAGCAAGACCAAATTTTTTTGTTTAATAAAAAATAGTTTTTTTTGAATCAAAATTTATGATAAAATATCATCAAATAGCGTATTAGGAGGAATGCATGAAAAAAGTACTCATAACAGGGGCACTTGGTCAAATTGGAACAGATTTATCCGAAGCTTTGGTAGAGCGACTGGGAACAGATAATGTCATTAGTTGCTATCATAGAAAAAAACCAGAAGTAATGGATGGATCACGAGGATTATACGAGCATTTGGATGTCACCAAGCCTGGTGAACTCGATGCTTTAATGGAAAAATATCAACCAGATACTATAGTCCACATGGCTTCATTGTTATCTGCCACTGCAGAAAAAAAGCCTTTGATGGCATGGGACATCAATATGAATGGTTTGATTCAAGTTCTTGAGGCAGGAAGAAAATATAATGCTTTGGTGCTTAATCCAAGCTCAATTGCTGTATTTGGACCTGATTCTCCAAAGGATAATACTCCCCAGGACACCATTTTAAGACCTACTTCCATTTATGGTGTAACCAAGGTTGCAGGAGAGCTCCTTAGCGATTATTATTTTACAAAATACCAGGTGGATACCCGCGGCCTCAGATATCCTGGACTGATTTCTTATAAAACCCTTCCAGGTGGCGGCACTACTGACTATGCAGTTGATATTTATTTTCAAGCTATTCAAAAAGGTTGCTATACCTGCTATTTGAAAGAAGATACTTCGATAGATATGATGTATATGCCAGATGCTATTAAAGCGACCATTGATCTTATGGATGCTGATCCTTCAACGCTCAAGCATCGCAATGCTTTCAATGTATCAGCAATGGCTTTTACTCCTGCTGAAATTGCTGCTTCCATTAAGAAATTCATGCCTGATTTTACCATTAATTATGAAATTGATCCTGAACGCCAGAGTATTGCTGATTCATGGCCCAACAGTATTGACGATACAGCAGCAAGAGAAGAATGGGGTTGGAAAAATGATTTTGACCTGGATGCAATGACCAAAGATATGCTCGAGAATTTAAAAAAAATTCTTAAATAAAAATTGAAAATAGGGGAGAAAAGATGCCATTAACAAAAATTAAAAATGTTTTAGCCAATGAAATTGAAGTTATGAGGAGCAACAATACAGCCAAAGGCGATGAAATGGTTGTAGAAAAAGTTGTTCAAGCTTCAGGCGATAAAGGTCCACGATTTATTATTCGTGGTTTTGAAGGAAAAGAATTCATTCGGATGAATTCAAATTCTTATTTGGGGCTGTCATTTCGAAAAGATTTAAAAGAAGTTGCGGAAGAGAAAGCTGAAAAATTTGGAGCAGGGCCCGGCGCAGTAAGATTTATTAGCGGCACCTATACCACTCATATTGAGCTTGAAGAAACACTTGCAAGATTTCATGGAATGGAAGCAGGAATGCTTTTCAGCTCAGCTTATATGGCAACATTGGGCTGTTTATCTTCTTTGATTTCCTCAGATAGTATCGTTATTAGTGATGAACTTAATCATAATTGCATCATTAATGCCATTCGTATGTCCAGACCCAAAGAAAAGCTTATTTATCCTCATTTAAATATGGATTCATTAAGAAAGGCGCTTGAAGAAAAAGTGGGGGCAGGCAAACGAGTTCTTGTCATCACTGATGGAATTTTCTCCATGAGAGGAGACCATGCGCCTCTGGATGTGATTGCTGATATGTGCAAAGAGTTTGACAGCAAATACGAAGAGGGAGTATTGCTTGTTGTAGATGATTCTCATGGTGTTGGAGCCTTTGGTGAAAATGGTCGCGGGACCATTGAATATACTAATGCAAAAGGCGTGGATGTCCTTATTGGCACCCTTGGAAAAGGGTTTGGAACTAATGGAGGTTATCTGGTTACGGGCAAAAGTATAGTTGAATACTTGCATCAAAAAGCTCCAACCTATATCTATTCCAATCCTATCTCACCAGGAGAAGCAGCTTCTGCAAAAAAAGCTATTGAGCTGATTGACAGCCCTGAAGGAAAAGAAATACTCAAACGACTTCGCTCTTTAACTCATCAGTTTAAACAAGGGTTAATTGACAATGGTTTTGAAACTTTGCCTGGAGAACATCCTGTAGTGCCCCTAATGATTCGCGACACCAGGAAAACTGCAGATACCGTAAAATTTTTAAAAGAAAATGGTGTTTTGGCTACGGGTTTAAGTTTTCCTGTAGTGCCAAAAGGCGATGAAGAGATTCGCTTTCAAATTTCTGCTGAACACACTCCAAAAGACATTCAAACTGTCTTGGATGTTTTAACGGAATGCAAAAAAACTTGCTGGTAAAATGAAAACCAGGTATTTGCGACCATGGATGGCAAGTATGATTACAATCATACTTGCCATTTCTTTTTTACAGTGTCAAAGATCGAACCAGGAAGATCTAATTGTGGTACCTGATTTGAGAGGAAAGCCTATATCAGAAGCAAAAGAAGATTTGGAAAAATTATCTTTAACTTTTGAGTCTTTTGATGGAGGTTATTATGCTTCCATTCCCAAAGATTATGTGGTTACGCAAGTGCCTTACCCTCTTACTCGCGTCAGACCAGGTCGAATCGTAAGATTGGAAATCAGCAAAGGTATTTCTTCTATTCAAATGCCCATGCTGGAAGGCATGAAATTTGGAGATGCATATGAGCTGATTTTATCCCTGGGTTTGGGCGTGGAAAACATAACAGAGGTATCGGAAGCAATTTCTCCAGGTACAATTTTGGAGCAATTTCCACCTGATGGAGAAATGGTTGAAATAGGCTCAGGCATTCAGCTCACAGTTGCCCTGTCTGAAGTACCCCTGACCCCTGATTGGATAGGTCAGCACTTTGAAGATGTGAGGTATTCCATTATTGAAAAAGGTTACATTCTGGGCACTGTGACTTTTGAGCCCAGTTCATTTCATCCTCGGGGAGTGGTCTATGTACAGGAGCCAGTGCCCTATTCTCCTGCTGAACATGGATCTCCCGTCAATATTGTGGTCAATGAAACCCCCTGAATTGGGAGCTTCACTCTTATCAGCTCATCCTTTTGAGATAAAGAATATTGCTCATGAATTGGTAGAGAGTGAGATTGACTTTTTTCATATTGATATCATGGATGGAAATTTTGTTCCCAATATAGCCTTGAACAGCAGTGTGTGCAAGGCACTTGCTGCAGATTATCCTCATATTCCTCTTGATGTGCATTTTATGACTACCTCACAAGGATTAAGCGCAATCATGCCTTCTTTTTTGGAAGCTCGTCCCAGGTGGATCACTTTTCATGTTGAAATGGAGAAGGATCTGAAACCCTTTTTTGATCTATGCATTTCTTTTGATGTTGCTCCTGGATTAGCTGTCAATCCCGATACTTCTCTGGATAAATTGAAGCCATTTTTGCCTTACTGTGAGATAGTTTTATTGATGAGCGTGCCTCCTGGATATGGTGGTCAGGCTTTTCAACAAAAAACATTTGAAAGACTTGAAATCCTGAATCAGTGGAGGAAGGATGCAAGCAAATCTTTTAAAATAGAAGTAGATGGAGGAATCAACCTCCCTATTGCGAAAAAATTGATTGAAAAAGGTGCTGATATGGTGGTTATTGGTAGCCAGCTCGTTGCTCAAAAAAATAAAAAAGATTTTATTTTTAACTTTCATCAATTTTAAATGATCGTAATAGTAGGTCCTATAAAATGTGATTCTGTTCAATATCTAAAAGAAAACCTTCTTCAGATGCAACCTTCTATGCTGATTGCACTTGATGGGGGGATAAAACTACTTCTTGATGCTGATATTGCGCCTGATCTTTGGATTGGAGATATGGATTCAGCAAAAAAAGAATGGATGGAAGAAATTAATGAAAAAAAAATTTCCATTCAAAATTTTCCGAAAGAGAAAGATGACTCTGACTTTGACCTTGCTGTTCAATTTGTTATAAAAAATTTTTCTCCTCAGCAGATTGAACTTTTTGGTATGCTGGGAGGTCGATTGGATCATATGATGTTTAATCTTGAAGTTGCAAAAAAGTTGATGAATCAAACATTTAATGTTTGTTTTCGATCCGAAGAAATGAATGTCTTTTTAGTCAAAGGGCCCCAGAGTAGGAGTTTTTCTTCTGAGAAGGGTGATATTTTTTCTTTATTGCCCTGGGAATCAAGCTCAGAAGGCCTCACTGCCCATGGTTTGAAATATCCCTTGAAGCGTGATATTCTTTTTCCATCGACTTCGAGAGGACTAAGCAATTTGGCAGAAGAAGAACAGGTCAAGATTGAAATTGAAAAAGGAAACTTAATAGTTTTTCATATAAAGGAGGTCTGCAGACCATGAAAATCTTTTTGGATACAGCAAATTTTGATGAAATAAGAGAGGCCGTATCATGGGGCGTTGTAGATGGCGTTACCACCAATCCAAGCCTTCTTAACAAAGAAGCTGGAAAAAACCTTAAAGACATTGTGCTTGCAATCACAAATGAAGTCAAAGGTCCGGTAAGTGTTGAGGTTAACGGATCAACAGTAGAGGAAATGGTAAAAGAAGCAGAAGAATATTATTCATGGTGCAAAGAATATATTGTTATCAAGATCCCCATGTGCCCCGAAGGCTTGAAAGCTATTAGAGCATTGAAGCAGAAAAATATTCCCACCAATTGCACTTTGATTTTTTCACTCAATCAAGCAATTTTGGCTATAAAAGCAGGAGCTACCTATGTATCGCCTTTTGTCGGAAGACTGGATGATATAGGAGAAGATGGCATGGAATTGATTCACCAAATCATGACTTATTTGGAAGAATATGATGCCGAGGCTGAGGTTATTTCTGCCAGCATACGGCACCCCCTCCATGTAGTTGCCACTGCTCTTTCGGGAGCGCATATTGCAACGATACCCTTTGGAATTCTTAAAAAAATGTTTAAGCATCCTTTGACAGATAAAGGCATCGAAGCATTTGCAAAAGATTGGTCAAACTTTATTAAGTCAGGATAAATCCTGCATCATTTGGGTATAATCCTTTATGTAAAATAGAAAGGAGCGCACTCAAATGTCATTAAAAATAGATAAATTTACAGTTAAAGTGCAAGAGGCTTTGAATGAAGCCCAGCAATTAGCTTTTGATAAAGGCAATCCAACGATTGATTCGGAGCATCTCTTGCTTGCATTTATGAAGCAAAAGGATGGAATTGTTCCATTGTTGCTTTCAAAAATGGGCATTAATACGACTTCGATAACTGTTGACCTTCAGGAAAGCATTGATAAAAAACCAAGCATTGCAGGTTCTGCGCAGTTATCATTGGATCCTGTTCTGCATCAAATTTTGCAATCCTCTTTTACTCATGCTCAGCAGATGAAAGATGAATATGTTTCCGCTGAACATGTGTTGATGGCAATGATGTCTGATATTCAAAGCGGAGCAGGCAAAATTTTAGCAAAACACCAGGCTCATCAAAATGCTCTATTAAGCACACTAAAAAATGTAAGAGGTCATCAGAGTGTAACTGATCCCAATCCAGAGGATAAATATCAATCATTGGACAAATATGGTCAGGATCTGAACCAATTGTCCAAAAAAGGCAAACTGGATCCTGTAATTGGAAGAGATGATGAAATACGAAGAGTTATGCAGGTTATCACCCGAAGGACAAAAAATAATCCTGTATTAATTGGAGAAGCTGGCGTTGGAAAAACAGCAATTGCTGAAGGCCTGGCTCAGCGAATATCCAACGGAGATGTTCCTGAAACATTAAAAAACAAGCGGATTGTAGCGCTTGATCTTGGCTCGCTTATTGCAGGGGCAAAATATAGAGGTGAGTTTGAAGAACGCCTCAAAGCAGTGTTAAAGGAAGTCATTCATTCCAATGGCGAGATTATCCTCTTTATTGATGAATTGCATACTTTGGTGGGAGCAGGAGCGTCAGAAGGAGCCATGGATGCTTCCAACATGTTAAAGCCAGCTTTGGCAAGGGGTGAATTGAGGGTTATCGGAGCTACCACTTTTGATGAATATAGAAAACGGATAGAAAAGGATCCGGCCCTCGAAAGACGGTTTCAACCTGTTTTTGTGCAACCTCCGGATATTGACGATACAATTGCAATACTTCGTGGCTTAAAAAATAAATATGAAGTTCATCATGGGGTCAAAATTCGAGACTCTGCAATCATAGCAGCTGCAGTACTTTCTCATCGCTACATTACTGAGCGACATCTTCCCGATAAGGCTATTGATCTTATTGATGAAGCCTGCTCAAGACTGAGAATGGAAATTGACAGTCTCCCCATTGAGATTGATATGATTGAGCGACAAATCAGATATCTTGAAATTCAGCGTCAGGCGATGAAAAAAGATACCGATTCTGGAAGCAGGGAAAGAATCAAAAAGATGGAAGCCGAAATCAAGGAATGGAAAGAAAAAGATAAAGTGTTGCGCGAACAATGGGAGAAAGAAAAAGACTTGATTGATCAAATCCGAAAAACAAAGCAATCCATAGATCAAACCAAAAATGATGAACAACAAGCTGAGCTAAGGGGAGATTGGGATAAAGCTGCAGAATTGCGCTATGGAACAAGGATACAGTTGGAAAAAAAACTGGAAGAGCTAAACACCAGAATGGCAGGATTGCCTGAAGAAGAGCGTTTGCTGAAAGAGGAAGTGGATGAAGATGACATTGCCTCTATTGTCTCCAAATGGACTCATATCCCTGTAGATAAGTTAAAAGAAAAAGAGACAGAAAAGCTTGTAGCTATGGAAGAAAGACTACACCAAAGAGTTGTTGGTCAGCATCATGCAGTAGCTTCCATTGCCAATGCGATACGAAGATCCCGATCAGGACTTTCAGATCCCAATAAGCCTATAGGTTCTTTCTTATTTTTAGGGCCTACAGGAGTGGGAAAAACAGAGCTAACCAAAGCTTTGTCCACATTTCTTTTTGATGACGAGAAAGCACTGGTCCGTATTGATATGAGCGAATATATGGAAAAACATTCAGTGGCTCGCTTGATTGGTGCTCCTCCTGGTTATGTGGGTTATGAAGAGGGAGGGCAGCTCACAGAAGCCATCAGAAGAAAGCCTTATGCAGTGGTATTGCTGGATGAGATTGAGAAAGCACATTCAGAAGTTTTTAATGTTTTACTTCAATTATTGGACGAAGGAAGATTGACTGATGGCAAAGGAAAAACTGTTGATTTTAG
>PXBT01000178.1 GCA_003566815.1 Caldisericota bacterium
CCCTGACACACTTTATTTTATAGTGGCTTTGCTTTAAAATGATAAGGTAAACTCGACGATGGAAAGGCTTGAGGGATGATATGCAGATAGTGCGAGCAGGGCAAGTGGCTTATGGTGAAATGCTGGATCTTCAGCTTAAACTGGTAAAAAAAAGACAAGCGGATGAAATGGAAGACACCCTCATCTTGTGCGAGCATCCTCCTGTCATCACTTTGGGCAAAAATGCAAAAAGAGAGCATATACTTTTTTCCGATGAGTTGCTCCAAAGCAAAGGCATTGAAATTTTCCCCATCACTCGAGGTGGAGATGTTACTTTTCATGGTCCCGGACAATTGGTGGGCTACCCCATCGTACACTTGAAAAGCTGGAATCACAGCATTCGAATATTTGTGGACAGAGTTGAAGAGTCTATCATTCAATTTCTGGGTCAAAACTATCATCTTCATGCCCAGCGCATCTCTGGTCTGACTGGAGTATGGGTTGAGGATAGCAAAATCACTGCCATTGGCTTTGCCGTGCAAAAATGGGTGACTTACCATGGCTTTGCCTTTAATATCAACACCGACCTATCCTATTTCAACTACATCACGCCCTGTGGTATTCAAGATAAAGGGGTCACTTCGCTGGAGCAGGTTGCTGGAATGAAAATACCTATGGAAGAACTTATACCTGCCTTTTGCAATACTTTGACCTCAACGCTACCCTGCAACCCTCATTTCATTGATCTTGAAGAGGCAAAAAGGCAGGCCATGTAGTGAGCCAACACCCCCGAAAGCCTCCCTGGATCAAGATTCAACATCATCGCAACGAGGATTTTCATGAAGTTGGGAAAATGATTCAATCTCTTCACCTTCATACCGTCTGCGAAGAAGCCAATTGTCCCAATCGCACTGAATGCTATGGAAACAAAACCGCTACTTTTTTAATACTTGGCTCAGTTTGTACCCGTCAATGCAAGTTTTGCAATGTTAGCAAAGGCACTCCTGATGCCATTGACCCTCAAGAGCCCCAACATGTTGCTCAAGCCTGCCTCCACTTGAATTTGGAGCATGCTGTCATCACTTCGGTTACAAGAGATGATTTGCCAGATGGAGGAGCAGAACATTTTGCTCAAACCATCCATGCAGTCAGAGAAACTCATCCAAGTTGCAGTATTGAGGTCCTCACGCCCGACTTTCAGGGATCAGCATCAGCCATTGCTGCTGTAGCAAAAGCAAAACCTGAGGTGTTTAATCATAATATTGAGACCATTCCACGCTTGTATCAGCAGGTCAGGCCCGGTGCAGATTATAAGCGTTCACTCCATTTGCTGGAATATGTCAAAACCCTCAACCCTTCTATCCTCACCAAATCTGGTTTGATGGTGGGCCTGGGTGAAAGCCCCAAAGAAGTGGAAAGTACCTTGCGCGACCTGCATTTGGCTCAATGTGATGCTGTGACCATTGGGCAATATTTACCTCCTGGGAAAGACTACTACCCTTTGGCAGACTATATCCATCCACAGCAATTTGAAGAATACAGGAAAATGGCTTTAAAAATAGGCTTTAAGCATGTGGCTTCATCCCCGTTAACGCGAAGCTCTTATCATGCAAAAAATATGGTTCATCACCATCAAAAGGAGGAAGTATGAAAAAATTTCCATGGTTTTATTTTTTCTTTGTCTTAATCTGGATCATAGCTATCATTCCCTTGTTTATTTATACTCTTGAGCCCACTATATGGACATTGAGAACACTATCTCGATATACTGGGATGGTAGGATTTGCATTGGTTTACCTTTCACTAATGGGAGCTTATATCAAAGAGTGGCAATACCATCAAACCAACAAACCTTTTATGACGAGTCATCATTTGCTGGTCATCCCTGCATGGATACTGATGCTTGTTCACCCCACAGTCCTTGCTATCCAGTGGTCCAACTGGGGGATTTTCATCCCTAATAATTTTGACACATTAATGAATTTTTTAAGATTTGGCGGCAAAGTTGCCCTTATTATCTTTACCATAGGCGTCATTGCAGTTGCTTTGAGAAAAGTACTGAAGGGATGGAAGATCATCCATATGTTTCAGCTCATTGCCTTTCTTCTGGCAGGGATTCATGCCTGGATCATAGGAACTGATACGCAATCCATTGGGGTAAGGATTTTGTTGGTCCTCATGATGGGCTCAGCTTCAGCGTTATTCTTTTATAACCGCAAACGATTTAAGTATGTGTTAAAGAAATAACAGGCTTAATCATGAAAATACCCATAATACCTCTCATCCTGGGCGCTATATTACTTTTTTCCTCTGGTTTTTATATTGGCCAAAATCAACACAATTCATCGCAAACCCCCTTAATCCTTTCAGAACCTATGGACGAGATCCGAGTTCATATCAGTGGGGCAGTTCAAAAGGAAGGATTGTACTATATGGATCGCAATGCCTGTGTGCAAGATGCCATCCAAAAAGCAGGCGGCTTGCTTAATGACGCTGATCAACACCAAATCAATCTTGCCCGACCTTTGCGTAATGGCGAAAAGTTATTTATTCCTTTTCAACCTATTCAGGAACAAACGGTCGAATCAAGTGCCTCTTCAACAGCTTCTTCATCAACAACTGCATCAACTTCAGCTCCTTCGACCCCGCAAGATTCGCGCATCAACATTAATCGAGCCTCCATCAATGATTTGACGACTCTGCCAGGTATTGGGCCTGCAAAGGCTCAGGCTATTGTAGATTTTAGAGAACGAAACGGCTTTTTTATTTCCATTGAAGACCTAATTAATGTTCCGGGCATTGGGCCCAAAACATTGGAGAACTTGCAAGCATTAATCCGGGTGGACTAAATTTAATAAACATTTTTTATTTTTAGGTTTATTAGGGGGCTATATCGTCGGGTTTTTGCTCATCTTCGCCCCGATACTGTGGGCTATCCCTTTTATCCTTTTTTTACTTTCGATAGCCTGGACGCAACGAAAAAAGAAAACTGCCATCCTGTGGCTAAGCCTCATGCTTTGTCTTATGCTTTCATTTGCCATCAACAGTCTTAGAAAGCCCTCCATCAACCCTCTCTATACTACGGAAGGCACAGAGATTGCTCTTTCTGGGAGGATCATCGAGGATCCCCAACTTCAAGAACACAGCATAAATTTTACTCTTAGAGCCGATAATGGAGACCGACTCAGAGTAAGAGGCACCTTTTCCTCCGAAGAAGATAGAATAGAAGCCCAGCAATGGATGCGCGGAGTCACGATGAATATTCGGGCAACCGTGCAGAACCCCTATGCAAGATTTCCCAATGGAGGCAAGATTGAAGAATATCTCTTGCGCAACCGATATGCTGGCATGCTCTCTCTAACTTCCATAGATGATGCCAGAGCAACTTCATCTCCCCCATGGTATCAGAAGATGTCCATAAGATTGCAGGATTTCATTCGATCCCGCATTGACAGTATCACTCAAATTTTACCGCTCAGAGATCTCCTCGCAGGTATGCTTCTGGGAGACTATCCACGCTCTTCCTCTACCTATACCATTTTTCAGCAAATGGGTCTGGCTCATTTCCTCGCAGTTTCCGGGTATCATTTTCTATTTTTAATGGGTATGCTCATGGTTTTGCTATTTCTATTGGGCCTTCAAAGCCCCTACAGAGAATGGACCGTCATTGGCATACTTGCTGTTTACCTTGCAATCACGGGTTTTCAGGTTTCTTCTCTTCGAGCTTTTTTAATGGGATCCATGTTACTTTTGTCCATTATTTATCAAAAACACTACCATGCCCCCTCTGCCTGGTGTATTACTGCGCTTCTATTGCTCTTATGGGATCCATGGATTCTTTTTCAAGCTGGATTTCAGCTTAGTTTTTTAGGCTCTCTTGTGGTCATTGAGCTATATCGTCATCCCTGGGGCATGGGGCTCATCCCTCTTCCACTGATGGCGCCAGTTGCTTCTTTGTTCAACACTATCCAAACTGCCGGCATATTGACCGTTTTTTTATTTGCTCCTTTTTTGGCTTTTTTCTTTATTGGGGCATGGCTGAGCATTATTTTAAGCTATCTTCCGCTCAACCCTTTGGGATGGATATTGGACCATGTCTGGAATTTCTTTTATTGGCTGTTGCAAACCATTCATGCCACAGGACTATTTTATCGATTTTTAGCCTTCCCTTCACTTAATACGATAGTGCTGATCTATACTTTATTGCTGATAGCATGGCTTTTATTTATTCTCTTTTGGGGTAAAAGCAAGGATCAATTTTTCAAAAAAATCACTGTAGCTTTTTGTCTGTTGCCTCTATTGCTTCTTGTTATTCCTTCGTATCATCCCAAAAATTTGGAAATCACTTTTATCAATATCGGACAGGGCGATGCCATCCTGATCCAACTACCAGAGCGGAAAAATATCCTGGTGGATGCAGGACCTGGCCCTTCCAAAACCAGTTCATATGATCCCAGCCAGAGAGTACTGCTTCCCCTCCTTCGGTCCAAGGGAATAAATCGAATAGACTATGCAATCCTTAGTCATTTTCATGATGATCATTATGGCGGTCTTAAAACAGTATTTGAGTACATCCCTCGCGTAAATTTTTTCCTCTATCCCGACTATTTGTCCACTGAAGCTGAAAATTTTAAAGATTGGTACGATGGTTTTTCAAGACATCCCAAGGTTGCTCAAGGTTTTTGCGCTCATCAACCTGCATATCTTTCAGCAGGTGCTTCAATAGTTTTATTAGGCCCACCCTGTGACCTCCATTATCTCGAACAGGTTGGCGAAAATGATCGGTCGATAGTATTCAGGCTCAGTCATGGCAATATTAAGGTATTATTTACAGGAGATGCAGAAGAAAGGCAGGAAAGGGATCTTTTGGCAAGATACCCTGATCTTTTATCGTCCCTTGTGCTTAAAGTAGGCCACCATGGAAGCAGAACCTCATCTTCCAATGCTTTTTTGGACGCCGTCCAGCCTGTATATGCAGTCATATCCTGCGGGAAAAACAATCGTTTTGGTCACCCTGCTCATGAAGTCATTCAACGCCTTGAAGAGAGAGGTATCCAATACTTTATCACCCACGAAACAGGTCATTTGCTCATGATATCTGATGGGACAAGCATCACTTGGCAAAAAACCCTGGACTAATTGATGCTTAAAACTACAAAAAGATTATAATTTTCACAAGGCAAAAACGAGTGAAAGGGGTTAAAGATGACATTAAATAGAATAGTCAGCTTCCTTCTGTTTTTGGTATTCACAACTGCGCCATTACATGTTATCAATGCTTCGCAACATCATGAGCGCATTGATGAAGCTTTTTTGCATGATATTCAAAATAGTGAGCATTGGATACCTGTCATCCTTGAGCTCAAGCAACTTCCAGGAGTCGAATACTGGCTTGATCGATCTCCGCATTCTATCAAAACATTTTCGCACGAAGAAAGATCATCTATGCTCAAAAGCATTGAACCTTATGAAGAATATCTATATCAATATCAAGTTCGCTTTGTTCAACGAGCTCGAAAAAATGGCATAGCTCTTATTCCCAAGCATCATTTAACTTTGACGCTCAATGGATTTACTGGAGAAATCAAAGGAAAAGATATTTCAAAGCTCCTGGAAATGCCTCAAATATACCGAATCCACGACGGTAGAGTAGAGCATCAATTGATGCGTCGCGTTGCCGCCAGAACCACAGGGGCTGATCTAAGCTGGGAAGGTTTCTCTCAAAGCAAGATTCCTCCACTTGCTGGCAGTCAACAGCTTATAGGGATTATTGATACAGGGCTTGATATAGAACACAAAGAATTTACTCGAAAAGACAAAGTAAGAGGTGGATTCAACTTTCATGACCAAAATACTGACTTGAGTGATGCCGGCATGCATGGCACTCATGTTGCAGGTATTGCGGCAGGCCAGGGAGGAAGTCCCGAATATCAGGGTATGGCTTATGATGCAGATTTAATGGTGTATAAGATTTTTACAAAAGACAAAATGCACTATGGCGATGTCTTCGGTGCTCTCGAAATGGGCACCCGAGATCAATGCACCATACTTAACTGTTCTTTCGGTGGAGCATCTGGAGAGTCTTCCAATTCTAATTCTGTCTATCATCGAGCAGTAAAAAATGCTGACAGTGCAGGAGTTTTTGTAGTTGCTGCAGCAGGTAACGATGGCTCCCGAAGAAAAGAAAATCCATGGACCATTGCAACTCCCAGCCTATACGATGAATCATTTTCAGTAGCAGCTGCCACTGATCGCAATGAAGAGCCCTATATCATTCTTAATCCTGGCAAAGCAAATGAACAAAAGATTCACTCAGTTCACATACCTCCAACCCCTGCTTTTAGCACCTCTATTCTATCCAA
Organism: Caldisericota bacterium; assembly: GCA_003566815.1. Classification (GTDB taxonomy): domain Bacteria; phylum Caldisericota; class Caldisericia; order UBA6126; family UBA6126; genus T3SED10-260. The sequence continues at coordinate 6,342 of PXBT01000178.1, forward strand.
TGGCATAGTCAATGCTGGCTATGGTCTTGAAGAAGAAATTGCTTTCCTCAATCTTAGAGGAAGAATAGCTTTAATACAGCGTGGGCCCAGGCAAGGCAGTATATCCTTCAGGGAAAAAATTGATAATGCTCATCAAGCTGGTGCTCGGGGAGTCATCATCTACAATCACACTACAGGTGAAAAATTTGTGCCCGATATTTTTGAAAAAGGAGAAAACAACCTCAGCTTGCAACACTTGCCTCCTTCGCTATTTTTGTCAAACGAAGATGGCCTGACTTTGCTAAAATCTATTCAAAGCTCTTCCTCTATAAAATTTGAGAATCTTTCTCACAACCTTATTGCAGATTTTTCTTCCATGGGTCTCACGGGCAATAGTTCCTTCAAACCTGAAATATCAGCCCCAGGCGTGGATATCATGTCCACTGTACCTGGCAACCGTTATTTTGCAACAGGTGGCACCTCCATGGCATCTCCAGTCATTGCTGGTCTTTCAGCACTCGTTAAAGAAGCCAGGCCTGAATGGAGTCATGAACAAATAAAGTCTGCCTTCATGAATACTGCAGACATCATGATCAATCCAATCAACCAGCTTCCAATTACCTTCACCCTTCAAGGTTCAGGAGTAGCTCGTGTAGATAAAGCCTTGCAAACACCTGCCTTCATTCATCCCAGGGCTTTTGTTTTTTCTGATAGTCCCAATAAAATTGTTGAAAAGGTTACTTTGTCCAACCCTCACAATATTGAACAGCAATTCACTCTGGATGCAAAAATCTTTCATTTACAAAATGATGAACCACCCATCCAAATCAGCTTTGATAAAAACACTATTACCCTGGATGCTCGAGGATCAGCATCTTTTAATGTTATGATTAAGATGGAAAAGAAACAATTTCGGCATCATAAATACGAGGGTATCATAGAGGTTGGAGAAGATCTTCATATCCCAGTAATCATTTATAAAGGTACGGGAAGCGATGTGGTGGATGTTGTTTCAGATATCCATATGAGTCGCAATCAATTAGAGTTTGCTTTGGACCCTGATGAAGACGACTCAAATGAAACTATTATCTCTTTTTCGCTCAATGCCGGATCCCTCTTTACCTTTCAGATTGAGTCTTTTACTATACACATGGGAACCAACTCCTCCGACATCATTATTTCAGTAGCAGATGAAGAAGGAGAGCTCCTTGAAGATATTGGAAAAATAAGCAACCTCATGGTTGGCTCGTATATCTTTTATTGGGATGGAAACAATCAACAAGAAGAAGTTTTTTTGTATGAAGGTAATTTTCAAATTATTTTCCGGATGCATTTCAGAGAATATGAGGATGGCATTATCCATATCAAACCCTATGAAGTCTTTAGCTATCCTTTCGAGGTAACCTCTTCCTTTTTGCCTCTACCAGTCCCGGCATCTTATTTTGCTCCAAAAATTATTGAAGGTGGAGAAAATGTAAAGGTGGGCTTGCGATTTCATCAATTGGTATCTTTATTTTCACATGATACTCAGGTCAGTGCTCTCAAATTTCAATTCATGTACGACCCTTCAATGCTCATGTATCTTAAATATGAACAAAGAGGCTTGCTTTCAGCCAAAAGAAGTCAGGTTCAAATCTTTACTGATATTGATGAATCTTTGGGAATCATTTCATTTGAAATCTTTTTTGATGAGGTTGATCTTAAAGAATTAAATCTCTTTCCCTTGCTGGAAATACATTTTGAAGTAGAAAATAGAGGCAGGATCACTTTTGGATCTCAGAGGTTTTTTATAAAAACTCAGAATGGAGACCAAATCAGAGTAAAAGCAAGCACCCCTCAAATAAGGATCAGTACTCGCTCTTTTCTTTTGTCTGATATTAATGGAGACAGAGTAGTGGATCGCCATGATTTTGAGATTTTTAACCAGGCTTATGGAAGTCGCCGAAACGAACCCTTTTTTGATGAACGCTGTGACATTAACCAGGATGGCATCATTGATATGCTTGATCTGGAGGTCCTGGGCAAAGAGATGGGAAGGTCAATTTAATTCTGGTATTTTATATTCTTTGCTGATGGAATTATCTTTCCAGGAGAAAGTAAGGGTATAGGTGCCAGGAAGGGCGGGAATATCAAAAAGGATAAAACTTTGATAGGTTAAAGCAGTGGTCGTGCTTTTATAGGGCTCTTCTCCCAATCCCAGGTCCAGCTCTATCTCCTCGTCAGTAATAGGAAGATCTCTTGAAGAAAAATGAATGGAAACTAAAAAATAAGCAACATTCTTATCGCTTGAATCATAATATAAAGATATGTTTCTGATATAAGTGTCGAACATTTTTATCTCAATGTTATTGGTAAGGTAGGCCTTGGGCTCAGCTTCATGTCGAATGATAAAATAAATATGCTCGCTGGTCTCAGGATTGGTGATGCCAAAGTCCTCTCCAAAGTGAATAAGGATTTCTTCATGGGGAAGAATCGACTCCGCAAGCTCAATGGTAAATAGTCCATTATCATATTCAATATAATTTGGCCAAACACCATTGACCCATACTTTTTTAGTAACAATACTTTGAGGAAAATTGATCGAAGAGGTGGTTTCAAGAAAAATGCGCTGACCTGGCTTTAATTCCTGAGCCCCATTTGTATATTGAACAGTATAGGTCGCATAATGAGTCACATATGCATTATCAACCCTCAGCTCAGCAAACTCAAAGTCTTCCTGATAGAGTATAATCAGATTTGAAGTTTTATAATCCAATTCAACCTCACTTTGAAATTGAAAAACAACCTCCCCTTTATCAGGCGGTGTTACGATCCCAGCTTCAGGGGAAATGGTGATATTAAGTTGATCCCAGGGTGCTTTCTCTGGATCAATCTCAAAAGGCAAAATAAACCTTAAATCCATAGTTTCATCTTCATTAAACGCAACCACAGGCAAACCTGAAATCTCCACCATTTTTCAAAGGATTGATCCCTGTTGGAAAGCACCATGGATTTCAATATGGACTTAAGTCTATAATCGCGATCTCTTCCTGCCTCAGGTATAGGAGGATCAAAGTGAGTGCCTGCTGGAAAGCGTATTTTGAACCAATCTGCAATAAGGTGTTTTTTGTGAGGAAAAAAAGTGAAATGGTAGGTAGCAGAGATATTGCTGAGAGGAGGTACTATTTCTGCTTTAAAAGGAGCTTCATTTTCTTGAGCGCTTTTTACTATGTCAGATGCAGGACTCCATACCAATAGGGTTAAAAAAAGTTGAATAAAAACTAAAGTAAAAACAATTTTAAAGTTTTTTCTCATTTTTTTGCCTTCCTTTGACTATATATCTCATAAAAACAGGCATTTGTTTAATAAGCAACAGATTATGATAAAAAATCAAGCTTTTTGAGCTGCTTTTTCTTCCCGAGCAATGAGATTTCTAATAGCTTTTTCGGCAGCTTCCATTTCAGCTTTTTTTCGGTTCTTGCCTTTTCCTTTGCTAATTTGTTTTCCATCAATCAGCACAGCAATAGTAAAGATTTTCTCATGATCCTGGCTTTTTTCAGAAAGCAGGCGATATTGAGGAAGCGTTCCATATTTTGCCTGCACCATCTCTTGTAAAATAGTTTTAGTGTCTTTGAAGCTCTTCTTTTTTTCTACTCTCTCAATATGAGGAATCATCAAATTCATGAGCCAGGCATTCACAGCCTGATAGTCCTGATCCAGGTAAAGCGCTCCAATCAGACTTTCAAAAGCATTCGCCAGCAAGGAATCCTGCTCTCTTCCTCCAGCTTTTTCTTCGCCTTTGGAGATAATGAGATATTTTCCCAGCTCGATGCTTCTTGCCAATTCAGCTAGTGATGACTGAGACACAATGAGTGCTTTTAAGACCGACATAGTTCCTTCGTTCATAGAGGGATATCTTAAAAATAGTTCTTTTCTAACCCATAATTCCAGTATGGCATCACCCAAAAATTCCAATCGTTCATTGGAAAGCTCAAGTGGAAGACCATTTTCATGGAGAAATGATTTGTGGCACATCGCTTGTTTTAGCAATTCAAGATTATTAAATTCAGGTAATTTTCTTTTACTCATGGTTGTTCATTATATGCTTTGCTTCTTTCTGCGCAAATGCTATAGTAAGCACGAATGGAAATAAAAAAACTTAACAGTATCATCAAATTATGGGGCATGGATTACAAAAAATCTCGTCAAGATATTCTTATTCCAGGCAGTCCCGAGCGAACTCTTTTTCGAATAGTTGTCCAGGATGCCGAGAATAAGCTTTGGATGCTTGAACAGATAGCTCAAAACCTTCTTGAAAGAAAAAACCGCATTGCTCATAATCTCAATCAGCTTAAAAAACAAAACCCCTCCTTAACTTTGCGACCTTATATGATGAATACTTCTCAAAGCTTTACCTCTTTTTTTCAGGGATCCTATTGGATGCTTTCTCCATATCTTTATGCTGAATCTTTGATCAGACCCGATTATCTCAAAGAGGAGTGGAGAGGAAAAGCTCTTGCTCAGTTTATGATCGATTTAAGAGCAACTGTTTTGCAAACAAAAACTCTTGACACTTCGACTGATTTACCTGGCTTGGATAGTTATGCGCTTACTCTCGCGCAACAAATCAGTCAGCACAATCCCAAGGTTTATACAGCGATTGAGCCCATCATGAACTATCTTAATGATAATTTATTCCCTTGCCTGAAAAAGCTTCCTCATTTTTTCTGCCATGGAGATTTCCATCCAGAAAATGTTTTGTGGGGGCAACATGAAATGCTTTCGGTTATTGATTGGGAGTTTTCCGGACCCAGGCCTGAATTATATGATTTAGCCAACCTGATAGGTTGCATGGGCATGGAACACCCTTCAGCTTTTGAAAAGCCGATGATGAAAACTTTAGCAAGCGGTTTAAGACAAAGTCATTTTGGAGATGCTATAAGTTGGAGCAAACTTAAAGAACTTATTATTTGTCTTCGTCTGGGATGGATGTCTGAGTGGCTCAGAAAAAAAGATCAGGAAATGGTGGAGTTGGAAATAGAATTTATGCATCTATTATTGAATGAGCTAATTCTGGAATAATAATTATTTCTTCGTTTTATCTTTCGTAATTATTGTTTTTTTTCATTTTAATATTCTTTTTTCCTTAACATTTTGAGCTTTTTTATTTATACTATTTTTATATGCTAAATCATTTGAATTTAAGCAAAAAAAGGGGAGGGTCAAACATGTTTAATAAAATCATATCATTCGCACTAACTTTTATGCTTTTAAGTTTTTCAGCTTTAGTTTTTAACAGTTGCGCCCAGGATGAAAGGACGACACTTGAAAAAATCATGGACGATGGAGTTTTTACGGTAGTTGGCAGTGGAGGTTACCCTCCCTTCAATTACTATGATGAAAACGATGAAGTTGTCGGCTTTGATGTTGACACTGGCTTGGCCATAGCAGAAGCTTTGGGTGTCGATCTCAACTATGAAACCAGTGCATGGGACGGACTAATTGATGGACTCAAAGCAGGTCATTATGATGCTATTTTGGGAAGCATGGCAATCACAGAAGAACGATTAAAAGAAGTAAGCTTTACCATACCTTATTATTACTCAGGAGCTCAAGTAGTTGTCAGAGCTGATTCTGATATTGTGGATCCCTTTGAACTCATGGGAAGAGATATTGCTGTAGCAACAGGAACCACTTTTGAAGATGATGCTTATAATCTTGGCGCTAATCCAGTACTATATGAAGACGACAATCAAACATTGTTGGAATTGATTAATGGCAGAGTTGATGCAGTCATCACCGATCGATTGGTAGTCATTCGCGCTATGCAGGAAATGGCAGGAGGAGAAAACCTCATGATGATTGGCGATCTATTGCGCACTGAAGAAATGGCGCTTGCTATCCGACAAGAAGATGAAGGTTTGTTGGAAAAATTGAATGATATCATAAGGAACCTGCATTGGGACGGTGTTCTTTCTCAAATTAGCTATAAGTGGTTTGACGGAGAAGATATTTCACAATAAGACATCTATTTTCTGATGGATGGTTATTGTAAAACTAAAAAAAGGGGGGGGTTCAGTTTTCGCCCCTCTTTTTTTAGTTCCTGGCAAAGTAGAAACATAGTAGAAAGGAAGCAGAAATGATAGATCTTCCATGGAACTTCGCAGCTATTCCGCAATATTTTCTTCGATTTTTTCCTGCTGCCTTGATGACACTTCAAATTACAGCTTTAGGGATTTTTGTCGGTCTGGGGCTTGGCTTTGTTGCAGGCATGATGCGTCTTTCAACTTATAAGCTGATTAGTCTCCCTTCTCATTTTTACATTTGGGTTATACGAGGAACTCCTCTATTATTACAATTATTTATCATTTACTATGGCCTTGCTGTCATAGTTAGCATTCCTCGACTTCCTGCTGCAGTTATTGCGCTGGGTATTCACAATGGAGCCTATATTGCAGAAATATTTCGAGGAGCAGTTCAATCCATCGAACGAGGTCAAAGAGAAGCCGCGCTTTCTCTGGGAATGACCAGTTGGCAATCCATGAAACGCATTATCCTTCCTCAGGCTTTCAGAAGAGCCATCCCACCTTTGGGAAATCAATTTATAATTGCACTCAAAGACTCTTCTCTTGCCAGCACTATTGCAGTCAGAGAGCTCCTGCTCCGTACACGTCAAGTAGGTTCATCCCAATTCATGATGATGGAAATGCTCATTATTGCTGCTGTCTACTACCTAATGCTGACATCAGTATTGACACTGATAACCAATAGAATTGAGAAAAATCTTTCCAAAAGTGACCGAAGGAATTAGCCATGTATAAAAACAATATCATAGAAATTAAAAACCTGGATAAATACTATGGAAAGCTACATGTTTTAAAAAATATCTCTTTTTGTGTTAAAAAGCAGGAAGTAGTTGTCATTATTGGTGCAAGCGGATCGGGGAAATCCACTTTGCTTCGTTGCATCAACTTTCTTGAATTTGCTCAAAAAGGCACCATTAGCATTGATGAAAAAATAATCAAAACAAAAGCTACAGACCTTCATAAAGTCAGACAAGAAGTAGGAATGGTGTTTCAACACTTTAATCTTTTCCCTCATTTTACTGCTTTGGGCAATATTATTGAAGGGCCCGTGCAGGTTAAAAAAATTTCCAAAACCAAAGCCATTTTAAGAGCCGAGCAATTGTTGGAGCAAATAGGGCTTGTAAATAAGAGAGATAACTACCCCTCTGCTCTGTCAGGCGGAGAGAAACAAAGAGTGGCGATTGCCAGAGCATTGGCTATGGATCCCAAAATCATGCTGTTTGATGAGCCCACCTCATCTCTTGATCCCGAACTGGTAGGCGAAGTATTGTCTGTGATGAAGGATCTGGCAAAAAAGGGTATGACTATGATAGTGGTAACTCACGAAATGGGCTTTGCAAGGGAAGTGGCTGATCGTGTAATCTATATGGATGAGGGAAGAATTGTAGAAGAAGGCGATCCGGAAAAAATATATCAATCCCCGGAAAATGAAAGAACCAAAGCCTTTTTAAGTCAAATATTATAATTATAAATTTTTTTATGTTATATTTAAGCCATTAATATCAATTTTTAAAAAAACAGGTGGGGCAATATTGAGTGAAATGGTTCGAATTTTATTGGTAGAAGACTTTGCTCCTGATGCAGAGCTTAATAAATACCAGATAGAGCAACTGATCCCAAATAGTGAGTTTCAGGTTGTCGAAACCGAAAAAGATTTTGTTGAAGCATTGGAAAACTTTAAGCCCCATGTGATTGTATCTGACTATCTGATGCCCCAATTCAGCGGCTTGAAAGCACTACAACTTACTTTGGCCAAATCAGACCTTATACCCTTTATCCTTTGCACTGGATCAATGAATGAAGATGTCGCCGTGGAATGCATGAAGCAAGGAGCTTTGGACTATATTATTAAAGAACACAAGAAACGCCTGGGCTCTTCAGTTAAAAATGCTCTTGAACATCGGAAAAACCTGATGATTAAAAAAGAAAGCGAAGCAAAAGAAATTGAACGTAAACTTGATCAGCAAATATTATTGGAAACTTCTTCCAGCTTGCTTTTTGGTGATAACATCAGGGATGTTTTTCAAATGGTTTTTGAAGCTTCCTGTAAACTGTTGCCAACCTGCTACATTGTCCTTTCAAAAGTAGACAATGAAAAAAAGAAAGGCATATTAGTCGATTGGTATGGTTTTGATAAATATGCTGGGTGGATAACCCAACTCATTAAAATGAAGCCTTTTCATTTTAAAACCCCATTAGCCAAAGAAACTATAGAAGAAATGATCTACAATAAAGGTAAATTGGTTAAAATTGAACAGGGTCTTTATAAATTTATGGCAAAAACTCTGCCTTCTTCGATTTGTACTCTTATTGAAAGGACTCTGGAAATTAAGAATATTTATCACATAGGTTTCACTGAAGGACACTCCTATACAGGAGGCTTGACTTTATTAAGTAGAGGACCCATAGCCACAAGCAAAGCTGAAATCATTGAAATTATGGTCAAGCAGGCTTCTCAAGCCATGGAAAAAATAAATGCTCTGACTGAAAGCCGTCAAAGTCAGGAAAAATTGCGCACAGTGCTTGAAGACTCCCCTCTGGGTCTGGCAGAAATAAATGAAAGAGGGTACCTGCTGGCATCCAACAAAGCTTTTAAGAATTTATTGGGTTGGAGTTCTTCGGAAGAGCCCGCTTCTCTGCATATTTTCAGTGCCATGAAGTTAAGCTCCTATGAAGAGCAACGCATAAAAAATAATGAAAGCATAAAAGTGGAAAAAAGGTTATATTTTGAAGAGCTGGAACAATCTTTTGGCGCTGGATTGCAAGCTTCAGGCTTTATTGATACAGAATTGACAATAAAAGCAATAGAAATCATCAAAGACAAAAAACAACAGGAATATATTCTTCAAATTCAGGACATAACAGAACGGAAAAAAATTGAATCTGCCAAAAATGACTTCATCAACACTATTACTCATGAAATGAGTACTCCTCTGACAGCTATTCAACAGGCACAACTATTGCTGAAAAAATATACTGAGCAAAATTTGAATCCTGATCTGCAACAGGTGCTTGATACTGCTATTCGAAATACAGATCGTCTTGCAAGCCTGATCCTGAACACATTGGATTATCAGAAGATCAGCTCTTTATCCTCTCCTTTAAATAAAAAAAACATCAATATTAACGAATTAATCAAGCAAATAACTGATGATCTCAACTATTACTCAACAAATCAAAAACTTTCCATCCAGGTAAAATTGGAAGAAAATTTGCCCCAAGTGATTGCAGATAGAGAGAAAATAGCCCAGGTGCTAAACAATTTAATCTCCAATGCAGTCAAATTTACACCCATGGGCGAGATTGTCTTATTGACTCAATGGGTGTCTGACAAAAAAGCTGTCATGGTCACTTGCAAAGACACTGGCATAGGGATCAGCAAAGAACATATTGAAAAAATCACGCAACCCTTTTATCAGGTTCGGGATCAAGATGGAATAAAGGCTGTTGGTACAGGTTTGGGCTTGTCCATATGCAACAAAATTCTTGAAGGGCATCAGTCTGGCTTGATCATTGAGTCAGAGCCAGGCAAGGGTAGTACTTTTTCTTTTTTATTGTTTAAAGATTGAATAAAATAAGCTAAAAATCCAAATCTTCAGCATTTAAAATCTCTTTTAGTGCTTCGGCTTCTTCTTTATTGAAGGTTATGCCTTTTCCCATTTTAGTATGATCGGGAGACCATTCGCGAATATCCAGCTTGGGATTGCGCTCATTCCAACTTACCATGTTCGCTTCCTTTGTCCAGCCCTTGGCACTTTCGGAAAGCACTCCCAATGATTTTACAATTTCAAACTTTAACTCTGCCATCTTTATCATCCTTTCAAACTAAAAAGAAGTTTAGTATAGTTTATTATAACATATTGACTTATTTTTTTTCACAATTCAAATTTTAGGTTTATTTTATTGACTTATACACTTTTTCTATTATATAACAAAGATATGTAAATACATCCAATGCAAGTGAGGTGTCTTTCATGCAATGTAAAAAATTACTGATATCTTTGTTGTTACTAATTTTTTTTGGCACCCTTTTACCGCCTTTTGGTAAGGCATCTACAATAAACCGTATCGATTCTGATTTTTTAGTTGAAGTCCAGGACAGCAATGAATGGATAAGAATAATCATTGAATTCAATGATTTGCCCAGTGTTGAATATTATCACCATTCAACAAATCATATGAGATCCACCTCCCATGGATCTCCCAAAGAAGACCTCCATTCATTTGTCAAGAATTATCAGCTTGCCCTGGAGCATAAACAGCAAAAAATTGTAGCCTCCATCCAGAACCAGGGTGTCAAAATGATACCTGACCAACCCTCTTATTGGGTACTCAATGGGATCAGTGCGGAAATAATAGGAAGAGATATCCCTTCCCTGATTAAATTTCCTCAAATACGATACATTCATGATGATCGAATGTTATTCAAACCCATAAGACATATGATGTCTCGCTCGACTCGCGCCATGGAAGCCTGGGAAGGACTTCCTGATATAAACATTGAACCCCTCTCGGGAAATAGAAAGCTGATTGGGGTCATTGATACAGGCCTGGAAGAGCACCACAGAGAATTTTCACGATCCAGAAAAGTACGAGGAGGATTCAATTTTGCGGACTCAGTATCAGACTATAGAGATTTTCATGGGCATGGCACTCATGTAGCTGGCATTGCATTGGGTGAAGGAGGCAGTTTGGATCAACAGGGCATGGCTTATGAAGCTGAAATCATGGTTTACAGAGTTTTTTCTCCCAGGTTTGAGGGCGCCAGAAATGTCATCGCTGCTATAGACAGAGCTGTTTCAGACCGATGCGATGTCATTAATCTTTCACTGGGTGGGCATAGTGATGGGCCATCTCGGGGCAATTCCGCGTATCATCGTTCGATTCGAAATGCAGACAGAGCGGGCTCTATGGTGGTAGCAGGAGCAGGCAACTCAGCTTCGAGAAGAGCAGAAATACCCTGGCCTATTATTAGTCCAAGCATCATATATGAGGCTTTTTCTGTTGCCGGATCAAATGATCGCAATGAAAGAGCTGTTTTAACCGTTTATCCAGGTCAGTCTAATGAGAAAAAAATCATGGGCACTTATGCTCCTCCAACGGGTAAGCTCACTACTGAAATGTTCAGCAAAGGGATAGTTCATGCTGGTTATGGAAGAGCGCAGGATTTTAATGATGTATCAGTACGAGGAAAAGTGACCCTGATTCAAAGAGGACCACTGGATAATCCTATTACTTTTAGAGAAAAAGTTGAAAATGCCACACGAAATGGAGCTTTGGGAGTGGTGCTCTACAATCACACACCTGGAGAAGTCATGACTCCTGGATTGATGACGGAACATGAGAACCCAACACAGCTTGCTCATCTGGTGCCTACTATTATGCTCACATTGGAAGATGGCACCTTTTTGAAAAATCAAATTGTGCATTCTCCTCCTATTCTTGTCAAGTATGAATCAAGTGCCACTATTTCCACTTTTTCTTCTATGGGGCCTTCGGGTGATGCAACCTTTAAGCCAGAAATCACTGCTCCAGCAACTCAAATCAATTCCACCTTTCCTGGCAACCGTTATGCTTCTCTTGATGGAACATCCATGGCAACCCCCTGTATATCAGGACTGGTAGCTCTGATAAAAGAAGCAAAACCTCAATGGACCCATGACCAAATTAAGTCAGCTTTTATGAATACAGCTGATATTATGCTGAATCCAGCGACAGGATTACCCATTCCCTTTATTATGCAGGGTGCTGGAAGTGTACGCATAGATAAAGCATTAAGTACTCCTGCATTTCTTGAACCTCGCGCCAAAATCTTTTCAGAAGCTCGGTCAAGCTTTAGTCAGAGCATACAAGTTACGAGTACCAGGGATGTTGAAGAAACTTTTGAGCTTGTAGCAGAAGTATTCCATTTTGCTCATGAAACATCTCCCATAAGCATCAGCATTGAGCCCGAAAAATTCAATCTTGGGCCTCGAGGCACTGCCACTGTGGAAGTGCAATTTGAAATCGATTTCAGCAACTTCAAGCAGAGCAAGTACGATGGAATAATCAAGATTGGCAACGATCTTCACTTTCCCTTTGTTTGCTATAAAAACTCTTCAAGAGATCTTGAGGATCCCATCAGCAATATTCGTTTGTCAAACAATCAACTCAATCTCACCCTTGATGCAGACGAGCAGGAATCAACCACCTATATTTCGTTTTCACTTAACACCGGTCACTTTTTTCGTCAGATTCACAACAGAGAAACTATATTGAGTGGATCAAACTTTGCCACTCTTTACATTAAAGTGATCGATTCCTTCGGAGAACCCTGGGGGGAATTCCAACCCAGACATCTAATGGTTGGAGAATACACTATTCCATGGACAGGAAAAAACAGTCAGAATCGTTATTTTCTTCCTACTGGTGATTTTTTTATTCAAATACAAATGAACCAGTATGAAAACAGAGGCACTGCTGAATGGGAAGTTAAACCCTATGCTTCAGTAAAACAAGCTTTTCATGTCACTCACTCCAATGTTCCTGATCCCTTTGAAGCTGTTTTTTCTTCTCTTCGCCAATACAGGGAGCGAGAAGATGTTTTAATAAACCTTCAATTTGATTCCTTTGAATCCCTGGTTACTAAAGATGTTTCAGTAGAATCTATCGAGTTTCAATTTCACTACCTCAGCGAGCGCTTGATGTATAGAAGATTTGAAAAAAAAGGATTTCTTGTTGACTTAAAAGATGAAATACAATTTCAAATGGATATAGATGATTATGAAGGAATTCTAAAAGTTCATATTGATTGCAACAATATTCCCCTTGAAAATCTGGACTATGATGTATTCATGACCTTTATCTTCAGGACTGTTCGATCAGGTAGAGCTCTATTTTCCATTCGAGGATTTATGCTTCATTTGTGTGATGGCAATAGTATAAGAGTTAACTCTTCTCTACCCTTGGTGCGCATATCCAACAGACCTTTTCTGTTGAGCGATATTAATAATGATGGAGTGGTGGATCGAGCTGACTTTGAAATATTCAACAATTCTTATGGAAGCAAAAAGGGAGAGCATCGTTTTGACGAGCGATGTGATTTTAACCAGGATGGAAAAATCGATCATTTTGATTTAAATATTATCGCTCAGGAAATGGGCAAAGCTATATAGATTCTCCTACCCCTTAATCACTGCCAAAGGTTCAAGGCGCACTTTAATATGTACTAAATCGGTTTGGTGATTCATCACTTGTTCAATATCCTTATAAGCTCCAGGCGCTTCTTCCAGTTCTCGCTGACTGGTAGGCTTTCCCAGTATCTGTTTCATTTTTTTCTGCTCTTCGGAAAGCTTGAGAGTTCTGATAGCCTGCTTTCTTCCCATCTTTCTTCCTGCTCCATGTGAGCAGGACTTAAAGCTTTCTTCATTTCCCAGGCCTTCCACAATATAGCTGGGAGTACCCATGGAGCCGGGAATAATTCCAATAGTCCCTTTAAAAGCCTGGGTTGCACCTTTTCTATGTACCACCACTTTTTGCCCATAATGCGTTTCAAGAGCCGCATAATTATGAGCAATATTGATCATTTCTCCAAAAGAGCACGGACAAAAGGTTGAAAAAACTTCTTTGATCCTTTCCATCATCAGCTTTCGATTGGCAAAAGCAAAATCAACACAATATTGCATTTCTTTCATATAGGACTGACCCTCTTTGGCGTCCAAAGGAAGATGGGCCAACTGCCATGCCTTGGGAACCTCAGGCGGACAATTCAAACGAATAGCAAGCTTATTGTAATAATCAGCCACCTGTTTGCCAAAATTGCGTGAACCAGAGTGGACCATAATCCAAATATAGCCATCGCTCCCTTTTTGAAATTCAATAAAGTGATTGCCTCCACCCAGAGTGCCCAGCTGATCTCTGGCTTCTTCAAACAGCCTGCTCACAACCACATAATCTTTAAAAGAAACCATTTTAGGCATAAGCTTGCTATCCTGTTTCCTTTTATGATGGGAAAAACCGGTAGGTATTACCGATTTCAAGTGATTCAAAATATTTTGAAGTTTATTGGGGCTCACTGTTTTCAGAGTAGTTCGAACAGCGCACATCCCACAACCAATATCCACCCCCACTGCATTGGGAATCACATGACCTTTACAAGCAATGACTCCTCCAATGGGCATCCCAAAACCCTGATGCGCATCAGGCATAATAGCTACCCACTGATGCAAAAATGGAAGCCTGGCAAGATTTTTTGCTTGCTCGAGGGCTCCGTCCTCAATTTCATCCAGCCACATTTTAATGGGCCACTTTTCAGTAGGAATAATCTTCATGCAAGCTCCTCTCTTTTTCTCGTTAAAAAAACACTATGAAATTAAGATAAATACCTGTCGAGTTGAAGCATCCCATGAAACTTCCGCTCCAAAAGTTTCTGCAATAAAACGAACAGGCACAAAAGTCCTTCCTCGATCTATAACAGGAGGCACATCCAGCTCCACCTGTTCTCCGTTGATGAAAGCCAGAACCTCATCTATCTGAAGTTGGATGCGGGTGTCCTCATAGGTCAGAGTGACTGTCCTGGTTGCGCTCTCATAAGAAATCTCCGCATCAAATGCCTCTGCAATAAATCTCAGGGGCACCAAAGTGCGTTGATTAATAATCATGGGCGAGGCATCAATAAAGCTCTCTTCTCCATTTATTAAGGCAAGATTGGAGTCAATGGTTAATATTATGGAAAGCTTTCTAAATGCGCCAAATTGAATGACTTCCCTGGATTGATCAGGCAAAATAAGCGTCCATTGACCCTCCTGCCAACCAGGACTCAATTTCCAGGGAACTCTTATCAAGCCTTCATCCTGATAAATAACTCCCTCATCGGGTTGAAGACGGGAACCTGCTGGAGCTTTTATGGTCCATTCAATATAGGGAAGGTAGGTAAAAAATCCATCTTTATGAACCAATTGTTCCTCAGAAGGAAAAAGCCATTGGTAGGGGCGTTCAGCCTCATTAATCGTTGAAAGTTTTACCAAAGCCTCTTTTTTTTCTCTGCTTGCATGACTCAAAGCCCAGCATTGAATTGCAGGGACAGCATCCAGATCCCATTCATCAGCTGTTAAAATGTCGATGGCTAAAATCTCCATAGGATTGAGTTTTACGGTCAATGGTTCATCCAGTTTGAAAGTTTCCTGTCGAATGCGAATTTTGCTCTCCTGGGGATAAGCTTCAGCATTATTTACTTGAAAAGTGTATTGATCGGGATAGTTTCCTCGATTCTGAAGATAAAACCTTGCAACCTGGGGATGATCAGCAGTCATCACAAGCTTTTCCACATTGCTTGTCAGAGCAAAATGATGCTGTACAAGATCAGGCTTGATTGGAACATAACGAGTTTGATAAATTTGTCTGGTTTTTCTATCCTGAACAAAGACCAATATGAAAGATTGATCGATATTGACCACAGGATCCACCATGGCTTCAAGCATTAAATTCTGTTTTTCCATGTTTGATAATGGTGACCCAAAAGATGAATCTCCTTCAGGATTATCGAAAGCGATAAACTGTCTGGAAACAAAATTATGTGAAGTCTGACCTGTAATTACTTCCCATTCAATATTATTTTCTGCAATTGCAACCATCAAGCGTAAATCTTTGTTTTTTTCCGGATGAGGCTGGATGACCGTAGCTCCAACATTGATCTTCCCGCTTTCTTCATCCCAATGGGCATAGGCTGTCAAAGAAATGGGCATTCTTTGTTTGAGTAAAGGCTCAATCTTGAGCAGATAATAAGGTTTCATAGTTGCGCCTGGCTCACTGGTTCCGCCATGAATATAATCAGTACCGTTCAGAAACAGAGAGACATGAGTCCCTGAAGGCACATACCAGCGCATCCTTGTCTGACCTTCATCAAAACATAGTTGCACCGGATCATCATAAACACAGTCAGTATAAATAGTTAAAAAGTTTAGCTGGTCTCTGGAATATTCTTCATTAAGCTCCAGCAAAGCCCTATGCCCTGGAGGACACAGAGGACACCAATCCGCTGCAAAATATTCCGCCAGTACACTGCCTGAAAAAGTCCCCGGTGGATGTTTGAAAAAGAATGAATAACTGAACTGCCTTACCGCTCTCAATGCTGGCGACCTCACAAGAAATTGTATGGTGTAAGCTCCTGGTGAAGGGTTTTCTATGGGCTCAAGATAGAAAGCCATGGCACTTTTTTTCCTGAAGCGAAATGGTACTTCTCTTGAGTGCACCTCAAAAGTAAACTCATCTTCATTTAACTGGTGTTGTGGATTAATTTCAAACAATAGAGGATCGCAGGTGGTTGAAAAACTCTTGCGCACGGGAAAAACCACCTGGAAATCAGGAGATGATGCCACTCTCGCCCTTAGCATCACTTGCATGGTTTTACCGTCAGGTAAAAAAATTTGAGCAGAAGCTTCAAGATCCTGGTGCAATGTCAAATACTTTGAATCCAGCGTAACCTGGATCTGATTAACTGTTCCATTGAAATGTTGAGGATAAATCACAAAAGCTGGATGATCTGAAACTATCCTCCCTTCCATGGGGAAGCCGCTTGCATTGTAGAGGTAAAAATGCTTGATGTAGGAAGGGGTAAGGGGTACCGTACCAAAATCCAATATATTGTGAGACAAAACAGGCTGTATTTTTTCTGCCTGAGGTATTGAAAATATAAAAAGTTCGTCCGAAAATCCACAAGCAACAAAAATTTGATCCTCCGTGGCCAAAATATCCAAAGGAGCTTGAAGATGACCTTGAGGATCTTCATAAAAATGAAGGGTTCTATCCAGAGGATGAAGGTCCAAAAATCCAGGCTTGAATAAATCAACTGAAAATAATCTTCCATAAGCGCTCAGACTGGTAAGATGAAAAAATCGACCTTCTTCATAGCCAAATCCTCCGACAGATTCAATGAAACGATAAACTATTCCTGCTGATTTTATTTGGTAAATCAAAATTTCCTGTGTAGTTTGGTTGGCCAGATAAAGCTTTTCCTGATCAATACTCATGGATGATATCGTTGCTTTTGCGCCATGGCTACCCCTGGGCAGGTCAACTCGCTGGACAATTTCTCCCTGGGGATCAATGACCCAAAAACAACCGTTGTCTGCAATCAAAAAATAAGGGGCAACATATCCAAGTGCTGTTATATTGTTAAAGATTTCGGGATTCAAGGGCAAACTTCTCAGCCATTCACCTTCTGTTGAATAAAAATGCAAAGCATTGGCTCCGCTGTCTGCCACCACAATTTCTTCCTGAGCAAAAACAATATCTACAGGCTCCAAGACTTGAGCAGAATCATCCAAAGCAAAAGATGATTTTTTTACTCCTGAATAAGTATGGGATCTAACTTCTTTTTGCTGGTGGGCAAGCACATAAATAGTGCCCAAAGGTCCTTTGCAAATACTTTTATGAAAAAAGTTTTCAGGAGGTTGTGCCCAGGAGTTAAACCATGGAGATCCCCCCAAAAAAACAAGAATTAAAAATAAAACCATCCACAGTTTTTTTGATTTTTTCATTTAAGCACCTCCATTTGAAGAAGCAACAATAATATAATTATACCATTTTTTTATCACTCCCTAAAAAAGCAGATGAAATAAGTATTTCTAAATTTATTTAAAGTATTTTTGAATATTTTATAAATATTTTTAATTTTTATTTGACAAATATTTATTTTCTATTAAATTATATATCGTTAAATAAAATTAATATTTAATTGAAAAAATAGGAGGATAAAAAATGATGTTCAAACAAAATGTTCCGGGAAAGAAAACTGGGCAGTACTCTTTTCTCAAAACTGTCCAGGTTCAGATGCTGAATCTTTGCCCCTGCAACTTAAAAAAGGGAGCTCAGCCTGACAACACCACCCTGGATCCCGCTCTGTCCATCCCTTTCTTCGATGCTATACGGTAGCTCGTCGAAAGCACATCAAAAAAAACCGGCAGTTGATTCCCATCTTCTGGGAGTTCCCCTCCAGCTGCCGGTTTTTTCTTTACTAAAATAAGTCCCAGGTCTGCTTTTTTTATTGCAAAAGAACACAAATAAACAAGAAAAATATAAAAATATTTCTAAATAATTGACATAATAAAGAAAAAATATAAAAATTAGTTTATAATGTATCGTGTAAAAACAATAAAAAAAGGAGTGGGCAGCATGATTTCTAGATTTAAATATCTTGATTTACTTTCTATCCTTCTCGCGTTTACTTTAACTTTCGTATGGTCAGTGCCAATGAAAATAACTTTTGCCTTTCATGGCCACCCTCCACAAACACCCCTTTCCTCGCCTTCCAATATCAATCCAGAGGCAGGTCTCAATGGCAATACTATGGAATATGCCTTTTTGACCACCACCCACTGGACAACTTTGGGGACACATATCCCCAGCGGCAATGGATTGATGAGGGTTAATCTTTTTGAGATACCCACCGCAGGCATTGATATATCTTTTGGCATCACCTACAACAGTGCCTATAAAGACCAAAATCTGGGACTGGGTAAAGGCTGGATGACGGATCTTCATGCTAAAGTTTTGGCGGATCCCAATAGCGGTAATGTAAATTATCTTACATCCACCGGAACACAACTGGAATTTGTTTTTGACCCTCAAGCCAATGAGTTTATCAATCCCAAAGGTTTTGCAGGAAAGCTCAAGGTCCATGGAGATGGAAGCATCAGTTTTACCGATCTTGATCTAAATACCATGCATTTTGACCAGAATGGGGATCTTTCCAGTATTTCTGCCTGCAGTGGAGGATCATTGGATATAGATTACAACCAGGATGGGCATCCTGTTTCCATCACTGATCCCGTTTCTCTTCGAAGCATTGATTTGCAATGGAACCAGGAGGGTCTTCTGGAAGCTGTCCTTGATCCTTTAAATCATACCTGGAAATTTGACTACGATACTGAGCTTGATCATTTAGTCAGCATCGAACAGCCACGCCTGGAAGAAGATGATCCCGTTAAAACCTACTTTGACTACAATCAAAGCCACCTGATGACCCAGCAAACCACTTTTGAAGAAAATTTTGTTCTCATAAGGTATCATGAAAATAGCGCTGATGAAGGAAAGGTGGCAGAATGGGAAGATGCCCATGGCAATATCACCAGCTTTGATTATGAAGGACCTGATCAACAATACGCAGGCAAAACAACAGTCACCAATGCAAACCAACTTGCCACAAACTACTACATAGGCAACATTTCAAGTCAAATTGAACTCATCGAGGATGTTGCCGGTCAGGAAACCCTTCAAACCTTTTTCGATTATACCCCCCAGGGATGGATATCTTCCACCACCGACAATGCAGGCAATGTCTATCAGTTTGCTTACAATAATGTAGGGAGGCTGACTTCTATCGAGTATCCTCCTGCCATGCCTGGTTTTATTCCCTATGTTCAGCAATGGGAATATGATAGCTCCAACATAGATGGCAGACTTATCTTGTATCAGGAAAAAATTACCCCCAGCCTATGGGCAACCACTCAATATATTTATGAAGACCCTCTGGTCCATTGCTACCCGACTCGTATGATTCACCCTGACAATACTGTTTCCACTGCAAGCTTCAACTCACTGGGACAACCCCTGAGCATGACCAATGATCCCCAGCAACTCAACCAAACAGTGGAAAAAACTTATGCGCCCAATGGCAACCTGACCTCCACCATAGACCCTGAAGGCAATGAAACCACCTATCTGCATGACTCCAATGGAAGAGTCAAGCAAAAAACAGTCTTTGAGGGTGCTTCAACTTTGGGGCAAGTGCAGAAAATATTTTCCTTTGATTATAATTTTGCAGGCCAGCTAATGGAAACCGCAGAAAGCATTTCTAATGTCATCATTAGTGATACTTTTAATTTAGATGGAAGCAAGCAATGCAAAGAAGGCTATGAATATTGTGGAATGTGTTTTTTTTATGAGCCTATAGGAGGAGAAAACCCATTACCAGTCCTCCTTCCCGACTACAGAAGACCCATTGATAAAAGACATATCCCCGATGACCCTCGAACTCCCTTTATCATTACCCCTTCTCCCCCCTTCAGACCCCCTGTTGCCATTATCGAAGACTCCAATGGTCTCAATACTTACAATGAATATGACAGTGTGGGCAATAGAATTTCCACCACCAATGCGCATGGTCAAACCATTCAATACAGCTTTGATGACTTTAATCGCTTGACCACTATCCAGGATTTTGATGGAAAAACCACCAACCTGAGCTATGATTCCATGGGCAATGTAAGTGCCAGGACTGTCAGTGGTATTGGCACTTGGACATATACCCGAGATATGCTTGGCAGAATTGTTCAAATCAATGATCCTATCCAGGGCACTTTGCAGTATGGCTACAACCTGAGAGGCGATCTCATCTCAGACCATAAGGGAAGCTACAGTTATGACAACATGGGAAGAAAAGTATCCGCAAATTATCATGGCGGAGGCAATGACCAATGGACCTATCGCGCAGATGGTACTTTGGCCAGCTACAATGGCATTCAATATCAACACAACCTTATGGGTCTGCTCACTCAGTGGTCAGACGGCACCAACCAGGCAACCATAGAATATCGTTCTTCGTTGGGGCTACACACGATGATATCAGGTCAAAACCAACTCAGCAGTTATATTTTTGAGTATGACAATCATGCTCGACCTTCGCGTGTTTTGGATACCAGCAAACAGATCGGAGGGTTTGAATTCTCCTGGAGTGGAAGCAATAAGCTTGAACAACTGATCAGCCCTAGTCAGGTTGTTCAATTGTATCAATACCAATTTGGCAAACCTTCGACCATATCTGTCTCCAAAGGAACCAATACCTACTATAGTAGTTCAGCTTCTTTCAATAATCACGGTCATTATACCGAGTTTGAATACAATCAGGCTCCATCCTATGAGGGCTCTTATACTTTTGACTACAACACCTTGATGCAGTTGGAAAGCATTGCCTGGGGTGATGAGTCGCGCACCATTACTTATGGCTACAATCAGCAAAGCGGCTTAATGAACAGTGTCGAGTTTTCCGATCTGGGCACTTATACCCTGAACCGAAACCCGAACGGACAGCTTCAGAGTGTCAATAGACCCCATCATCAAGGCACTGAAGACTATGCCTACCATCCCAATGGCAAATTGCAAAGCGTGACGCTTCCTCAGGGGCAGGCATTGCAATTTTCATGGGACGGTCGTGGTAGAATCAATCAATTTACCGTTCAGGAACAATCAACTCAAACAACCTATAGCTTTAATTATAACACTTTGGGGCTCATGACAGGCAAGAGCAAAAGCCAGGATGGATTCATCATGGAAAACTGGCAGTATGCCTATGGGCCCAGCGGAATGGAACGCGCAGTTCGCACCAGCATAGGCATGCAGGATCTGGTGCTTAATTTCTCCAGAGATCTACAGGGTCAGTGTCTATCTATCACTTATGAGCAATTGGGAGGCTACCAGGGAGAGATCATCCCCCACTATGACCAGCGAGGCCACCTGGTAATGATGACCGACCTCCAGGGTACTATGCTGGCAAGCTTTCAATATGAGCTGATCACAGGCAAAATCACTGATGAATGGAATCCTCACCAAATTTTCCTGCCTTTCCATGGGCCCTCCAGCGCTGTGCAAATTGACCTGCCTTTCAGCGCTATGGCTCACTCCTTCACTTTGCCTTCTAATCGCCACTGGAGTCTGCAAATTGACTGGGGTACGATAATGCCCCAGCACAGGAGCGGGAAACACCCTATTGAGC
>PXBT01000052.1 GCA_003566815.1 Caldisericota bacterium
GAATTATGTTGAATTATGCATTCATAAAAACCATCATTAAAAAGAAACTATATGATAAGACCTCAGAATAAAAAAAGATTGGGAGAATGGGGGTTCTCCCAATCGGTAGTGATTGTAACAATGCTTTAGTAATTAACAAGGGAACTATGCAGAAAGGCTATTTAGCCCTGTTTGTGTCTAGCCCCATTTTTAATCCTAAAACTTTTCAAAATTATGAAAAAAAAACCTAACCAAGAAACCTTTTTCTTTTTATGGAAAAGGAGAAAAACCCTACTAACTATGAAACTGCTGTTATGTCTTATTCTGTTTTCTATGCTGAATGTTTCGGGCAGCATATTTTCACAAAGTGCCACATTTGATCTTGCTGTAAATGGCAAAACTGTGAAGGAAGTCTTCAGGGATATAGAGAGCCAAAGTCAGTATCGCTTTCTTTATAACGATGATTTTGCCGGCTTAAGCCGGGTTGTATCTTTTACTACAAAAGATAATAATATTGATGAAGTATTAAGTGAATTACTTGCCGGAGCTCATCTGACCTACCGGGAGCTTGAGAATGAGCTTATTGTGATAACACCTCTTGAGCTAACAGAAGCACAAGAGGAAGTGAGGGGTAGAGTAATTGATTCGGAGACAGGCGAACCATTACCCGGAGTAACAATTCTTATCCAGGGTACAAGCCTTGGTACTGTTACAGGTCCTGATGGATATTTTTCGATTGCGGTTCCGGGTCCCGAGGCTGTTTTGCAATTTTCTTATGTGGGGTATATGCAGCAGATGGTTGAGGTTGGTGATCAGAGTGAAATAAGCGTTATCCTGCAACCGGAACTTACAGCCCTGGATGAAGTGATAGTTGTCGGATATGGAACCCAGAGGCTGGCCACTGCAACTGGATCGATCAGCCAGGCCCGCGGAGAGGAGTTGCAGAGGGCCCCGGTACTAAACTTTTCCAATGTTTTTGCCGGGCGTTTGCCGGGGCTTGTTGCTGTAAGCCGTTCGGGAGAACCGGGAAGTGATGGCGCAACATTGAGAATAAGAGGAGCCAATACTCTGGGTAATAATTCCCCCCTTGTAGTTGTGGACGGAATAATTGGTCGCGATCTGCAAAGACTAAATCCTGAAGATATTGAGAGTGTAACTGTTCTCAAAGATGCTTCCGCTGCTATTTATGGTGCCCAGGCTGCAAATGGTGTAATACTGATTACCACTAAGAGGGGAGAAGTATCTCCTTTGCAGGTTTCGGTAACACATAATCAGGGATGGGGTATGCCAACAGTTATACCTGAGATGGCTGATGCAGCAACCTATGCAACATTGCTGAATGAGATTGATTATTATGAAGGAAGGACGCCACGCTTTGAGCAGAATGAGATTCAAATGTTCGTGGATGGATCGGACCCATGGAGGTATCCAAACACTGACTGGTTTGATGAAGTCTATAAAACAGCAGCTCCCCAGCGTGTAACAAATGCCACAGTTAGGGGCGGTTCTGAAGCCCTGCAGTATTTTGTGTCACTCGGATATAATTTTCAGGATGCTATATATAAAAACAGTGCAACAAATTATAACCAGGCAAGTTTCAGGAGCAACTTTGATGCTAATCTCTCCGAGCATGTGAGACTAAGCCTGGATTTGTCAGGGCGCCAAACAACCAGGAATTACCCCACCCGTTCAGCCTCCAATATCCATGCCTTTATAATGAGGGGTAAACCTAATCTGCATGCCTACTGGCCAAATGGCCTGAACGGCCCAGATATTGAATATGGGGATAATCCAGTTGTTACAACAACCGATCAAACCGGCAGGCTTACAAATATTCATTATGTTTTTGAAAATGTAATAAAACTGGATGCAGACATACCCTGGGTAAAAGGACTGAAGGCTACCGGTAATCTGTCAATCGACAAAACCATGCTTAACAGGAAACAATGGCAAACACCCTGGTATCTTTATACATGGGACGGGACTTCATATGATGAAAATAATGAACCTGCACTGATACAGGGTCAGAGGGGTTTTGTTTCTCCCCAGTTAAGGCAGGACTTCAACGATACTGAAAGGATAACAATGAATGCTCTGTTGAACTATAATACCAGTATACAGGCTGCTCACAATATAAACCTGCTTGTCGGTACAGAAAGAATTACCGGCGAATCAATGAGTTTCTGGGCATTTCGAAGGTATTTTGATTCAGATGCTATTGATCAGCTATTTGCCGGAGGTGACGCAGAAAAGGATAACTCAGGATCTGCTTCGCAGCATGCACGGCTTAACTATTTCGGCAGGTTTAATTACGACTACCTTGGAAAATATATGTTAGAGTTTGTCTTCCGGTATGATGGATCTTTCATATTCCCGGCAGAAGGCCGTTATGGTTTTTTCCCGGGTGTATCTGTAGGATACCGTATATCTGAGGAGGATTTCTGGCAGAACAGCCTTTCCTTTATAGATTACTTTAAACTAAGATCATCCTGGGGGCAGACTGGTAATGACAGGGTTGAACCGTATCAGTATATGACCAGTTTTGGATTCCGGAGCCAAACCTATATATTTGGCAGCACTGCTGAAAATAAAAACCTCAGGGAACTTAGAACACCTAATCCCAATGTTACATGGGAGATTGCCAATCAGTTCAATATCGGCTTTGACGGTATGTTGATGGGAGACAGGATTACATTCTCAGGCGATTATTTTTACAATTTGAGGACCAATATATTGTGGTGGAGAGATGCATCTGTACCAGCGACATCCGGAATTAGCCTGCCTCGCGAGAATATCGGTGAAGTCAGCAACCAGGGGGTTGAGTTTTCGCTGGGCTACAGGAACCACAGCCGTGAATTCAGATATGATATCAACATTTCAGGAGGAACAAACAAGAACCGGATTGAATTCTGGGATGAGACACCTGGTGTTCCTGATTACCAGAAATCTACCGGTCATCCTATGAATTCACAGTTGGTTTACAATGCAATCGGGATATTCCAGTCATGGGAAGAGATTGAGAACTATCCTTCATGGGCTGGTGCCCGCCCCGGCGACATTATCTTTGAAGATGTAAATGGTGATGGAGTTATTGACGGAAGGGACAGAATGAGAGAATACAGGACTGATCTACCTACATTTACCGGAGGTCTTAATATCAATATGAGCTGGCGCAATTTCTATGGTTCTGTATTCTTCCAGGCAGCTACCGGCGCAGTAAGGAATAATTATTACCAGATGCAGGGTGAAGTAGGCAACTTCCTTGCAAGGGACGCAGAGAACCGGTGGACTGAGGATAATCCGAGCACAACAAATCCGAGGACATGGAACCGGTATGAGCAATACTGGAGAAACCATATGAATTCATACTGGCTTCAGAGCAGTGATTATTTAAGACTGAAAAATCTTGAAATAGGTTATAACATACCGGTTGAAATGTCAGGGATAAGAAGACTTTCGATTTACTTTTCAGGACAAAACCTGCTGACATTTACTGCAGTAAAGGACTTTGACCCTGAAACTACTTCTAACACTGCTTATCCTCTGAACAAAGTTTTTAATATTGGTGCAACCTTAAACTTTTAATAAGTGAGACTATGAAATCCAAAATACTTATATATAAAACACTGATACTTGCCATTTTTCTGATATTCGCTTCCTGTAATGATGATTTTCTGGACACTCAGCCATTGGACGAATTTGCAGAACCGGCAGTATGGAGCGATCTTGCTCTCGTTGAAACTTTTATAAATGAAGCTTATTGGAGAATCAGTGATCCGTTTACTAAAGGCAGGACCCTGGGAATGATTGTTGATGAGGGACACTACCGTGGGAACACCGCATCTCTAAACCATAACAGGAGTCTGTTGACACCAGATGACATTCCGGGCTGGAGTGTACCGACACGGTACAGGTTCTGGCAACATCTTTACGGTAGTATTCGTATCTGTAATGTTTTTCTTCAAAACCTTGACCGGATTCCGGACGGAACCCCTGAGCAAAAAGCTCATAAAGACAGGATGACAGGAGAGGTCTATTTTCTGAGGGCTAAGTTCTATCATCATCTTACAAAAGTGTTTGGCGGAGTACCAATAGTTGACAGAGCTTATGGCCTCGGAGAAGATTACAACATTCCACGATCCAGTTATGAAGATTGTGTTGAATTCATGGTTGATGATCTGGACATTGCAGCCAGTATGTTGCCATTATCACATACTGGTGCTGCTGCAGGACGTGCCACAAAAGGTGCTGCTATGGCTCTTAAAGCCAGAATCCTGCTCTATGCAGCAAGTGACCTCTACAATACGGAAGTGTTTCCTGGTTTTTCCAACCCTGAATTAATAGGGTATACCGGTGGTAGTCAGCAACAACGCTGGCAAAGGGCGCGAGATGCTGCCAAGGCGGTTATTGATCTGGGTGTTTATAGTTTATATAACAGAAATCCTGATCCGGTGGAAAACTATATTGAATATTTTATATCCCGGGAAACAGAGGAAGATATATTCTGGAGATTTTTTACAAAAGTCACACAACAGAATATAGGTCGTTGCCAGGGACCTAATGGCTGGCATAATTGGGGGCAGAATGTACCTATAGGAGATCTTATTGATGATATGGAAATGGCTGATGGTACTAAGTTTGACTGGGATAATCCCGAGCATGCAGCATTGCCTTATGAAAACCGTGAACCCAGGTTTTATGCAAACATCCTGTATGATGGAGCTGTCTGGAGACCCAGGCCCTCCAATGTTGCTCCGATGGATCCAGTAGGAATTGTTCAGACCGGTAGATTTGAAGTCTGGGATGAGGCAACTAACAGTGTTGTAATAAGGCCAGGACTTGATACCAGGCAGGGACCTATTGAGGATTGGAACGGAGGATATACTGGTTATTACCTGAGGAAATTTATTGATCCTTCTGTTGATTCGCAGCTTGAATGGCAGGATGTTTCATACAGATGGATGCGGTATGGCGAGGTATTGCTCAATTATGCAGAGGCTTGCATTGAACTTGGGGATTTTGAGGAGGCACGTACCTACATCAACATGGTGAGAGACCGGGCAGGCTTACCAGGGGTTACTGAATCCGGTGATGAACTGAGAGAGCGTTACAGGAATGAGAGAAGGGTAGAACTGATGTTTGAGGATCATCGCTATTTTGATGTCCGCCGCTGGGTTATAGGTCCGGAAGCATATGATAAAGAGGTTAGTGCAGTTGATATTGTATACGAACTTCAGGAGGACAACACTACAGCAGAAATACCTACAGTTACTCCATTTAAGTTTGAGAGATGGGAGTGGCATGATCGTGCATATTTTCACCCCATTTTCAGAACCGAAATGTTGAGAAATGATCTTCTGGTTCAGAATCCGTATTATGAATAAATAACCGGGTTCTTGCATCAATTATAAATGATTGTACCATCTGAAAGCTGATGGTGCAATCATTATCACCACCTCCGTTTCCTTATTGTATTTGGAAGAATTTTAGTAACATCCGTAAATTAAAAATGATGAAAAAACTACTGTACTTTTCTTTGGCTCTGTTTCTGATTTATGTTACTGGTAATTCACAGGAGATCTATTATGATACTGTTGAGATGACAGTTCCTGATGAGCCTTTCCTGATGGCCCACGGGCCATACCTTCAGCACCTTGGCGAAACGGCAGTAACTTTTGTCTGGATTACCAACAGGGAAGGTATTGGATGGATTGAACTGGCTCCTGATGATGGAACACATTTTTACCATAAGGAACGGCCTAAGTTTTTTGCTGCATCACACGGACTAAAAAGTGTATCATCTGTTCATACAGTAAGGATCGCAAACCTGGAACCTGGAACAAAATACCGTTATCGCGCATATTCACAGGAGGTTACAGGTTATTCGGGGACCCGTGTAGAATACGGCAATACAGTCGCGACAAATGTGTATCGCAGTGTACCGCTCGAATTTGTTACTAATGACCATACAAAGAGTGATATTAATTTTCTGATGTTAAGTGATATTCATGGAAACGATCATGTAATGGAAGCTCTTTTACAGGATATTGAATGGGGAAATACTGATCTCGTTTTCTTTAACGGGGATATGTATGGTCATCTTGAAAGCAGGGAGCAATTATTTGATGACTTTATGGATAAGGCAGTTGATATTTTTGCCGGTGAGATCCCCATGTATTATGCACGCGGGAATCACGAAGCGAGGGGAAACTACGCACACAACTTTTTTGATTATTTTCCCAGTCCGACCGGAGATCTTTATTATATGTTCCGGCAGGGACCTGTAAGCTTTCTTGTTTTTGACAGCGGAGAGGATAAACCCGATTCAGATATTGAGTATTATGGTATTGCTGCTTTTGATGAATACATGGCCCAACAAGCTGAATGGCTGAATGAGGTTATCAGGGATGATGATTTTCTGAATTCAAAGTTTAAGGTGGTTGTAATTCATATTCCTCCATATCATCCCTGGCATGGAGCCAGGAGGATTTATGACAAGTTTGTACCAGTTTTAAACGATGCAGGAGTCGATATTATGTTATGTGGCCATCGTCACAGGGTGTTTTACCAGGAACCAGGCGACGGAATTGCATTTCCAGTTCTTGAAAATGCCCATAACACACTTTTAAAGGCAAGGACAGAAGGAGACAGATTAATTTTAGATATAATTAACCTCGATGGGGAGATTGTTGAATCGGTTGTAATTGAGGCAAATAATTAGTTTTAGGATTGCCATATTCAATATTTATCTGTCTTTTTCTAGATTGAGCTGATTTATCGGGTAATGTTACTTTATGAACTACTGGATAACTTCATTTTGTTTTCGCATTTGAAAATATGGTTTTAGGTTAGGTGGTTAGCAGGGAAACACCTGTCTGGTGAAGGTGCTGGTAGTTACTTCAGGCAGACAGGTGTTTTTCAACCTAAAACGGTTATACAGCTCACGTCTTTTTAAAATAATTTTAACAATTAAATTTAATGTTATGCAACGGAATTCATTTATGGCATTGGTCGTTGTTTTGTTAATTACGTATTTAACCTCCTGCAAACAACATATTGAGGTCCGGTACACATTTGATAATGTCCCTGACCGCGTCTGGATTGGGGAGGATTTTTGGACGGTTCCGCTTGAGGGATGGCGTATAAATAATGGAAGGGTAGAATGTATAAGCAATATCCAGCATGCTACCTTTAGTGTTTTACCATATGTCTTAACAGAAAATAGTGATGGTTTCAGGTTGTTGTTTGATATGGGGTTGATTGAAACAGGTGAAAATGATGGTTCTGCAGGAGTGACCATTGGCCGCAAGGCTCTGGAGGAAGACGATATTCGTGCATCTGTATTCTTCGGACAGGGGATCAATGTGGGAATTAGTACAGAGGGTTATGCATTTATAGAGCAGCAAACAGGCAGATTACCATCCGGGTTTGACTACAGTAGTTTCAAGATTGAGGTGACAGGAAGTAAATCCTCCGGGCAATATTACCTGACACTTGGTATAAAAGATAAGGATGGAAATAACGTAACTGAATTGTCATTTTCCACTGGGGAGCCGGTATCAGGCATCATCCAGATAGTTAATAACTTCCGGACTTCAAGCTCTTCCAATAATGGCCCGAAATTCTGGTTTGATAATCTTAACCTGGAAGGTAAAAAATTTGAAGATAGAGAAGACAACCGATTTGGTCCGGTATTGTGGACAATGCACACTCTAAGCAACAATACCCTAAAAATGACTGCCCAAATGCCTCCGGTAAGTCATACTGAAAATCAGGAAGCTGAATTACAAATCAGAAATGATGGAGACTGGC
>PXBT01000122.1 GCA_003566815.1 Caldisericota bacterium
CTGCGGTAGCATCATAGCGAGGATCATGAAACACTCCATCAGGATCCATCCACAGCTGACCGTCATCGTCCAATACCGCATACCATCTGTTATAGGAAGCTGACCTTCCTCCCGCAGCCTCCACGGATATATCCACATAGGCCCAGGCTATAGGATCAGTATAAAGAAGAGGATTGTCCCTGTTTCGAACAGGCAAAGGTACCCCGGCAAGTGTCCTTGCATTGCTTGCGCTTGGCATAAGGTAGGTCTGCGCCTCATTATCCGGAAAATAAGTACCCCAATAGTTTGCTCCTGCGGGTTCCCAGGGGAAATTACGCCCTCCGCCCAGCTCGCTTCCATCGGAGTCATATCCTACAGGATACAGGTACAAGGCCATCATGGTCGCCTTTTCATTGCCTGAAACAGCGCGAGCATCAAAAGTCCAGTCGCCCGTTAAAGGGAACAAACCAATAAAAAGTAAAGCAATAACCAAAATACTCAATAATTTTCTCATCTGCCCTCTCCTTTACATAAAGAAGATCTCAACATAATTTACCATTTCTATATAAATCAACAACTCAACCTAATTTTTTCATTTTTTTTAAAAAAGTCAAGACAAATAATATTAAAAAATTCATTCAAAAACATCTCTCTTTAATGAGCAATTCAAGCTCGCCCACCTTTTTCATCTGCTTTCATTGTGCTCCCTATTATAAAAAAAAAGCTTTCATCTTCAACCATTATTCTTTTAGTTAATTATTTGTAATATTGGAAAAAAATATTTTTCCATCCCATTTAAGCTGAGCACGGTTAAAAATTTTTCTTTTTTCCTGTTCTTCCCGAGGAGTCACTTCAAAAAATATTTTATCCAATGCTCTGCTGTTTTCCCTTATTTCTCCCAATTGTATCAGCCCTGTTTCTCTTCGATATATCAGAAGGCTTCCATTGAGCAAAAGGGGAGTGGAACAGCCTTTGAGCTCCTCTCTCGGTGAAATTCTCCCTGGCAGATCCATCGGAAAACCCTTCAAGTTTATCTGCGAGTGAACATTCCAGGCAAACAATCTGCCCTTGATGGTACCTGCAAATACCACTGGCTCAAAAATAGTCTCAGCAATAGCGGGAGAGGCAAGAAAATAGTCATCAGTCAAACGCTCTCTCCACATAATAAACCCTCGCAAGACATCAATGCAAAGCATTCGTTGATAATCGGGCCAATACACCCAGGCATGATAACCTTTATATAAAACTGCTGGAGAAGTCTGTTGAAAACAATATTTTCTGCACCACAGTTTTTGAACTCTCCATATTACTTCGTGCGAATGCGCATCAAAAGCTTTCATGTAGCGATCATTTGACTGGAAAAGATAGACCCTTCCAGCAACGCCTACCATGCTCGAATGAGAATTCCTTATAAAAGGTCGCGAAAGCACTCTTCCGCTAATTGCATCTATTTTTCTGCTCCCGCAAAAAATCAAGGGTTGAGTATATATCAGGTAATAAGCAAACTGCCAGGCATCCACCACTTCTCTGAAAATGGTTTCGCCCGATTTAGCGCAAACTGAAGTAAAAAATTTGCGCTCATCCACAAAAAATAATCTTTCTCCCTGTTTTAATTCTGTCAACATAAAAGTGGATCCACTACTTTTCAGGTCTCTTCTTTCCCAGATTTTTTCCAACTGATGATTTGTGGGATCCCAAAGCCAGGCTTGCAATTGATGTGCCCCCAAAATATAAATCCTGACTTCCCGAGAACTGATATAGTCGAACTGAGGAGCAACAAGGACAGGGCCCGATCCAGTCATTAATTGGAAAGAAACTTCTCCCTGCTGGTTGTAAAAATTCAAGTCTCCATTTGAGTCTGCCTGCACTATATAAGGAGTTCTATGCTCCCTATGAAAAAAAACAGCAGGTTCTGCAAAAGGTCTTTCATGATCTGGAAAAGAAAGATTAGCAGGAATAATCTGCCTGATATCAGGGGATGGCATTTGATCCATGTCGTTTCGGTATGAGCTGTGTCTGTGCTGTTGCGATTTCAAGGAAACAAAGGATCGATCAACGGTTGAGGCTTCGGGCATACCTATGGCATAGAGTCCTGCGCCAGGGAATGCTGCATACAATGCATACTCGGTGAGCACCAGTCCTCCTTCAAGGTGGGGATAAAAGGAACTCTCCATGAAATCCAGAGAATAGGGGTAGCCCTGAAGAGGTCTGATGGAGCCATGCTGAAGCATCCACAACTGCTGTTGGCTGTCCACCACATAATACCAGGTCTCATCATCCATGCGGACTCCAATGGGCCCCAAAAACTTTTTCCCAGGCAAGGTTATTCTACCGGGAAGGCGGCTTTGGGGAAAAAATTCGCTGGAAAAAAAAATGCTTTGGTCTTCTGTGAAAGGATCATCACAAACGAGAGCAAAGCTCAGGGCTGAAGCATGAATCGACATATCACTCCGTGGTCTGCCTGGAAGCGTTATCCTTGAAAGAACTGTACCTTCTCCAGCATGGAGCAAAAAAGCATGGCCTGACTCCCCAACCCCTGCTATATATGGAACAGCTTGATAGACAAATCCTGAAGCTCCAAAGGGTAAACGATCCTGCGCAGATCTTTGCCAAATCGTGTTGCCTTTAAAATCAATGGCAGTAATTATTCCTTCGCGGCTGGTGGTAAAAATCCATTTTTCCCTGCCTATCCGCATGCTGAAGGGGGACCGGGTGATAGATCCCTCCTGCTCTCTTTGCCATACAATTTTAAAGGGGGAAAGCTGGATGCAGGTAATTACAGGAGCAGTTACCACAATTAAATAGTGATGATTGCTGTATTTCACCCCATACAGGGGGGCTGACAGTGATGGTCCCAATGATTTCGTCCCCACTAATGAACCCGATGAAGCCAGCAGGACATAAAGATTGCCTCTGTTGGAAACTGCTGTCAAAAGAGTCCTTTTTTGTTCTTGAACCGTATTCATGGGTTTTTCTATTATTTCTCCCGCAGGTAGTTCATATTCCCATAACAAGGCTCCCGTAACAGGATATATAGCTCTTATAAAGCCATCCATTGTGGCGGAAAATATCATTTTTCGATCTTCCACCACTTCTGCCACAGGAGCAACTGCGCCATAGGTATAATTTTTTTTCCAGGCTACGGTGATTTCAGGAAGATGCAGTATATCATTTCTCAAACGAACTCCGCCATCATTATTGGCAATAAAAAACTCCTGCGGATGCCGATAGCGCTGGCAGGGCTGAAGTTTCCATTCCAATGCGCTCACTTCATGGAATTGAGAAGAAAAAGGGTAGCCTTCATGCCTATGATGTTGTATATAGTAAGCTGAAGGGGTTTGGCTGAAAGACCGCAACTGTGTATGTCGACTGAACTGATCTTTTAGTACTGGAATGCCCTCATACCTGTTCATATTTTTTTTAAAAGTTTGCAGGGTATATTCAATGCTTCCCTTGTCCATCATCAATCTTGAGGTTTTTTGAAGCACAAGATCGTTTGAGTGGGAAAATCCGGGCAGAATAGCCAAAATGCCCACATAAGCCACCCATTTTTTAATGCGTAACACTAACAAGGAAATAACTCTCCATCATGTCTTTTGCCAATACATTGCGCGGATTCAAGTTCAAAGCATTTTGCAGGTATAATTTGGAAGCATTCAATTCATTTTTCCATCGATAATACCCTGCCATTTCCAGGTATACAAGACTCTGTATTTCATACTCGGATCGCTCCATAGTCATGGCATGAAGCTCCTTTATGGCTGAAGCAATAATTTTTTTTGCCTCTCTCTCGTTGTTTTGTTTTTCCATCACTTGCCATGCCTGATATATTCTGGTGCGATACATTCTGAGACGGTAGGGATGATCCAGGTTTAATGCAAGGTCGGAACGAAGGGAAAGAATCAATTGGTCAAACTCTTTATGCTTCTCAAGAGAGAGCAGAAATTTTAAAGTCGAAAGCTCCAGATCTATTTGTTGAATCTCCTGCATACCTGCCTGATAAGAAATCCCTTCTTTCACTTTATTTAAATATTCTTCATATTTTCTCACTGCTGATGGAAATTGAACTGGTTGAAGTTTTATCAATTGTTGATGATGATAGTGAAACAATTCGGGTGCCTGTAAAATGCCATTTTTCCGCGTTTGAGCCATAATCTCAATTTTTCCATCTCTATTCAAATCGACAGGAATAATTTGAGCATAATTTTCAGCCATATTTAACGGGACTTCAGTTAAAGTAAGTTGATTAATTTTAAATATCCTCAATTTTTTCCCTGCTCTTGAGTTTGCAATTACAGCTATTTCCAAGTTTCCATCTCCATTGAGGTCCACAACCCTGCAAAAGGAATCATCTCCACTCGAGTCCACCCAATAGGGATAGAGAGATTTGGATGACCATAATTCAAAAGTCCTGGCATCATAAAGATGAATATAGTCTCGCCCTTCCGCCTTGTGATGGAGAAATATCACATAGCACTCCTGATCTTCAATTACGCGAATACTATAGATTGCTTTTCTCCTGGCATTCAAGTGTTCATCGGGCTCTCCTGGCAGTACCCGGTAATGATTTTCCAGTTTTGCAATCATTTTTCGATGACCCTGCTCATGGAGCGTAAAAAACAGAATTTCTTCAGAAAAATAATGTTGAACCACAAAAATCAACGCAATGATGAGTATAAATAAGCTTTTTTTCATGCTCTATATTGTATCGAAAAAGTCGAAATATTGAAAAAAAAGCAACTTTTTTTGGTTTTTTTTCATAAAAATACGAAAAAACATGCTTTCAGGTATTGAATTGTTAGAAATTTATAGTATTAATGAGAGAAAATTAGTATTAAGGAGGAAAAGAATATGACCAAGACTGATTTAATTAAAGAAGTTGCGAAGAAATCAAAGGCTTCCCAAAAAGAAGTCGAGCAGGTGCTTAATTCATTCTTTGAAACTGTAAAGCATACCGTTAAAAAAGAAGAAAAAGTTGCCATTATTGGATTTGGCAATTTTGAAGCACGCACCCGCGCGGCACGCACTGGAGTCAATCCAAAGACTCGCAAGAAAATGACTATTCCTGAAAAAAGAGTACCTGTTTTCAGACCAGGCAAAGCTTTTAAAGAAGCTGTCGCAAGGTAGTCGCAACCATAAAAAAAAACCCCGGGAGAAAATCTCCCGGGGTTTTTTTTATGGTCTGGTTCAAGTCTTGAATAAAGCATCCAAAATTTCACTTACATGTTCCACAAAAATTATTGAAGAAAGCTTTGGAGTTAGGATTGCATCAATTTTACCTTCCAGAATAACTGATAAAATCTCTTCATGATTGCTCAAAGGAACAAAGATAAAGCTTGCTTTTTGCTTAAAGGCAAGTTCTATTTTTTTGCCTACAGCCCTCGCAGGTAGAATTTCTCCCGATGGAGTCATCCCTCCTATAAACACCATGTCTTTGGGCACAGGCATCCCAAGCAGGGCCGACATCATGGACACAATCAGGCTGAATGATGCTGAATGAGCATCAACAGAGGAAACATTGCCACTGCATTCAATGATAAGATCCTTATTGTTGAATAAATGCCCCAGATCCTCCCGTGTCAAATATTGTTGAGCATATACAAAAGCTGTATGAGCTATATCATGCATTTTTTCCGAGGCATTGTCCTTCAAACCCTTCAAATAAAATTTTTCATCACCTTTTACCCTATAGCTTTTCAATTGAAGAGGATGCAAAGTTGAAAAAACTCCTTCCCTGCTTAAAAGGTAGCTTTGAGTACAACCTGTTTCCTCTATTGCTCTTAAATCAATTTCTTTGAATACATCGCTTATTGCATGGGTTTCCATCTTTTTTTCCATATCCGCTACATGTCCTTTTTTATTTTGCAACACATACAGCTTTTTTAAAAAACGGAAAAGAGCAAAAGCATGAATACCTGAAGGACTTATTTTTTCAGCACATGCTACAGCTTGAGCCAGATAGTCCTCAGTGGGGGATGGCATGTTTTGATGCAATCCATAAAAAGCCCGGCTCAACCAGAAATATATCCGATCTTGCGAAGGCATGTTCCTCTGGGCATCCTTTAATAAATTTATTGAAGAAAAATACTGCTCTTTCGCATAGGCTGTCTGTGCCAAATAATAATATGCTTCAGGACATTCCCTGCTTAATGCAAGTATTCTATGAAAATGATCATCAGCTTTGTTTAGTGACTTTTTGGACAAGGACAGAGCGTATTCTTCCAGATAGAGTTGCCCCAGAGCAAAATGAATTTTAGGGTTTGCAGGCGCAAGGCTTAATGCCTGCTCAAGATAGAAAGCTGATTTTTCAAGCTGATTGGAATCAAGACAAAGGCTATGAAGCTGAAGATAAGTTTCGGTAAAAATATCCGGATGAACAATGCTGGATTGAACAATCTCTTGAAAAGCTTCATGCGCTTCCACATGCTGGCCCATTTGTTTCAACAGACAGGCGTGCTGGTATTTTGCGGGCAAATAATCAGAAGCAATAGCCAGAACTTTTTGAAAACAGGCTGATGCATTTTGAGGATCATGATTAAGAAGAAAACATCCCTTGTCATGCAATACCTCAATATCTTTCGGACTTAGTTCTTCCAATCGGTCAAAACAATGTAAAAGCATGAGATCAATTTTTTCTCTTATGCCTTCGGTATTGATTTTTAATGCTTCGTCCCATGTTGATTTTTGCTGGTTTGAACTGCACTCCTGATCCCATAATAAAGGATCATCAATTAATTGCTCACATATTTTTCTAATTTTTGTATAAACGCTCGGATGATCTGCTGATCCTCTTTTTCGGAAAATATCCCAGAGCATTCGTGCTTTTCCTGTTTGATGGAGCTGAAGATGAAGTATTCGGATAAAATCAAATACCGGTCTTTCACGGGAGGGCAACAACTCCATTAATGCATCATATACCTGGATTGCTTCTCTTTCTTCGTTGATCATCAGAAGGGCACTCAACATTTCTTTGTAAAAATCAAGCTGTCCCACTTGTGAAGATTGAGCCAGTTTAAATAAAAAACTGATTTTATTTGAAGATTGAAATACCAGGGCATACCATTCCAAAAGCACCCTGAAAGCATCCAGATGGCGAGCATCCAATCGTAATGCTTCGAGGCACAGATATTCCACCTCATCACAGAGCGAAGGAGTTCTTTTTTTTAATTGCGATAATATTTTTGCTCGTATCAGAAAACTTTCAGGATCACTTAATTCTCTACATTTCTGGATGGTTAGCAATTTTAATGCCTGCTCATACTCCTGTTGATCCAGCAGAAGCTCAAGATAATAAAAGAAAAGAGCATCATTTAGTGTCCCGTTGGACTGATGCTCTTTTAAAATCGCTATGGCTTCCTGAGGATCCTTGATTTCCTTTAAAAGTTGCAAATGACCATCAAGATCCTCTTCATCATAGTGGTTGTCCACTTTTGTTCTCCCAGGCTTTTAGCTCTCAAGATCCTCGATATCAGCTCTTTCTACAATGCTTGCTCGTGTAATAATGATATCTTCAACAGGTTTGTCCATTTCGTCCGTAGCAACCTTTTGTATGCTTTCAGCAACTTCCATCCCCCTGACCACTCTTCCAAAACCGGTATGTCTGCCTTCCAGCCAGGTGGTGCCTTCGGGATTGGTAATGATAAAAAACTGTGAGCCATTCGTATTTGCTCCTGCATTGGCCATAGCAACCACGCCATAACTCAGAGGAATGGAATAAGGCAGACTCATATCATAATTATAGCCATCTCTCATGCCTTCATCGATAACATGATCGGGCAAATCAAGAGAAAGGGGATTGATCTCATCTCTGAAAGAATATCCTGGATCTTTGGGAGATGTGGTGGTATAGCCTCCGGTTTGAATCATGAAGTCGTCTATCACTCGATGGAAAATAACACCATCATAAAAACCATTTTTTACCAGCTCCCTTAAATTTCGAGAGGTTCTGGGGGCTGCCGTCGCATCCAGCTCCATATAGATATCCCCCATGGTCGTCTCCAGGAGAATCAATTCATTGCTGATCGCCTCTTTCTCAGCATTTGTGGGATAAGGAACTTCGGGAGGAAAACCTTCGTCTCTTTGAGCTATCTCTGTTTGTCTTTGGTTGAACCAGACAATACCCGAGATAATAAGTATCAAAGCGACCAAAGATGAAATCGCTACCAGGATTTTTTCTTTTTTTTCCTTTCTTTTTTGAGCAGCTTTTTCTTCTCTGCGCTTCACATCTTTTTCAGTTAAGCGGATCTTGCCCGTTGCAATACCTAGTTTTTCTCTTTCTTTTCGATTCATTTATTGCTATTTCCTCCTTTTTCTAACACCAAAGCTACCGTATGAGTAAAAAACTCCCTGAATCCTCTGATTCGGACCAAAGGAGCCACTACCTTTCGCAATGGTACCAATTTAAAGTATTTCAGTTGAAAATCAAGCTGTCGAATAATATGTTCCGCTTTCCTTATCGTCATCTCATTGATATAATCCATGCTCCAGGCCTTGCCATCAAAATTGCACTTGAGCTGACGCCTTCGTTCGCCATCCTCTCTTGAAAAAGAAAGCTCTGCGTAAGCCCGGGCAAGAGCTTTTTTGCTGAAAAAGAGATGTACCCAGGGCCAGGGAATCAAATCGCTCACATGAGCTCCCTGGGGATGATAGTAGGGAGGAAAAGATATCAAAATTTTTCCGCAAGGCTTTAAAACTCTCCAGCATTCCTTTAGGATCTGTTCAGGTTGATCCAGATGTTCAAAGGCATCCAGCATGGTGATAATATCAACAGAATCTTCATCAAAGGGCATATTTTTTGCATCAGCGCAAATAAACTCACTATGACCCTCAAATTTTTGAGCAAACCTTCTGGCTTTGTATATAAAATCCTCATTGATGTCAACACCTATAACTTTTAATGGCTTGTATTGCAGTAGGGCAAGACTCTTTCCTCCTCCACCGCACCCAATGTCCACTACTTTTTTATTATGAAATACCTGGCTCAGAGAAAGAAAAGAGGAAAAAACCTTCCAGGAATGATTTGATCTACGGTACTCCCATTCTTCAAAGGTTTCAATGCCTGCCAGCTCTCTTTCAAATGGATGTTTTAAATTTCGATACTTTCCAAATAACTTAACCAGGAAGTAAGATGAGTTGCATTTCATGTTATAGTTTCTCCTTCTCTTCAATCCAGTCCACCTTCAACGAGGCATAGGTATGCACAAGGGAGGCAAATCGCTGGTCAAGAACCTGGGAAAAAAAGGTACTTAAGATCTTGTCAATTTGCATCCAATGAGTTGTGAATAATTGATATTCCTCCTCGTTCAATGGCTTTTCTTGAAACATTTTGCTCAGTAAATGTCGTACAGGATTTTCAATGGTTAGGAGCCCATGATATGCTCCTGTACAATTTTTGCAACATATCACCCCCTGGGAAAAATTGCAATAAATATATTCTATAGCATTGTTTTCAAGGCTTTTGCCACAATGAGAGCATGTTTGCCATGGTTGCGCATAGCCCTGCGAAGCAAGAAAAAAAACTAAAAATTGAAATAAGTAAAATAAGCCTTCTTTTTGCTTTGCTTTCCATTGAAAAAAAACAGATTGAGCCTTTTGGAATAGTTCTGGCTGAGGGTTACCATAGGGGAGAAATCGATCCAGTACATGAGCAAAATATTGAAAAATCAGCAGGGAAGATAGAGAAGAAGCCGGCGACCATAACGATTCCACTGCACATATTTCGGTAAGCGTATAGAAGCCTTTCTTCTCGTATAGCTGGATATAGCCAAAAACAGGTGGTTCTGTAGAACACCCCCAACGATGAAGAGAGCTTCGAGAGCTTTTACACAGCACCAGAATCCTGCCCAAATCCGAAGTAAAAAAAGTCAATAATTTGTCTTTTTCCTTGTATTTCCTGCTCTGGAGCAAAATCGCAGTAGTTTTGATTATCATCTTATATCACTTTGCCATCCATTTTCTTTTCATTCCTTTTTTTGTCAAATTCCGGGCTGAAGAAATATCCATACCCTTGCATATTTTATATGAAAAAATAAACTTTATATAAAAATTTCAAAGGAGGGTTTTCTTGGAAAATCATTTCGAACTATTGCTTCGTCGTTACAGTTTTTTCAAGGAACAATATGAAAAACTCTCTTCTTTGCAATCATTTCGATCCACCTGCGTTATCACTATATTCCCTGTTAAAGATGATGTAAAAAACACCATCCCATTTCCTTTTGGCATCCTTGAAAAAAATATGATTCGCGGCCGACTGAAGCTGATGAATGATGCGTTGTGCAAGTTAAGCGCCAATAAAAGAGATTTCATTATGCTCAGATATTTTGAGCTGCAATCCCGTGATTTTGTCATGCGATATTTAAGGATTTCCTCCCTCAGTACCTACAAGCGATGGAGAAAAAATATCCTGTATAAATATGCCCTTGCTTTAATGAGTCAGGGACATTTTGACCTATATTTTCAAGACTATTTGGGCATTAAATATAATTATCTTAACCAGCGTCGCCAGGATTATCATTGAAGAGGTCGAAGAATAATCAACGGAGTCCGCTGATCTCCATTGCCTGCAGGATTGTCTTTCATGGTCTCTTCTATGGTGCTTTTCAGTGAAGGGTTGGAGCAACCCACCGCCCATGCAATTTGCAAATCATTAGCATCAATAATGGCTGACTCATGTCCTGTGCAATCCTTGATAGCCCTGCAAGTGGCTGTAGCATTTCGGGGTCCCATCACCACATAATAATCAAAAGGGGGAATAGCTCCCGGCATATCATCAATTAGTGCCGCCTGCTCGCCAGCCAGGCGATAAAACATTCCACTGCCTTTGATTAACTTGCTGATCACGCCGCCAAAAGCTGCAGCCATTAAAATACGCCACCATCCTGATTCATTAATAGCTGCCTGCATGGATAATGGGTTACACAAAGGAGCGTTGCCCCCAAAGGGAAACTGGTCGTCATGAACAGCTCGGGAAAGCAGTTTGGCCAATAAAGAGGCTTTAATGCTATCTGCCGAATACATTCTGCGTTCAGCAACAGCCACTACACATGAAGCCATGGTGAGAATGTCTCCAGGCTTTCTAAGGTCTCGAGTATATTCGTCCACTACAGCAGCAATATTAGCTCCCGGCATAATAATATCAGTTTTAACAGGTATGCGCTCATAGCCATGACGAACTTTGGGAAAGGGCTTGATTTCAATTTTTTCCTGAGAAAGTTTGTTCCAACATTCTTTGATATCAATGCTGGAAGAATGTTGCATGCCGAGTTGCAATATTTCCAATGCTTTGCTTTGCTTTCCCATTTGGTCAAGAGCATAAGCATAGCGCACAAACTCTTTATCATGAAAATTGGAAGGCTGGAAACCTATAAACCAATCAAAATAATGACAAGTTTTTTCCCAATTTTGGAGATCAAAATACATATTTGAGACTCTCTTTAGCAAATAACGTGTGGGAGACAATGCAGAAGTATCCTTCAGTCTATGCTCTCCAGTTAATGGGGGTTCATACCACCTCAAAGCGCTTTCACTGTCTTTCAGGTAGTAGCGACACAAATCTCCTATCCATAATGCATACCAGTGATGCTGAGGAAATTTGAGATAAGCTTCCTTAAAACAATGAATTGCCTTTTCGTATTGTTGATTTTTTATGAACTTCTCAGCTTCCCGCCTGATTTGAAAACGCTCTTTAAAGCTAATATTCATGCTTATTCCCATTCAATCGTGCCTGGAGGTTTGGAGGTAATATCATAAACCACACGATTGATCTCGATTATTTCGTTGGTAATGCGATTGCTGATATGCTCCAGCACTTCATGGGGCATTTTGTGCCATCGGGCTGTCATGCCATCCACTGCTTCCACCAGCCTTACTGCTGCCACACATTGATAGGTGCGCTGATCCCCCATAACTCCAACACTTCGAATGGGAAGCAACACTACAAAACCTTGCCATACCTGGTGATCCACATCATATTTTGCCAGCTCTTCTCTCAAGATAGCATCGGCATTTTGAAGGACTTCAACTTTTTTCCCATCTACAGCTCCAATGATACGAATGCCCAGGCCCGGTCCCGGAAAAGGATGTCGAAGGATAAAAGGATCAGGTAAGCCCAATTTTTTTCCAATCAGCCTCACTTCATCTTTAAAGAGCATTTTTAAAGGCTCAAGCAATTTCAAATTCATTTTTTCAGGCAAACCGCCCACATTGTGATGGCTCTTGATTTTCACTGCCAGTCCGGATACTCCTCCAGAACTTTCAATGACATCTGGATAAAGCGTGCCCTGAAGCAGAAACTTTGCCTGTACTTTTTTGGCTGAAGCTTCAAAAGTATCAATAAATAATTTGCCTATTATTTTTCTCTTTTCTTCAGGATCCTCCACTCCCTTTAGCGCATCCAGAAAAAGAGCTTTTCGATCCAAAACTTCCAGTTGGATGCCCAGTCCTGACAAAAGCTCAACCACTTCTTCTCTTTCATTTTTTCTTAGCAATCCGTGATCCACAAAAAAACAATGGAGATTTTTGCCCAAAGCTTGATGAGCCAACACTGAAGCCACAGTGGAGTCAACGCCACCACTGATGCCCGCAACTACCGTGTCTTTGCCGGCAATAGCTTTGATGCGCTCTATTTCCATCTCTATAAAATTGCTTAAACTCCAGTCTTTGTCAGCTTTTACAATTTTTTCCACAAAATTGCCTATGATCTGAAAACCTGCTTCAGTATGAAAAACTTCTGGATGAAACTGAATGCCGTATCGCTTTCTGGATAATGATTGAATGCCTGCTATGGGAATGGATGCAGTGGAAGCAATGGTATCAAAACCCTCAGGAAGAGTTTCCACGCTATCTTCATGACTCATCCATACCACAGTGTCATCCCTGATGTCTGCAAAAAGTGGGGATGAGCCAAAAATTTTGAGCTTTGCGCTTCCATATTCTCGTTTTGATTTCCCCAGGACTGCCCCATAATGAAGCGCCAAAGATTGAAATCCATAACAAATGCCCAATATGGGAACAGAAAGATCCCAAATTTCTTTTCTGACCTGGGGATACTGAGTTTGTACCGCTGATTCGGGCCCTCCGGAAAGTACAATACCCTGAGCATCTTTTAAATCCTCAGGGTGAACATGAAAGGGGAATATTTCAGCAAACACCCCCCATTCTCTTATTTTCCTTGCAATGAGCTGAGTAGTTTGGGAGCCAAAATCAATGACTGCTATCATGGCTTACTCTCCATTTTTTTGCTTATCAGTATAAGGCAAAGTTAATGGAGTGCCAAGCCAGGTTAAAAAGAAAAAGCAGCATGCACTGATACCGTAATTGAAGTCTGTCCTGGCATTAACTCAGGAGCACCCTGCTCAGGAGCATCTGCAACACCTCGAGTTAATTGAGTTTTTACTTGATCATTTCCACCGCTGATACTCATTTGCGTAAGGCGCAACACTTCTTCTCCGTCTGCTCTGAGAGCTACTTTTGCTTTGTTTCTTGCATCTTTGACTGCTTTCTCCAAAGCTTCCAGCTGAAGCTCCGAGGTATCCAAAACACCAAAGTTAATGCTATTGATTCGATTGGCTCCCGATTGGATGGAAACATCCAGGACTTCTCCCAATTTTTCAAGCATTGTTACCACAACATTCAAGTGTTGAATCGTCCTGTAGCCAACTAATTCAGGTTGTCGATTTTCCGTATACTTGTAAATTGGTTGAATGGTATAGTGGGTGGTCTTTATATGTTTCTTTTCAATACCCAATTCTTCAAGTGATTGAACCACCTTTTTTTGGGTTGCAGCATTTTTTTCCTGTGAGGCAACTGCCTGTTCATGCTCACTTACAATGCCAATTTGAACAAAAGCCACATCAGGCTCAACCTGCAAAGTAGCCGTTCCTGAAACAAAAACTTCTCTTTCCTTTTCCTGAGAGACGCTCTTTTCTTCATTTTGATTCAAAGCATAGCTGATCCCTGCAAAAGAAGACAAGAATACCAATGCCAAAACCAATACCCAGGCTTTTATGCT
The DNA here is from genome assembly GCA_003566815.1 of Caldisericota bacterium. GTDB lineage: Bacteria > Caldisericota > Caldisericia > UBA6126 > UBA6126 > T3SED10-260. The sequence goes on from PXBT01000122.1 coordinate 13,988, forward strand.
CCTTTTTTTCATTATCATTTTCATTTCTCCTTTCAAGCTATTGATATCTGTAAATACGGGAGTGAAAAAAAAGGGTTCAAAAAAACCGCGCCTTTCGCTTTTGATTGACTTTATAAATAGAGCTAATACAATTCAAAAATACGATAATAAATTGAAAAGGAAGTTATGTACGCAGTTATTGTAGGTTGCGGCCTGGTAGGCTCAAGAGTTGCCACGATGCTGAGCAGAGACGGTCATACCGTTTCCATTATCGATCGTGATCCTTCAGCCTTTCACCTGCTTGCGCCTGAGTTTGACGGTCTTACGATTACAGGTATTGGATTTGATGAAGAAGTGCTGATAAGAGCAGGCATTCAGGAAGCGGATGTTTTTGCCGCCCTGACAGACAATGATAATGTCAATATCCTCTCTTCGGCAGTCGCCAAAAATATATTTGGAGTTAAGCGCGCCATCACCAGGGCCTATGACCCTTCCAGGGAAAAAACATTTCGAGCTTTGGGACTTGAGATTGTAACTCCCACTCGTATTGGAGCTGAACAAGTTTACAGCCGATTTGTCATGGGAGAAAATCTGGCTCATTTATATCTTGGGGAAAATGATATTGAATTTTTCGAACATGCTTATGAGCCTATTGGTAAAAAGGAAACTATTGCAGACATTGAAAAAGACGGGCAAATCAGAGTGGTAGCCATCATACGCAAAGGGAAAAGCTACCTTCCGACAATGGATGAAATCTTGCTCAAAGGAGACCGCATTGTTACAGCAGTTACTCTTAACTCCATGCATAAGGCGGAAAAGACTTTTTCGCGCAAAAATGGCGGGAGCGAATAAGGTATGTATGTAGTCATAGTAGGGGGCGGAAAAGTAGGAAAAGCATTGGTCTCAGAGCTTTTGGTCGATGGCTATTCGGTTGCTCTGATTGAAAAAGATCATGAAAAATGTGAAGATATCGCCACCAAATTTAATGTGCTCACCATTCATGGCGATGGCGCTGATTATGCCGTGCTGGATTCCGCTGGCACTCGAAATGCGGATTATGTAATTGCAGTAACAGGCAGTGATGAAGTAAACTTTGTGGTTTGCCAGCTGGCCAAAATTTCATTTAAAGTTGATATGACTCTGGCTCGAGTGAATGACTCCCGCAATGAAAGCATATTTAAAAAATTAGGGATTGATTTTGTACTCACTACCACCCATATCATTTCCACCATTATTCACGAAATCATACAGTGCCGAGACTGTGGGTTTCCTTTTGTGGTACCCACTTTTTTGCATCGAAAAAGCAAATTTGATATTATCCGTTTAATTGTCCCCGAATCATCCAAATCCATAGGAAAAAAATTCTCAGAAATTCAATTTCCCCGTGAAGCTTTGGCCATTTCCCTTGTGAGAGATGATGAGATCATTATTCCTTATGGAGAAACAACTTTGCATGAAAACGATACTATCTTTTTTGTGCTTCGAAAAGATTTGCTCGAAGAAGTAAAAAATATCATTAAGGGAATTCCTGTGGAAGATAGCCATGAAGAGTTTAGTACGACCGATTAATCGATGGTTGTGGGGCATGCTGTTTGAGATAGCTTGTGTTCTTCTTCTGATGCTTCTCCTATTTTTTCTTGCCGTTATTATAAGTCTGATTGCATAATTATTCATGATGAAAAAAATTCTCTGGGAAGACTGGAAAACCATCTTTCACTATACAGGGGTTATCTTGTATTTTTTTGGATTCACCCTCCTGGTGCCTGTTTTATTGGGCACTATCCTGAGAGAATTCCATGTGGTGGTTGATTTTCTCATTGGTTTTTTTCTTTTTGTTTTTATTGGACTCGCCCTGAGAATGCTTTTTCGAGCCAGAAAAGATGCCATATGGCTCCATGGTCTTTGCATCACAGCCCTCACCTGGCTATTGGCCACTCTGATCCTTGCCATACCCTATTCAATGGGTGGATTTTTTGGATCATATCTGGATTCCTGCTTTGATGCAATGAGTGGTTTGACTGCCACCGGACTGACTTTGATTCAGAGATTGGATCATGCGCCTTTGAGCCTCAATGTATGGCGACATGTGCTCAGCTTTATCGGAGGTCAGGGCATCATCGTCATTGCTCTGGTGTTTCTTCCTCCGCTTGGATTAGGCTACAAAGCCCTGGTGGGAGAAGGCAAGGAAGACAGGTTGATACCCAGCATTCGTGAAACAGGAAAAGCCATCTGGGTGATCAGTCTTATTTATTTGGGCATAGGCACCCTGCTATTTATGGGGGCAGGCATGGTGGCAGGACTAAGCCCTTTGTGGTCGCTTTTTCATGGAGCCTGCATGTTTATGTCTTCATGGAGCACTGGAGGTTTTGTCCCTCAAACCCTTAGCACTCTTTATTATCATCACACCTTGTACGATTCTGTTTGTATGCTGGTTCTCATATTGGGATCCATGAACTTTGGGTTGCATTTTTTAATTTGGTACAAAAATAAAAAAGAACTTTTTCGAGATGTTGAAATCAGAACTTTCCTGATCACTATTTTTATTTTTTCCATATTACTGGCCATTGGCCTTCTGCAAAATAATTTATTCAGCGAACCTTTGGCTATGTTTCGAAAAGGTTTTTTTGTTTTTCTTTCAGCTCATACAAGTACTGGTCAGGCAACCATTTATACTACACATCTTTTTAACCATTGGGGCGACCTGGCTTTGATTGTTATCATGATTGCCATGTTTCTGGGGGGATCATCAGGATCCACAGCTGGAGGATTCAAAATCATTCGACTTGCCATTATTGCCAAAGGTTTTCAGCATGAAATCCGAAGATTTTTCTTTCCCCAGCAGGCTGTGCTGGTAGAAAAAATTCACCATATTGGCGACCAGGTCATCATTGACAAAATAGTCAAAAGCGCTTTGATCATCATGATGCTCTTTATAGTAATGCAAATTATGGGCACTGTGGCAGGAATATTGAACGGCTATGCTCTGGTCCCTTCGCTCTTCGAATCAATATCTTCCAGCTCCAATGCAGGCCTGAGTTCAGGCATCACTCGACCCGATATGCCCAATAATCTTAAAGTCGTCTATATATTTAACATGTGGCTGGGTCGCTTGGAATTTACCGCTGTATTTGTTTTTATTATCTTTGTATTTCGATCTTTCTTTAAAGGAAAGTAAATGAAATTTTTTATTTCATCCGCCAGATGGTTTGCAGGTTTAATTATGGCAGTATTTATTATTGCCTGCCTCCCTGTTATCACAAGAGCTGTGGAGACTGATCCCCCCAAAGTCACCGTGAGCAAGCTTTTAGCCTCTCCTGATAAATATAATCTTTCCAGTATAATCATATCAGGAGAAGTTATTGGGCAGCCATTACTTAGAAGCAATGGAGCCTGGTTTCACCTGTTGGACGATGAGCGCACTGCCATAGGCATCTGGGCGGACAAATCCACTGTCGAATCCCTGAAGTATTTTGGGAGATATGGCATCAAAGGAGATCGCGTCATTCTTCAAGGCATCTTTTATAATGCGCACCCTGATCATGGCGGAGATACCTGCATAGAGCTCGAAACCATCCTTGGGCATGAACCCGGATATGAAGAAAGCAAAGAACCGGTAGCGCAGGAAAAATGGTTTATCGCTGTATTGCTTGGAATGATTTGCTTAATACTCTGGGCAATAGATCGAAAAATAAATAAAAAAGATCATGATTAGTCAAGTCGAGGGATATAAAATTGAATACCAGTAAAAAGCGAATCTGAAAACAATTCAAATTTTGACTCCGCATCATTAAGAATATCCACCCATTCATAGCCTTCATCCAGCAAATGGTGAAGAAGAATTCGATCTACTTTGTTGGAGATGTTTTTTGCATACACTCGAAGCAAATTGGCGGAAAATAGGGGTTCCAATCCAATCTCTACGGAAGAACCCGGTGATGAAGCATTGATAAAATTGACCAAAGCGGTCCGTGTAGCAGGAAGAATTTCAGGATTACGCAAAAGCACAGAGTAGGATTGCTCTATTTTTTCAAAAATTACTGTGACTTTCTTTTTTTGGGCAGCCAGATAAATCTTGGGCGATATTGCTTCGATTAAATGTTCCAGTGAGATAATTTTAATGGGAGGTTTTTTGCGAAATTCATTTTTTACAGTCAAATCATTCTTATTGACATATTCATCCATTTTGTCGATGTTATTTTTAATAATTTTTATTGCTTCTTTTTTTTGTTCTTCCCTGGATGCATCATTGAAAAGAATGCTTGTCCCGCCCTTGATGCCTGTAAGAAATGTCCTCACATAATGCATGATGTCTATAATCTCGGCTAACTGATTTTTATCAGTTTTGCGCCTTTCTTTTTGCTCGCTTCGAATAAAATACACCAATTCAGCGCTTACATAGTCATATTCCAACTTCAGGCGATGATATTCTTTTTGAAAACCTGCATAATCCACATATTTATTGAGCCGAAAAAGTCGCTCAGTAATGGTAAAATTGAGAGCAATCCAATCATCGACCAATTTACCTTTGATCATCCAATCCATTTGCTTTGGATTCCAGGACTGGCATAAAAAAATAATTGGAATATGTTGGACCAGAGAATCTTTTCGAATCTTTTTTTGAAGATCCACCATTTCTTCCATGACAAGATCCTCAGCAAAAAAAATGAGCTCAGGTTGTTTTTCTCGAATAAAATCCAGTGCAATCTCGGGTCGAAGGGTATGATCAAAATGAATATCCGCAATAACTTTAAAACTTTCCATGATATCTTTTACAACAAAATCAGAATTCGATATAATAATTACGTAATTCATAAAAAAATTATACACTTTTTTGGGAAAGAAAGTAAACTATTAGATATGCAAAAATTATTTGGAATTCGATTATTTTCGATTTTGATGGCATTGATGATTTTGTGTCCTATTTTAGCACTTCAAAAAGAACCTGTTCGCATTATTGGCGCTCCATGGGCGCCAGGTTTTTTTGAAACCGCTTCAGACATTGCTTTCAACCAGGAATGGATCTATGTTGCTGATAGAAATAATTCAAGAATTTTAGTTTACAGCAAAGACCTTTCTCCTTTGTTTCATTTTGGAGGCTATGGATATGAACCAGGCAATTTTATTGAAATCAGAGGGATCGATGCTGGCAATGATATGGTTTATATTGCTTCCATAGATTCTTTTTCGCAAAAAGAAGGAAGAATTCAATCTTTTACCTCCAACGGTGTATTCAGGACAGAATTTCAAAAACCTTCCCAGCGTTCGGATTTTTTACGAGTAGCTGCTTTGGATCAGCAAACTATAGTGGGCATAACTGAGCAAACTTTCTGTTTGTTTGATCAAGATGGACAGATCATCAAAGAAATTCAATCCATTGCAAATCATTCCTTTCTTTTTCTGCAGGATATTGTAGCTGTGGAAGGAAGAGGCTTTGCTTTTCTTGATCGAGCCAAACGAGGCTTTTTCCTGGTGGATGATGAGCTGGAAAATCTTCGTCACTTTGGCGAAGAACATATCAATATCCCTATATCCATTGATTTTTTCAACAATGAGTTTATTGTGGCTGATGCCAATGGAGATCTCCTGTTTTTCAATCAAAACGGGCGCTACCTGCGCACACTTGCGACAGGTATTTTTTCCAGTGGCATACAGTCCATTGACTCCCAGCGCCTGCTCATCACTTCAGCCCTGAGAAAAGGAATTGCTCAGGTGGATTTGAGCACAGGTCAAATACAGGAAGCCCACTTCGAGCCTCGAAGCAATCTTGAATTGCACTGGCCTGAACATATCTCCATCAATGCCCGGGATCATATCTATGTGAATGATGATTATCTGGGAGGCATGAAAGTTTTTTCTTTGTCCAATCATTCCTTTGTTAGTAAAAGCGCATGGGTAGAGGACGAACAGACTCCTCTCAAAGTTATTTCAACCGCAGCATCTCTGAAAAATAACGAGGTTTATGTTCTGAGTCGAACAAATCTTTCGCAAATTTACACTTTCAATGAAGACCAGTTGATTCGCACTATTTCTCATCAGAACAATGACCAATACTGTCAAATCCAATGTGATCCCGAGGGTTATCTTTATGCCTATGATTGCAGTAAAAAAGTTTTTCGAAAATTTAACTCCCTTGGAGAATATATTGATAGCATGGAGCTACCTTCACACGAAGCATCATTAAAAACTTTCAGAGTAAATGAAAATCTGAAAGCATTGATGAGTAATGGAGAAATATTAGTTTTTTCCAATGATTTTTCTTCCATGTATGAAACTGTTATATTGGAAAGTCATGAAAGATTTTCTTTTCAAAAATCCTTTGACATGGTCTTATGGAATGAATATATCCTGATAGGTTTTAAAGAATATCATTTCATAGGTATCTATCATGCAGTAACCGGAAAAAAAATTGATGCTTTTGGAAGGTTGGGAGGGCCCAACACCTACCCCTCTCGAGAAAATCTGCAAGTGGATATTGGCTATCAAAGCGGTCAGTTTCTTTTTCCTTCAGGACTGGCTCTGCACAATGATAAATTGCTGGTGGCAGATTCAGGCAACCATCGCATACAGTCCATCCCTCTTTCAATCATGGTGCCCATCATTATACAATTAATTATTGGCAACCCCACCGCCTATATTAATGGGGTGCCAAGTCTGCTCGATGCAGCTCCTTTCATTGCTCAACAAAGAACCATGGTGCCTCTTCGTTTTATAAGCGAAGCTTTTGGAGCTGAAGTCGAGTGGGATAATGCTGAACGAAAAATAACTATTCAACTGGAAGACAAGCAAATCATGTTATGGATTCAACAGGAACAAGCACTTATTGATCAACAGGAATATCAGTTGGATGCTCCTCCCATTATAGTAAATCAGCGTACTTTTGTGCCTGTTCGATTTATTTCGGAAGGGTTGGGCGCAGAGGTATCATGGGAGCCAGAGCATCAGATAGTTACTATACGGAGGGAAAGATAAAATATGGCTGATGAAAAGCAATTACTCAATGATTTATGCAGTATCAGTGGCATTGCAGGCAGAGAGCATCAGGTGATCGAAAAAATATCGCAAACTGTAGCTCCATGGACCGACGAAACCAAGCTTAACACGCTGGGTAGTCTGATTGCCATTAAACGAGGAGCAGGGCCTGAGCATCCCCGACTCATGATATCCACTCATATCGATGAGGTTGGCTTTGCAGTCTCCTCCAGGGAGGGTCATGGTTTTGTGCGCATAGAGCCCCGAGGAGGCATTGACCCCAAAGTACTGCCGGGTCAAATCCTTCATATCATCGGGCAAAATGAAACTACTCCTGCTGTTGTTTGCACTATTCCTCCTCATCTCCTGCTTCAGGAAGAACGAAAAAGCATACTGCCTTATGAAAAACTTCTATTGGACACAGGATTGGATGAAGATGATTTCAAGAAAAAAATCAATATAGGTGATCCTGTTGTATTTGAGCCTTACTTCAAAGCCCTTGGAGGCAAAAAAATAGCAGGTAAATCCCTTGATAATCGAGCCAGCGCTTTGGTTTCCATCAAATTATTGGAAGCTTTGCAACGCACCAAACATGGCTGGGATATTTGCTGTGTTTTTTCCACACAGGAAGAAGTGGGCGCCAAAGGAGCAGAGACTGCTGCCTATGAAGTGCAACCTTCCTGCGCTATTGCTATTGATGTTACTTTTGGCGATCAACCCGAAGTGCAGGAGCCCAAAGCCTATCCTTTGGGAAAAGCCATCCCGGTTGGAGTGGGTCCCAACTTCTCCAAACCTCTTCAAAAGCTCATCTTTTCCGCAGCCGATGAAGAAGGCATCAAAGTCACTCATGAACCCATGCCTTACCCGGCAGGCACTGATGCGTCAAGTATTCAAACCATCAAAGAGGGTATTCCCACAGCTTTAATTTCCATTCCGCTCCGTTTTATGCACTCTCCGCTGGAAATGGTGGATGAAAATGATATCCGATCAGCTGTAAGACTTCTTCAGGCAGTTGTAAAAAAATTAGATCATGATCACAGGGAGGGCTTTTCATGGTTATAAGAACACTGAGCAATCTTCCAGGAGTCAGCGGTCATGAAGAACCTGTAAGAGAATATTTATGGGAAGAATCACGAGCTTTTATCGATAATCACTGGATAGACAGCATGGGTAATCTTATTTTGTTAAAAAAAGGGACATCCTGCTCCAAAAAAGTCATGATGCTGGCCCATATGGATGAAGTCGGTCTCATGGTGCGCCACATCGAAAAAAAAGGTACCATTCGTTTTTCCACGCTTGGAGGCATTGAGCCTTCAGTGCTTGCAGCAAAACCTGTCATTATTCATGGAAAAGAAAATATTCCCGGAGTTATTGGCATGAAGCCAATTCACCTGCAAGCTCCAGAGGAAATAAAGAGTCCTCTGAAAAAAGACAGTCTTTATATTGACACGGGCCATGCTTCTGATGAAGAGCTAAAGCGATTAACCCAGCCAGGCGATCCTATCACCTTTGATACTCCTTTTGCCCCTCTGGGTCAGCTATGGAAAGGGAAAGCCTTTGATGACAGAGCAGGTTGCGCCATTTTACTGGAAACTTTGAAAATGAATATTCAACCAGCATACGATACTTTTTTTGTTTTTTGCGTACAGGAAGAAGTGGGCCTCAGAGGAAGTCGGATAGCAGCCCAACGAATAGAGCCTGATCTGGCTTTTGTGTTTGAAGGCACCACTGCCTGCGACATTCCTTTGGTTGATCCCCATCGCTGGACCACTCAGTTAGGCCAGGGACCTGCTTTTACGATTGCTCACCATGGGCTTGTTTTTCAAGCGTCTATTTTGCAATCATTATCCACCCTTGCACAGGAAAATCAAATCCCCTTTCAATGGAAACAAAAAATTGCAGGAGGCAACGACTCCACACCTATTTCAAAGGCAGGAGTGGGATGCATTACCGGATCCATATCTCTTCCTGTTCGCTATATCCATTCTCCGGCTTCTTTAATGAGTCCCAAAGACTATGAAGCTACTCTGCGCTTAAGTGAATTGATCCTGCGCAAGCAATCCAATTTTTTCACACATGATGGGAGGTTATCATGAAAAATCTGATACAACAACTTACGGAAATCTCTTCGCCCAGTGGCAGAGAGCAAAATATCAGGCAGGCCATCACGGATCACATTCGTCCTTATGTCGATCAAGTCCAGGTGGATGCTCTGGGCAATATTATTGCATACAAAAAAGGGAGTGGCGGCAAAAAGCTCCTTCTGGATGCTCATATGGATGAAATAGGGTTTATGGTCTCCCATATTGATGATCATGGTTTTATACGCGTGGAACCTGTGGGCGGACACATGCCTTTGCGCATGCCCAATCAGCGTATTCGCTTTGAGCATGGTGCCATCGGGTGTTTTTTCTATGAATCGGAAGAACTGTCCAAACATCTTGCCGACTACCAGCAAGTAACTTTTGATCGCTTGTTTGTAGATATTGGCGCCGGCACCAAAAATGAAGCTCTTTCCAGAGTACGCATAGGCGAAAGCGCAACTTTTCATCCTCTTTTTCATGATATGGGAGGAAAAGTAATGGCCAAAGCCATGGACGATCGCATTGGATGCGCCATCATTATTGAGCTTCTGCGTCAATGCTCCACCCCATGGTATGATTTATATCTGGTCTTTGCTGTGCAGGAAGAAGTGGGATTGGTGGGAGCCACGACTGCTGCTTATGGAGTGCACCCCGATCTTGCAATTGCTCTTGATGTAACAAGCACTGGTTTTCGCGATCTCCCCAAAGGCTTGAAACGCATACCCATGAAGCTGGGAGACGGACCAGCCATTAAAATCCAGGATCGCTCCATGATTGCGGATGCAAGGCTTAATCAATGGATAGCCCAAACCGCGGAAGAGCACCACATACCTTACCAATACGAAGTTCTGCCTTTTGGAGGCACGGATGGAGGAGCCATCCAAACCACCAAAACCGGCGTCATCACCACCACCCTTTCCATTCCCACCCGCTATATTCACTCTCCCTGTGAAATGATTGATATCAATGATGTTCACCATACCGTTCAGCTTTTATCTCATATTGTAAAAAAACCTTTTGATTCATAAGTTTATTTCTGCAGGAGGTTGACTGGCTATATCATTGAGTTGTAGGAAATATGAAATACTTAAAGATTCTTTTCTCTAAAACTTTTTGGACTAGTGCATTTCTTCATTTTTATTATAGTTATGGCGTCATTAAATCTGCTGCTCTTACCTTTTATGCTTTTCTAACCATGATACCCATCACGGTGCTGATCATCTCTTTTATCAGCCTGTTTCTTCAATCCAATAAAGAAGCTATTGAGTGGATGTTGGATAATATCCATCAGTTTACTCCCACAGGCTTTGATGCGATTGAAGAAATCGTTTATACCACCGTACGCATTTCAACTACCTCCACTTTTATTGGTTTTGCTGGATTGATATGGTCCATGTTAATATTTTTCGGAGCCATGGAAATTATTTTCAATCAGATTTGGGAAGTCAAAAAACGTCGCCATTTTATTGTCAGCAAACTCGTGGGAATCAGCTTGATGTCGATCCTCATGCTTTCCACTTTGTTGACTTTTTTCCTGACCAATACGATCTTGCCTCTGCTGAATTTTGAATTGTTTCCACAATTTCCAGGTATTTTAATGTACATTGCCCGCATAGGCTTGTTGAGTTTAAGTTTCTTTTTAATCTACAAGATCATTCCTGCCGCCAAAGTAGGGAATATTTCCGCTCTATTTGGGGCATTTTTCACCACCTTTGCTTTCGAGCTGGCCCGGGTGGGATACCGCCTCTATATCCAGCAATATCCGGTGCGCAATGTGCTGTATGGATCTCTGCTGACTGCAGTTGTATTGCTTATTTGGCTGAATTATACCATGATCATCCTGGTGGTGGGCTGTCAACTATCCTGCACCCTGCAGAAAAAAATCGATGCTCTTCATGACTAAAAAAAAGGGAATAGCTGTCCTGATTATCCTCTCTATTTTGTTTTTCCCCATCCTTAATGCCACCCTGCTTTCGCAATCCAAATGGATGTATCAGGTTTTAGTTCGTCAAGCTGATTTTATGTCCCTTTCTTCTGAAGAGCAAAATCAAATCGCAGATAAGATTCATCAGGGGCTTTTATATGGCAGTTCCATCCAAGTGGAACTGGATGATGGAAGTCTTGCTTTTCAAAGGCATGAGATTATCCACATGAAAGATGTGGCTCACTTGCTTCACCTGTTGCGAATTATACTTTGGGTATTGGTTGGATTAATCATGCTGACTCTTCTTTTATCCAAGCCTTTATCCAGGGAGCAGTATCAAAAAACAGGCAAAGGAGCCATTATTGGATTGGTGGGAATAGCCTTGATTTTGCTTCTTTTTTTTCCTTTCTTTTTCCACTATTTTCATGTCTGGTCCTTTCCCAACGACTATTGGATGCTGAACCCACAAACTGATTTGCTGATCCACCTTTTTCCTCAACTCTTTTTTCCCTTGTCGCTGGCCTGGGTTTTTGCTCTATCCATGCTATTTTCTTATCTTTTTTGGGTGCTGTTTCCCCGCATCCTGCAATGGAGACTAAAATGAAAACCCCCTATATTCAAATTGATTTAATTAAACTGCAACAAAATTTAGAAGCTGTACGCAATTTATGTCATTCAAGCCATGCCCAGCTGACTCCTGTGAGCAAAGTAGTAATGGGGCCCCCCCGCATAACATCGCTATATGCCAAACAAACCCACTCGATTGGAGATTCGAGAATTATTGATATTCTCCGCATGCATTCAAGTGGCGTCAAGGGGCGTTTTTTGCTCGTACGCACTCCAGCGCTGAGTGAAGCTGAAGATGTGATGCGACTGGCTGACATCAGCATGCAAAGTGATCTGCAGGTGTTGCAAGCTATCAATGATGAGGCTGTGAAATTAAAAACTGCCCATCAAATTATTGTGATGATAGAAATGGGAGACCTGAGAGAAGGAATATTGCAGGACCAATTGGAAAATTTTCTGCGCGCCACTCTGACCATGAAAGGAATTGATGTCCTGGGGATAGGCACCAATGCCACCTGCTTTGCCGGCCTGATTCCGACTCCGGAAAATTTATCCTTTTTATACCCCGCCAAAGCACTTTTTAAAAAACTATTTCATCGAGACCCTTTGGTATCCGGGGGAGGGTCCAATCTGGTGCCCTTGATGATCAACCATACTCTGCCTGATTGCATCAATCATGTACGCATGGGTGAAAGCATTGTGATGGGGGTGGATGCCATCAAGGGACTGCCCGTGCCAGGCACCCATCAGGATTGCTTCAAGCTTTATGGAGAAATTATTGAGTCGATCATAAAACCTTCCAGCATCAAAGGGCCACTGGCGCATAATGCTTTTGGCGAACATCCTGTCTTTCAAAACAAGGGCCTGAGACGACGAGCTTTGGTCAATATTGGAAGGCTGGATACTGACATTCGTCAAATCACTCCCACCCAGCCAGGGATATCCATACTGGGAGCCAGCTCTGACCACCTGGTGCTGGATATTGAAGAGGCCGACAAGTTAAATGTTGGAGATATTCTTGAATTCAACCTGACCTATTCTTCTCTTCTGTTTGCGATGAACTCGCCTTATGTGGAAAAAGTTTTTATTTAAACCCCTTGCTAAATATCAGACATATAAAAAAGCAACTGAGCTACATATTCCTGAAAAGCTCGAATCAAATTAGGCAAAGCAACGATCACTGCCAGGACAAAAAACGCAATAATCAGCGCAAATTCGAGGGTAACCTGCCCGCTATCCTCCTCCCAGAAAAAGCGCATGCCTTGTTGAAGACGCAATTTTTGAGCTGAGTCAGCTTTCATTTCCAGCGTATAGAAAGTCTTTTTGCTGGAGCTGAGTCTTCCCGGCATCAAGTGGTGGACTATCTTTTGTATATGCTTTGAAACATCAAGATATACCACATCAATGGGAATGGACATAAAAAAAGTATGGATGCTGTTGGTCTTTGGAAAAATCATCAGCTCTTCCTCATTGAGCTCCTTTTTCCCCAGCAGACCCTTCATGCGCTCCCAGGGATACTGAGCATAAAGTGCATGATGCCAGGTCTTGACATTTTCGCAACGAGCTTTCATTTTCTTCATGGAATCACCACTGGTATCATTTTGGGGTAAGTATGCCTTGATCCAATCTGCAATCGACCTACAAAAGGAAAGAAAGCCCCCTGATAGGTGCATCGCACGCTCACCATATGCAGGCTATCGCTGTACTCTTCTTCATGCACTGCATAGCTGAATCGGGCTGGATTTTGCACATCCAGCACAAAGGGTCCACTGCCTTCGTAGTAATCCAGCAAATAATCAATTTTTTGAGAGGTTTCAAAAGGTTCTTCAAATTCTGCCAATGAGTATATGCGCGCCATATCATGGGCAAGCTGATTAAGCTGAATCTTATAATACACTCCCATGCCAAGGTTGATAAAAACTACCGTAACCAGGAGCATAAAGCCTATAAGAAAGGCAAATTCCAACAGAGACTGCCCTTCTTCTCGTTTAATCATCTTCATCGTTGTCACCTATAGCAAAGGGAAGAAAAGGCTCCTGCAAGCTCAGGGTATATCCACTGAGTCGCTCAAAACGATCCCTGCTCTGCCAGTCAGGCAATAGTGCGAGTCGCAACCATTCAGCAGGCATCAACGAATCTTCAAAAACATAATCGGTAATGTTCAAGAAAGCCTGACCTTCAAGCTCCACCGTCCGACGAGAATATTCAAGGTATTGGAATTGGTTGAGGGTTGGAATGATATATAGCTCATCCAGAATGGGAGAGTCCTCGGAGATGGGCAAATTGCGCACCTGCACCTGATTGATGCGAAAACCGGCATAAGCTTGCAACATGGCATCCCCAATCCAAAAAAGGAAAAGAATCGTCATAAAAGTGATCAAAAAGAGCAAGGGAAGGACAATCGCAAACTCAAGGGTGGTAACCCCTTCATTGGACGATGTGAGTGCCTTGAAATGCTTTTTGAGCATGCCTTCAC
>PXBT01000062.1 GCA_003566815.1 Caldisericota bacterium
ATCATCAAAAACATCGCCGACATCATGGCCGATGCCCACCAGACCCCCGGCAAGAAACCGGTTTCAAAAGCCGCCGAGCCGGCTGCCGATTACGATCCCGAACCGGTTTCCCCGGACCAGGCAGCCCGAGAAATTGTCCGGCTGGAAAAGGAGATGTACCAGGCTGCCGAAAACCTGGAGTTTGAACAAGCCGCCAAACTGCGCGATCAAATCGCACGGATCCGTGAGAAGGGGTTCAGGGTGGCCTGAACCGATCAGCGCATGACCTTGGCTGTTTGCTGGACCACGGTGGTCAGGACCCCGAGGGGGATATTGGCGTTGTTGCCGTTTTGACCGACCATGCAGGTTTGAAAGACAACAGGGTTGCCTTCCGCTTTCACGGTGGTGCTGGCACGAAGAAACTTCGCCTCACCACGGGTCTTCTGGGATACTACGCCTTTTGCTGTTCCTGCTTCGTCTCCGGTAGAATTCTTTATTACGCTCTTCTTGGTGATTACCTTCTTATTTTTGATTTTGACTTTTTTTGTAACCGTATTTCCCTTGGCGTTATTTAGCATCACAATGTTGGGGTAGGGAATCGGCACTGGTCCACCAGGAGATGGCGTTTTGCAGACATCCGGAAATGCCATGCATTGCCCACCCTGAGTCGTTGCAATGGAAAAAATCATAAGGCTCTCCTAACCCAGATGAATCTTGTCACCCTGAAGTTTAACCGAATAATTTCCATCGATCCGAACTCTCTTTGCGATTACTGCGTGGCTGTCCTCGCAAATAGTACGCGTCCGTTTTGCCTTAAGTTGATGCAATCCGGAAACCTGACGGAAAACATCAGTAGCCTTCTCAAACAATGATTTGACCTCCGTCTCCATGCTTGAGACGACCATCTTTGCAGACTCGAGCCTGGCCGATACCGATTCGCCCTGTAATTGCGAGCGGTGGAACTTGAATAGGCCCTTGTCTGCTACGCAAAGCAATGCCTCACCGCTAAGATGAACTCCCCGACGACCAAGTCCGATCCTTGAGATTTTTTCTGATTGGGCGGTCAAATCCAACGAGCCCAACGCATCCAGCCGGGTTGCATGACCGGAAAACAGTCTCAGATCGGTACCAGCGGTCAGATCGATGGACTTCTGTGCATTCAGGCTGATACTGCCCGCTTCGAGTGAGATATGGCCTTTCCCTTCATCAGGCAAATACTCGAAAATAAGACGCTGGTTCTGGTCCCGAACTTGCAGGCTTTCGCGTCCATCCTTGTTGGTGAGTTCCACGCTTGCACCAGATTTTCCAGCCAGTATGTTGGATTGGCTTTCACAGGTCGTGGCCGTCGAGCCATGTCCGATGAAGCCGATGATGAACTGTTGACCGTGCTGATCGGAGTTGATCAGTACACGATCGCCCTTGCGCGGGACTCGTTCACTGAATGTCGCGAGCTCACAACAATAAGTGCTACTCGATGTTCCCGGTTGAACCAGGAAGGTGGAAGGCCCGACTTGACCCACTACAATTGCAGACTGCATACCATTTGGTTTGGTTTGTGTCTTTGACTTGTCGGTCGTGCCGTGATCGATGTTCATAATCATTACCTGTTGAATTGTGGCAGTGGTGGTGGCCGATAGTCTTCGGCCCAGGCCAGGTCCGGATCTGTCTTTTCGACTTCGTCCAGGATTGAGCTATTCATTTTAACCCCCTCTAGTTTCGACCGATGAAACCTCGCACCCTTCAGGTTGCAATGGCTGAGATTCGACCCTGTCAATATTGCATGTGAAAAATCAGCGTATTGTAACTTGCACTGATCAAAGTTTGCCCTGATAGCTTCGGTGTGGATAAAGACGCTTCCAGCAAGTTGAGAATTACAAAAATTGGCCTCCAGAAGGTTCGCTTCACTGAAGTCGGCGTCGACGCTGTTGGAACCTTCAAGATTTATGCCTGACATATTTGCGGAAGTGAAATCAGCATATTGACATGACGTGGCATTCATCCTTGCACCAGAAAAATTGGCGCTTGCGCAATCCGTGCCATCCAGACATGCATTGCTTAACATTGCGCCCCTGAGGTTGGCTTGCGTCAGGTCAGCATCAGTAAAGTCGCACCCGTCCAAGTCCATCTCCTGCATGTTACAGGTGCTCAAGTCGCACTCCAAAAACGCCCTGGGCTTCAAAGAAAGCTTGGTAAAATCCATTCCAGAAAAGTCACTTCCCTTGAATCTCGCAATTCCGAGCTTCAACCCTTCAGTTCTGCATTCGGAGAGCTGCATATAATCAAACAATGAATTACGTAAATCACAGTCTCTAAGGTCACACATCTCGAAGTGTGTATCGAATAAATGGCATTCTGTCAGAATAGAAGCACCAAAGTTCACGTCCGTGAAGCCTGCGCTGGAAAATGTAGCGTTTGAAAAATTACAATTCTGGAGGGTAACTGACATCCAGCTGCTTTCCTCGAATGCACAGCCGCTTAGATCAGCGTTTTTGAAGGATCCAGAACTGAAGCTAGTGCCATTAAAATCCGCCCTCCTGATCATTACATCTTCGAAACAGCAGTCTTCGAAGGTTGCATGAGCCGCTCTAGCTAGGCTCATATGGGCTTTTGATAGGTTGCAGTTGACAAGGCGACAGCCGGTTAGTCCGACTTCCATCATATTGGTGGTTTCGAGGTCGCATGCAATAAATCTAGAGTTCCTAAAGTTCTTTGATGAGAGATCAATGCCCCGAAGGTTGCAGTTATCGAAAAGGCAGTCTTCCATGAGCTCAGGAAAAGTAAAAGCTCGAAGGTCAATATTCTTAAATTCCACGGAGATGAGTTCTGCTTTCTCAAGAAGCATTTCACCTCTCAATGTGTTGGAGAATGAGCTATTGTTGAGAACACTTTTATCAAATGAAGTGTTGGTTAGATTGCAGTCATCGCAGATATTACCAGTCCATTCAGATCCTGAAAAATCAGCATTGCAAAACGAGCACTCCGCTATCACGGTATTCCTGAGTCGAGTTTCCTTAAGAGCTGCATTGTCAAAGCATGAATTAGAGATGATCGCACTAACGAGTGACATTCCGTTAAGGGCGGCCATTGAAAAGTCCGAAGGAATATCAATAAATCCACCAATACCCATTGACGCCAGTTTTTCAGAAATTTTATCTGACAGATCGAGCTCAGAAACAGACGTGCTTGCCGATTCTGAATGAGCTACATGAGTTCGAGCTGCGGAAATTTGGACTTCAGAAAGATTAGCATTCTTAAGATTTGCTCCTGTCAGGTCGCAACCAATGATCTTGGCGCCGGTGAAGTCGACTCCTTCCAGGCATGATCCGCGTAAATTGACCCTTTCCAAAGTTAGACCGCATAACGCGAGCCCAGAAAGATCTATGCCTTCCAGGTTTGCTAGGCTGACTGTTATCATCGCCGGCATGGTGCCACTATCGAGAGCAGCTAACAGCTCTTTAGGTGTACCTACGTGTTTTACTCGATCCGTCACAAAAGAGCCTTTATTTTGATTTGCGGGAGTTCAGTGCCAGCTTCGTCATCTTCAGATTGGCGTTCTCCAGGGTTGCGCCTTCAGTTTCGCTGTCACGAGTCTCTGACTCATAGAGATTCGCATAGCTGAAATTGGCACCCAACAGAAAGGATTTCTCCAGGCTGGACTGGAAAAGGTTGGCCCGTTGAAAATCGGCATTCTCAATATGTGCATTGACAAATTTGGCCTGTGCCAGATCACAGTGACTGAAACTTGCGCTATGAAGATTGGCGCCTGTGAAGTCAGTCATTCGCATACTGCTTCCGCTAAAGTCGGATCCACTGAGAATCGCGCAGTCCCAAACGGATTCGTCCGCCTGTATTTGCACGAATCGTGCTCTCAGAAATTGAGAGTTCTCACTGAAGTTTGCTCGAGATAGGTTGCATCCAGAAAAATCCGTGGACTCTCCCTGGCTTCCTTCAAGATTGGCACTAACTAAAGATGACCGATCAAAGGTAGTGCGATCCATTCGACAAAGTGAAAGGTCGGATTCATCGAGGTTGCAGCCAGTCAGGGTAGCTGCGCCAAAATCAGTTCTGGTAAAGTTGGTGCGTACCGCGCTCGAGTTCCGAATCTCCGAACCTCTAAGGTCGGCAGTCTCAAGGTTTGCAGAATCGAGAATGACATCGACTGCAACTACTTCAATAAGTTTCGCGCCTGCAAGATCGGCCTGAAAAAGATTGGTGGCGGTTAAGGTTGCGCTGGACAAGTCCGCACCCTGCAAGTTTGCGCCAAGCAAGTTAGCGTTGCTCAGGTTAGCGTTGCGCAAATTAGCTCCAATAAGGAGTGCTCCGGAAAAATCAGCGTTGCCTAGATCACAATGTGAAAAGTCGCCGCCACGCAAATCTTGGTTTGCCATGGATTGCCCAGCGGCGATCTGTCTTAGACAGGCATCACGATTTACCGGCTCGCCCACAAGATCTTCAGATTGCATTGCATCGTGGAGTGCCTTCGTCTGGTCATCTTCAGCTGGATCCCAATCATCGGCGATCTTGGGATCCTTGCCAGCTTTCGTCAGGCGCTGTCGGTAAATCTGTCTCAACGTCGCAATCGGGTCACTTCTGAGCCCTCGTCGAAGCTCTGGACCCAGATCTTTATCCAATTCCTGGTTGAAATGTTCTATATCCTTTCCAATCTCTATAATATCAGGATTAGTCGTTTGTTCGGATGGGATAGCAATCTCTTCAGCTTGATGAGGAGATGTGTAAGTCAGCATTCTTTTCCGGGCGTTATTCAAGGAGATTTGGTCGTCTGAAATGTTTTGTTTGATTGCATAGATATAGTCAATATCTTCACAGTTCTCAGATAAAGTTTCAGTGATGCCACGCCAGGTCAATGTCATTATTTGATTCTCAGCATCAATCCATAGTGTGTCAAGATTCATTCTAATTTCGTAAAATGGGTCCTGATGGTCGGAGCTGTCGTTGTTTTTTGCGATAAAGACACGCACCCTTTCTCCCGGAAGATTGCTGTGAAATTGGGGGGTTTCGGGTACCAGGTTTTCGAGATAGAGCGATTCACCGCCTTCTAGATAGTTTGGCAGCTGTTGAGCCGCTGGTGCGGAGTTGAAGAATGACCAGTCGAAATCTTCAGGATACCAAGGCCAACGCGCTTCAAGCCATTGTTCGTCATAGGTGCCAGACTTGGAAGTTCGGAGCTCCCATGTGCGAGCGATTGGTCCGAAGCCAGCCGGTTGTGGTTGTTGCCTCGGGTCAGTAATCAATCCTGGGGGCTCCTCAATATTGGGGAGTGGTACCTGTTCCTCTCCATCAATATTCATAGGCTGCAATCCCTTGCCCAATGGGTTTTTGTTAAAGCCTGGGCCCCCAAAAGCATATTCGTACCGAATCGGGCCTTTTCGGAAAGTTAGGGGATCTGTCATTCGCGGAGCCGAATCAAGATGTCTCCAAAAGCGCTGTCCTATTACCTGTAATGTGCGCTTCCAGGTTCCGACCGCAAATGTTACTGGACAGGACTTTCGCGGTTTCGCTCCTGGAACGTGGCAACTGCCACTGAGTAACAGGTCAGCTTTGGGTTTGAATGGTACGAAATCAGATTCATAAAGCAGACTGGCCGTGGGATCATCGTCATGGTGCAAGTCACCGCATAACGGCAATTGCTTGTCATGTAACAGGGATGCCAATTGGTTGTTTGATAGTTGAAACGTTCCTTTGACAATAATGGTGAGTGAGTGTTTGGGGAAACCCATCCTTCCGCGGACCCATCCGATCTCCATTCCGGTCTCGTTTATTGGATGGATTGAGTGATGTATATGGGAAGGAGTATTCATGGTCCCGATTATTGTCTCCTTATTGCAGTCGCCATCCTCCATGTTGGAAGATTGATGTGGCTACCGTTGTCAGAACTCACTGATGTCACTATTTTAGTGAGCGTAGCCATGCCGAGACCGCCGCCCAATCTGCAGGTGTCATGCTGCTAACATGACGCTTGGGCGGTGGGGGTGGGACAACCTTGGCGTGCACCAGGCCACCGACATAGTGATCCTTTGTAACTGCCACCTCTCCATCCAGCTTGATTTGCTTGGCTTTGATGGTGAGTGTGTCGCCCTCCATAACAAGCGTAGCCTTTCCTCCTTCAAGAAAAACCTTGTCTTTTCCTTTGAGTCGGGCGGTCTTGTCAAACTCTAAGTCAAAGGTTCCTCCACCCCTCACATCGTAGTTTCGATCATACTCAGTTTTCCCATCTTTAGCCTTATTGAGCTCCTCCAGTGAGCTGATAGTGACCTTCTTTCCTTTGTTTGCTTCGACCTTCATTCCAGCAAAATAGTCGGCTTTGATGCCCGCAAAGTAAGAATAGTCAAGGCCGGCAGTGAATGAGCGCTTTATCGATAGGTTATAAGCTTCCTCAGTCGAAATCGTAACTGTTGTCTTCCATCCTATAAATAGCCAATCTGTATTGCCTGCTACGTCGTGGTTCAAATCCTTGCCGATAAAACAGCTTACATTGCCATTTACGCATTTCTCCTCATCTCCCTCTACTTCGCAATCGTGGTTTCCACCGATACGATTCGTAAGATGCTTAGCCGTCCCCAGGTAGAACCCGAGTGGTGGATTGAAGCCTGCACCCATGCTAAACATGGTATCTTCTGTAGGGCATTTGAATGTAATGCGTTGCGCACCATCCTTTCCCTCCATGAGCATTTCATTTCCACCCTGATCACGCATGATCAGCTTGGTCTTGTCCTCCGGCAAATCCAGTGGCGGCATATGATCCTTGTTGTAGACGCGGCCGGTAACAATGGGACGGTCTGGATCACCTTCCTCGAAGCTGACCAGGACTTCCTGGTCAACATGGGGCAGGTAGACTTCGCCCCATTCCTTGCCGGCACGGTTTTGCGAGACACGAACCCAGCAGGAGCTGCCGTCGTCTTCGGGGCCGTGGCGGTCCCAGTAGAAACGGACCTTGACGCGACCGTACTTGTCGGTATGGATTTCGCCGCCTTCGGGGCCGGTGACGATGGCCGAGTGCATGCCGTGCACGATGGGTCTGGGGGTCTTTCGCGCCGGTCGGAATGGCTGGTGGTTGTCCATGGCGGTGAAGCGGCAGGCAAACGGAGGCTCTGGGGACCTTTTCTCTTCCGGGTCGTAGGCGTCGGAATAAAAGCTGTAGTCTGCTGAAATGACCAGGTACTCGCGGTTCTGGTCATCTCGGGTGTGGCCGGTCAGGTTGAACAGGTAGCCGGCAATCAGGCCGACGTTGTTATGGTGGCCGGTGGCAATTTCGTGCTGGGCCTGGATTTCCTCGATACGGGTGCGTACGTAGTTATCGCCGTCGGATACTTCCTGGTAGGTGCCGGGATAATCGTAGACCTCGAACTCGGCATGGGCATGTTCGCGCGGAATGGCCGATCGGACCTCCAGATTGGCCTTGGGGCTTTCAAAGTTGTAGTCACTCAATGCATAGCGTCCTGACTGGACTTGCTGACCGACGTGCCAGTTATAGACGTGGTCGTCGTCCAGGTCGCGGCGATCAAATTCTTCCGGTGGGAAAAAGCGCAGGGTGTCGTAGCCGGGGCAGGGCTCGTGGAAACTGTTTTCATCGGCCAGAATCAAGGTGTGCTTTCCGGCCTCATGAGTGAAGTAATAGTAGATCCCTTCGTGCTCCATCAGCCGGCTGACGAAATCAAAGGCCGATTCACGATACTGGATGCAGTATTCGCGGGCGCTGTAATCTCTGGACAGGTGGTCTTCGAAGTCGGAAAAGCCGTA
>PXBT01000141.1 GCA_003566815.1 Caldisericota bacterium
ACTGCAGACCGCTCTATTGCTCTGGTGGACTATGCCTTGCGCAGGCGTTTTGCTTTTGTCAATTTGGACCCTGCTTTTGGGCACCCCACTTTTGCGGAGTGCTTGAAGGAAAAACAAGTGCCAGAGGTTTGGATCAATAATATCAACACAGTGATGACGAATTTGAATGGGGCTATTATGGAGGATACCCATAATCTTGGGAAGGGCTATTGTATTGGGCATAGCTTTTTTTGCCCTCAAAAGCCCATAGAGAATGTAGTGGAGTGGTATCTTAATGTGGTGAATTTTGAAATCGTTCCTCTGCTGGAAGAGTATTGGATCGACGAGACGGATAAAATTGAGGAATGGACAAAGAACCTGGAGCAGGTCGCCCGTGATACCGATTAAGAATCTTTACTTTATGCTGTGCTATGCATGGAAGGTGTTGCCCGAAAAAAGCTGGGCAAAGGTGGGCGCTGAGGATAGCAATGATTTGCTGAATCTGTTTGCTGATGCTATGGTGAGAGGTTTTCAATTGCTCAGGAAGCGAGGCTTTTTCCGAAGCTATGTTACAGAGCTGGAGGAAACCCGGCAGATTCGGGGCAAGATTAGTTTTATGGATTCTTTGAGAAAGCTTTCACATGAGCAGGGCAAGATGTATTGCAATTTTGATGAGTTGACGCACAATGTGCTACCCAATCAAATTTTGAAGTCCACTTTATTGCTCCTCTATCGATATCGAGATTTGGACCATACCTTGAAGGCAGGGATTTCGGAGTGTTTGCAGTGCCTGGATATGGTGGATGCGGTGAGGCTTGACACTAAGGTGTTTCGAGGGGTGAGGATGCCCGGGAGACAGTCGGTGTATTGTTTTTTGCTGAATATTTGCCGAATTATCGTGGAAGGGCAGATGGTGAATGAGAAGAATGGGCGCGGCAATTTCAGTATCTTTGAAAATGAAAAGTTTATGGCAAGGCTGTTTGAAGAGTTTCTGCGATCATTTTACCAGTTTGAACTGATGGAAGCAGGTGCCAGGGTGCCTGTGCGCAGACAGCAATTGCGATGGCTTTTTGAAGGAGATACTGCGAGATCTCCACATTTGCCTGGCATGGAGACGGATTTGATGTTTCGATATGGGGGCAGGCAGTTGATCATGGATGCGAAGTTTTATAAGGAGATGATGAGCGCTGGTCGGTTTGAGCAGAGCCACGGCAAGCTTCGATCGCCCAATTTGTATCAGCTTTTTTCCTATATGATCAATTGCGAGGATGAGCTGAAAAGGCAGGGGCAGGAGGATATGCCTATTCATGGTATCCTGGTGTATCCCGTGGCAGAGGGCAAGGTGAGCTTTCATGAGTCCTATGCCTTTGGTTTGCATCGTTTGACGGTATTTTCGATTAATTTGAACCAGTCGCACCATGGGATTAAAAAAGATTTGCTGGAGCTGGTGAGCACGGAAGCATGAGGGTGGAGATAAAATCAGAAAAACTTGAATATTAAAGAAATTAAATTAAACTTTAATAATAAAGAAGGAGGTGTAATGTGAATTTAGCTAAGATATCAACAAATGGTCAGATTACGCTCCCATTGGAAATAAGAAAAAAACTAAAACTGCAACCAGGCGACAAGGTTCTCTTTTTAAGAAACGAAAAAGGAGAGTTTGTGATTCGTAATTCAGCTATTTTAGCTTACCAGGAATCACAGAAAGCGTTTAAGGATGTTAGAGTTTCAGAAGAAGAAATTTTATCTGATGTAATGGAGCTACGAAAGAAGAAAAGTTCTAAATGAGGGTTATGATCGACACTAATGTGTTGATTTCAGCAGTCATTAAAGAAGGCAGTGTCCCTGATCAAGTGGTTTTAAATGTTTTAAAAAATCATGAGTTAATACTTTGCAAGCAGATTGTTAAAGAATGTATTGAAGTAACTGAGAGGCGTTTTCCTGATAAAAAATCACAAATGGATATTATGCTTAAATTGCTACCTATAGAATTAGTTGAAGGTCCTTCACATGATTTTATCAAAATCAATGATTTAAAGGACCAGCCTATTGTTAATGCTGCATTACATAATAATATTGATGTTTTGGTGACTGGTGATAAGCACTTCTTTGAATTTAAGTGTCCCGATCTTTTTATTTGTACGCCTTCAGCATATTTAGCAAAGTTTGGTAAATAATTTTATGGATGAACAATTGAAACGGTTTTTTGAGGAATATATCGCTTTTTTTGAGCAGACTCCGATAGAGGAGCTGTATGAGGGCGAAGGGATTGCGAGAAGGGGTGATACTCTCAGTGGGGTGGGGTATGCCTATCATCCGAAAGTGTATGATTTCGCAGAGCAATTCCAGAATTCGAGGCTCGTGGAAAGGGATTATATCGGTGTGCTGAAAGCTTCGGGGAAAAATGCCGAGGAGTGGATGGAGGAGATCGAATCTATGGATTTACCCACCCTGAAGGCTTTGTTGACTTATTGTATTCGAGGGGAGCGATTTTGCGATGGCTTTTGGATCAGCCTTTTGCGGGAGAAAACTTTTGCGAGGATTTTAAAGCGGATAAGGGAGGTCTGTGGAGTAGTTGCAAAATAAGGACAGCTTGCTGTTTTTGTTTGGAAGAAGGATTGTATAATAAGGTTATGATGCAAGAAGCAATAAAGCAAAAAAAATTAGATAAGTCCAAGTTAAACTATATTGTTTCAATTTTAAGGCGATATGGGGCAAGAAAAATCTTTCTATTTGGATCATATGCCAGAGGTGATCAGCACAAGGAAAGCGACTTGGATGTATTGGTTGAGTTTGGCACAAGAATCACTTTGATTGATCTGTCTCATATTGTTCGAATTGTCAAAGAAGACACAGGCATTCATCTCGACATTGTTACTAAAAATGCTCTTAGTCCTCATTTAGCGCCATACATTGAGAAGGACTTAATAGAAATAAGCCTGTCATGAAGAGTGATCGCCTTTTTCTTCAGCATATCCTTGATGCAATTAGCAAGATTGATTTTTTTTGCAAAGATTTAACAGAAGAAGAATTCATTCGTGATGAAAGAACAAACTTAGCTGTAGCCAGACTTTTAGAAATTATTGGAGAAGCAGCAAAGCATATTTCTGATAAAACGATAGGGAATTTATCTGAAGTACCCTGGAAAGATATTGTTGGCTTAAGAAATATATTAATACATGAATATTTTGGGGTCGATCTTGGAATTGTATGGACTACAGTTCGGAAAGATTTGCCGTTCCTTAAAAAAGCAATTAGCAATTATTTGGAGCAAAATTAATAACACTTACTCATAAACATTGTTACAAAGCAAAACCTTTGCAAAGCTTTTAAAGCGGATTAGGGAGGTCTGTGATGGACAAGGTGGAGTATAAAAAAGCATATAAGGAGCTCTATCTACCAAAAAACCAACCTGTATTGGTGGAAGTGCCACCAATCTTGTTTGCAGTGATTGATGGCCAGGGAGACCCCAATGAGGAAGCTTTTTCCATGGTAGTGGGTGCGCTTTATGGTTTTAGCTATACGGTGAAAATGTCTTATAAAAGCAAAGATGTCCCCAAAGAGTTTTATGATTACACGGTGTTTCCGCTGGAAGGGGTGTGGGATTTGGTGGATAAAGCTAAACCCAGCACCGATAAAAGCAATTTTGCTTATGCTGCAATGATTCGTCAGCCGGATTTTTTGACTTCGGAGTTGTTTGATCGCTTTATACTGGAGGCTAAAAGCAAGAAAGCCAATGAGGCCTTGGATCGGATCAGGCTGGAGACGATCACAGAAGGCTTGTGCTGTCAGATGCTTCATGTGGGGAGCTATGATGATGAGCCTGCCAGCTTTGAGATGATGAAGCAATTCTGTGCTGACCACGGATATGAGAGGACATCTCTCAAGCATCGGGAGATTTACCTTTCCGACCCTCGAAAGACCGAGCCAGAAAAATTGAAAACAGTCTTGAGGTTTAAGGTGAGGAAGACAGAAAACAAGTAAGCGAAAGACTTAGCTTTTAATTATAGTCTTCCATATAAGACGATAATTTAAGATTATAGTCTTATAAATGAGACGATAAACGAACTAAAAATGGCTGGAGCTTTATGGTGGATGAGTCTTTTTGTTATTAGGACTAAATATGGTACTATATTTAGTCATAGGAGGAAAGATGAAAAGTGAAGAAGATGTCAAGCCGATATCATATGTGAAGGCTAATGCAAACAAAGTATTAATGCAAGTTCGTGAAACCAGTCGGCCAATGTATATTACGCAAAACGGCACTGCAAAGGCTGTGATATTGGATTTGAAGTCATACGAAAACATGAAGAATGCAATAGCTATGATAAAGATCCTCCAGCTTGCTGAAAAAGATGCTGAAGAAGGCCAGGGAACTCCACAGGATCAAGTATTTGAGGATATAGAAGAAAAGCGCGCATGGCTGAAAAAATAGAGTCTTTGCGGGTGGTTTGGTCGGAAAGAGCAGTTACGGATTTGCTCAGGATATTGGACTATATCGCTCAGGATCACCCTGCAAGCGCAGAAAAGCTATACCATGTCCTGAAAAAGCAATGCCAGGATTTGTGCTATTTTCCCCTTCAGGGTCGTCTGATACCAGAGTTAAAAGATCTTGGGGTGAGTCTTTACCGCGAGTTGGTGGTAGAAATCTATCGGGTGGTTTACCGTGTGGACAAGAATAGTTTGCTGATTTTATTGATATTGGATAGTCGTCGTGACCTGGAGAGCATTCTGTTCGATCTAATGATCGACCGATAAAAGGTATTTGCTCTCAAAACTTTAGCTTTTAGAGCTTGTTTATGTTAAATTATTCCATGAAATGAAGAGCATTAATCTGGATTATCGTCTCCTATACAAGACTATAAAATACGATTATAATCTTGCATAGGAGGTGAAAAATGAATATGTCAACTAATAATGACCTTTTGATGAGATTGATTCTGGCTTCACAGGAACGTACTTTGCCTGCTTACATTCCTCGGGATTTACCGATCCCTTTAAATAGTCAGAAAATTATAAGTATTATGGGCCCAAGAAGAGCAGGAAAAACAACCTGTCTGTACCATGTCATGGAAGAACTTAAAAAGAAGGTTGATGCAGAGCAAATGATTTATCTGAGTTTGGAAAATCCAGCACTCAACCCAATGAATCCTCAGCTTTTAGGGGATCTCATGGAATCCTACCACCGTCTTTACCCTGATCGTTTGACCCAAAAAAAGTTTATCTTCCTGGATGAAATACAATTGTTGCCTGATTGGGAAGTGGCTGTTCGATATCTTTATGACCAGGAAAACTGTCAAATTTGGCTAAGCGGTTCCAGTTCGCATTTATTGAGTCGTGATATTGCTACTCAGTTACGAGGTCGATCTATCCCTTATTTATTGCTTCCTTTTTCTTTTCGTGAGTTGGTGAGATATCATGGATTGAATCCCGATGATCCTCATTTGCCCTATACTTCCCAGCGATTCCATCTCCAGAAAATTGCCCAGGATTATTTGAGATTTGGTGGCTACCCTGAAGTGGCCCAAGCTTCTACGGAGGATGAAAAGAATCGCATTCTCAAAGAGTATCTGGATACGATGTTTTTTCGGGATTTGTTGGAACGATTCAACATTCGCAATCAAACGCTGATGAAAGACTTGATGGCTTATTTATTCAATTGCACGGGATCCCGGTTTTCAGCAGAAGCATATTTTCGACATATAAAGCAGGTTTATCCTGTTTCCAAACAGACTATCTTTCATTATCTTTCCCATCTTGAGGATATCTTTTTGTTTTACTACCTGCGAAAGTATGCCTCATCGCTCAAAGAGCAGACTAAATCACAAAAGAAGATTTTTTCGATTGACCCAGGGATCCTGGACAAGGGCGTGTTTGAAAGTTATCCGAGCATGAGTCATCGTCTTGAAAATGCAGTCTGGGTACAGTTGTGGCATTTTAAGGCTTGCAACCCTATGAATGAAGTGTATTATCATCGCGATCCAACGGGCTATGAAGTGGATTTTGTGGTAACAGATGGAGCCAGGATGAAGTCTTTGCTTCAAGTGTGTGTTAAGGTTGAGAGCGAGAATACTATGCAAAGAGAGATTAGGGCCCTGATGAAGGCTCAAGAGCAGTATAAAGCAGAGCATCTGTACCTGATCACTATGGAACAGGACAAGATAGCTTTTCCATTGCCTGAGGAGGTCAAGGTGCTTCCTTTTTGGCAATGGGCACTGATGAATGGGTCTGGAAGTTTGTAATCCCCTTGAATTTTTTTTAACAGCATTACAATGTAGTTAAAAATTAAATTTAACGACATTGCGATGTAGTTAAAAGTGAGTTTTGAAGAATATCTTTTCTTGTAGCAGATGAATCAGAATTAAGATGGTATGTCCTGGTGAGAAAGGATAAGATGGTTTTTCCTGTGGAGGTAAAGTATCGCCAAACTATTACTCCTTCCATCATAAATAAAACGATAAAGCGAATGGAAAAAATGAATTTTAAAACGGGGATTATGATCACAGAAAATGAAAAAAGAAGCTTGATAGAATATTTACTGATAGGGGGTGGTCTATGAAATGGTTGTTTGTGGCATGGATACTCTTGAAGACTTTTACTTTGGTGTATTTGAAGCTCATCAATGTGCGTCATGCTCACAGGGGCGAGGCTACGGTGCCCGAGGTGTTGCAGGACCTTATAACACCTGAAAGCAATGAAAAAGCAAAGCAGTATCTTGCGGTAAATACGCGATGGACCATTATCCAGGAGTTGGTGCACGCAGGAGTGGTGATAGTGCTGGTGTTGCTGATAGCTCCCTGGCTGGAGCAGTGGACCGTGATGCTTTGGGATAGCTATTTTTCGCAGGGTATTGCCTTTTTTGTGGTGCTGTTTTTGCTGGATTATGTGTTGTCACTTCCTTTCAAAATTCACGATACTTTTGTGCTGGAGCAGTCGTTTGGGTTTAATCGCACTACCGTCAAGACCTTTATTACCGATGAAATCAAGTCTATTTTGGTGGGTGGCGTTTTGGGAGGCCTTCTCTTGATAGGGATACTGTGGGTGATCCAGTATCCGGTGTGGTGGTGGAGGTTTGCTTTGGTGATTTTTCCTTTTATGCTCCTGATTCAGTGGATTGCGCCGGTGTGGCTGATGCCTCTGTTTTTTCGCCTCAAGCCTTTACCCGAGGGTGAGCTGAAAATGAAAATTGAGGAGTTTGCTCTAACATGGGGAATCCCTCTTCGGCAAATTGTGGTGATGGATGCTTCGACCCGTACCAGCAAGGGCAACGCTGCTTTTGCAGGCTTTGGAGCTACCCAGCGATTGATTTTGTTTGATACTATATTGCATTATCCCCATGAAGAGATTTTGTCGATTGTAGCGCATGAGTGGGGGCACCGCAAGCATCATCATATCTTGAAACAGCTGGGCTTAACTCTTGGGCTGATACTCGGGATCCTGGTGCTGGCGAATCTTTTAACATTGTCTTCCATACCTGGAGAAGGCTTTGGATTGAGCACGCTATATGGGCAGTTTTATCTGGCGGTTACCCTGGTGGGGCCTGTGATGTTTTTTATCGAGCCTTTGACCAACCGATGGAGCCGCAAGCATGAGTTTGAAGCTGACCGATACGCATTGGAGACTTTGGGTGACCCCCAGGCAAGCGTGCAGAGTTTGAAGCG
>PXBT01000208.1 GCA_003566815.1 Caldisericota bacterium
CATGAAATGGAACGGCAAGGCTGGGATATCATCAGCATGGGAGGCACCCTTGCATGGGCAATGGATGCTTTCCAGCATGGTATAATAGGAAAAAAAGAAAGCCTTGGCGAGGTACTTCGTTTTGGCGATGGTGATCTGATCCTGCGCATGCTAAAACATATTGCTCTTCAAAGCAATGAATTTTATACTGACCTCGAAAAAGGCTCTGCTTATTGCTCTCAAAAATATGGAGGAGAGCATCTTGCAATTCATTTCGGTAAGAATGAGGCTCCAGGCTATCTAACAGGAATCTATTTTATGCTGGGATTAGCAACGGGTGTTCGTTTTTCTCATCTGGACGGAGCTGGATATGATATTGACTTACAGCATTCTCCTGATTCTTCTGCCTCACGGAAAGATCTCTTAAAAAAGCTCTATGATGAGGCGCGATGGAGATTGATTTTCAACTCTCTGGTTGGATGTCTTTTTTCTCGAAAAGTATATACTCCGGAACAAACCGAAAAATGTCTTCAGATAATGGGCATGGAGCACTTTAATCTATCCTCTCTGGATGAATTGTCTCATCAAATTCACGGGCTAAAGTTTCATTGCAGAGAAATGCTGGGCTTCAACTGGAAAAAGATGAGCCTTCCTGCAAAAGTAAAAGACTACCCTGCTTATTCAGGAAATATTCATGAAGATGAGTTTAATGATCAGTTAAAACAATACCAGGAATGGATTGAAAAAGATAAACAAAGCGTAAAGTTTTAAAAAGTTTCCATAGGAATTTCAAAAATAAATCGACTGCCCTTGTTGGGCTCAGATTCCACCCAGATAGTTCCTTGATGTTGCTCTATGATGCGCCTACTGATGACCAGTCCCATTCCTGTCCCACCTGTTCTTCTCTTTAAGCCGGTAGAGAGCTGGCTAAAATGGACAAAAAGCTTATGAAAGTCGTTCTTATCAATACCAATGCCGGTATCTTCTACTGTTAATCTTACTTTGTCCTTATTATTCTCAGTTTTAACTGTTATTTTTCCTTTTTCAGTATATTGGATAGCATTTTCCAGCAAATGCTTGAGCACTCGAGCCATTTTTTCTTTATCTATGGATGCTTCAGCCAAAGGCCTGTGAGGGATAAATTCCATGTCTAAATGTTTTTGTTTTGCAATATAGCTCATTTCTTTCACGACAGGAGCAATAACATCATTTAAATCCGTTACAAGAAATACATAATTTTCTCTTTCCAAATTTACGTTCCTGTAAACAAAGAGATCCTCTATCAAACGTTGCAGCCTGAAGGTATTTCGCTTGATGACAGCTACTATGCCCCCTAACTTTTCAGGTTCTTCGTCTTTTTCAAAGCTTTCCGCCAAAATCTGAATTCCCTCAGAAATAGCTGTAAAGGGAGTCTTGATTTCATGGCAAACAGCATTGATAAAATTATCCTTCATGGTATCAAGCTCTCTGCGATCAGAAATATCAACAATAAATCCTGAAATAATAGTTTCATTTTCATGATTAACCAATTGAGCTACAATTTCAGTCCAGCAAACTGATTTATTTTTGCGTATAATTCTGACTTGCTGATGAAGGTCTTTTTTATTATTAATAAGTTGTCTGAGGGCATTTTTTATAGGTTTAAGGTCCTCTTTGTGAACAAAATCAAAAATACTGCAATCTTTAGTTTCTTCAGCAGTATAGCCCGTAATATCTCTCCAGGTTTCATTAACAAAAAGAATATTTCCCTGAAAATCACATTGAAATAAAATCTCCCCTATTGAATTTACCAGCATGTAGTATTCTTCTTGACTTTGTTTGAGCTTATCAAATATGGCGTTTTTTTCCTTCAGGTCTTCCAGGTAGTCATTATAACACTTTGCAAGATCAGCAACCTCATTGTTTCCTTTGGCCTTTAAAGGGTTAACTTTATCAAAAGAGCCTGCCTTGAGGTTAATAAACTGCTGAGTGATGGAAGTGATTGGCATTAGATATGAGCGGGAAATATAAAAGTGGGTCAACAGTGCCATAAAAAATAGAAAAGCAATGAGAGATAAAAATGTCCCCAAAACACCATTCCCATAATCAAAAATAGTTTGATAAGGAATAATACTTATCATCGACCAATTCATGGGGGCAAGTCTGGTAAATGATGCCACCGCTAACTTATGATCAAAATCATGCACTTTGAGAGGGGACTGCTCTTTCATGACATCAAGATACAAAGGATTGAGAGTAGTGCCAATTCGATGATCGTCGGGATGATATACGATTTGGTTTTCCTGGCTCACAATCATAAAATACTGGCTGTAGTGGGTTTCACCTGTAAACAATTTGTGAAGAAATGCTTGTTCCATGATGACAAACAAATGGACTTCACTATTGATGTCAGGATCAACAAATATTTTTCTGCCTGCAACAAAACCCTCATGAAACTGCATCTGATCCTGATAAAACAACCATTGCAAATCGCCATCCTTATAATTTCCATAGGTTTGCTCCACCTGGTCCAACCAGGAAGCCGAAAGCCTGATTGCTTCAGGCACTTCATTGAGCTCAACTCCATTTCCATCAGCTCTCAAAAGCAGGACGCTTTGTATGCCTTGTTGGTGGATAAGAGGTAAAAAGATTTGATAAGCTTTTTCAACTGAAGGATGGTGAGGGGTCAATTCCCCTTGATCGCCCCTGTTTAAATAATCATAAAATGGCTTCATTCCCTCCTGCATCATCAGTCCTTGAGCAAGTGAGTTGATATTTGTGGAGAACAAGGTTAAATGTTCATTTTTTTCCTTCGCAATGCTCTCGGAAAAGCACAAAACATCTTCTGAAAGATGAGCTGAGAGATTCCTGAAAAAAAGGATGCCCAAAAAGCTTACTGGCAAAACAACAACAAGAAAAAGAACAATAGTGGTTCGGCCCGAAAGAGTCAACCTTCTTTTGCTTTTAGGCAGTTTGGTCTTTTCTTTACTCATATGATTATTATACCATGAGCCTTAAATGAAAGAAGTATTTATTTAAAAATATACTCAGGGAATCCATCGTTCAATGAGATATATAAACAAGGGAATGCTGGCTACACTTAAAAAAGTAGTAAGCAAAACCGAGGATGCAGCTTTTTCGTAGTCACCTTTCATCTCTCTGGCAAGAAACATGGCATTAAAAGCTGTGGGCATGGCCGACTCAAGGATCACAACCTGCGCAGTCAGTCCTCTCAAAACTGGAAAGAAATATAGCAGGATCAACACGATCATGGGAGCATAAAAGAGACGAATAAAGGTTATTTTTAGTGAATCCTTCAGGTGAAGCTTAATGGGGACTTTGGACAACTCCACTCCCAGAGTCACCAGTAAAAATGGAATAGCGGCCTGATGCAGCATTTCCATCATCCGATAGATCAAGCTCACTAATTTAAAGTCATTCCATGCTGGATAAGCATTGCCTAAAAGCTGAAGAGCTATGCCCAGCACAAAAGCCGAAAGAAGAGGCAGTCGCACTACTTGCTGAAGAGCTTGCTTGATGCTCATTTTTTGTGTGGAAGCAAGGTAAATCCCCAAAGTGGAAGTCATTAAAGTAAAAAAGAAAACATATTGCACTGCAATTAAAAGCCCCTGTTCGCCATAAGCCAACAAAACAATAGGAAATCCATAATACCCGCAATTGGTAAACAAAGTCAGCAATAGCAGGTTTTTTTTGTTGTCCACTCGTAGCAGAGGAATCCAGTTGGCAAGCAATATGGCCAAAGCCAGAATAATCTGGAGCCCCACAAATACACTGCCTATTCTCGCCAGTTGCAGCCAGTCCAAAGGATTGGTGCGAACAATCTGCAGAGTCATCACAGGCGCAAAAAGATAAAAAGCCATTTTGGACAGGATACCCAGATCAAAATAGTAAAATATCCTTCCAAACAAAAATCCAACCAAAATAATGCCCAGCACAGGCATAGCTATATCAATCAATAATAAAATTATTTGTTCCACAGCAAAAAAGTATGGCAAGATTAAGCTAAAATGTAAAGACAGATTTTTAAAGTCTGGTTGTTTTTTTATAAAAATCAGGTATATCAATACATCAGTAATTTAATTACTGTTGCGGGGAGTGGCTCAGCTTGGTAGAGCGTGTGGTTTGGGACCACAAGGTCGGAGGTTCAAATCCTCTCTCCCCGACCATTAAGGTTTTTAATATTCTTCCTTAAATAGCCCCCTGATTAAATTATTAAAAAAAGGTCTCCTGGCTCTTGAATTTTTTTGCAATTTACTAATTATAGAAGCATGGAAATGATAATATTCTTCATTGTTTTAGTGCTAACGCTGGTGCTGTTTTTTACGAATAAATGGCGCTATGATGTGGTGGCTCTCTTTTCGCTATTGTTGCTGACTGTCATCGGTATCATACCTGCTGAAGATACATTTTCAGGTTTTTATCATCCAGCTGTGATCACTGTAGCTGCTATCTTGATTATTAGTAAAAGTATCATGAAAACAGGTGTTATTGAAAAAATAGCCTCTCAGATTTGGAAAGTAAGCTCAAATCCTGTGATGCATATCCTCCTGATTTGTATTACTGTTGCTGTTTTATCTGCATTTATGAACAATGTGGGAGCGCTTGCCATTTGCTTGCCCATAGCCCTTGAGCTCGCAAAGAAAGGGAAATATTCTCCTTCTCTGATCCTGATGCCTCTGGCTTTTTCTTCTTTGGTTGGAGGTTTAAGCACCATGATAGGCACCCCTCCCAATATTATTATCGCTACCTTCAGAGAAGAATACTCAGGTGAAGCCTTTGCGCTGTTTGATTTTTTTCCAACAGGCTCGATCATTTTTCTTGCAGGAATTGCTTTCATTTGCCTGATAGGATGGAGATTTCTGCCCTTGAGAGCCAAAAATCTGGATGAAGAGATTATGAGCTTGAATGAATATGTAACTGAAGTGCGTATCCCAGAAGAAAATGATTTTATTGGAAAAACTCTATATACCATAAAAAAAGAAATTAAAAATGATGATTGGAATGTATTGTGTGTTGTTCGAAATGGCACGCGCATTCAATCTCCAGATAAACGCTACCATATAAGAGGAGGAGATATCCTGGTAATGGAAGCCAATCCGGAAATCATCAAGGAGCTTATTGCTTCAACTTCCTGGGTTTTTGAAGCCCAGACCTCCAAACATTCTTCTGATGTTTTGATTTCTGATGATTCTGTTATTCAGGAAGCTGTGGTAATGAATGACAGCAAAATGGTGGGTAAAACAATCCTGCAATTAAAGCTTCGTACTTTTTATTCCATCAATGTGCTGGGACTTTCCAGGCAGGGCAAAATGTTCAGTACTCGCATTGTCAAAATGAAAATAAAAGCAGGAGATGTTTTGATGCTTCAGGGATCAAAAGAAGTTTTTAAAGATTTTTTTGAAGAGATGTCCTGTCTTCCCCTGGAAAGCAAAGGATGGGAATTTCCTGTAGGCAAGCCAAATTTAATACCTATTTTTTGGTTTGTTCTTGTTATTTTGCTTGTACTGGCAGGTATCATAACATTTCACATAGCATTTATGGTGTTGGTTTTTATCCTCATTGTTTTTAACCATCTTTCGTTAAAAGAAGTATATGATAGCATAGAGGGGCCTGTGCTGGTACTTCTTGCAGCCATGATACCCGTGGGAATGGCCATGCAAAGCACGGGAGGAGCAACCTGGGTAGCCAATGGTTTGTTGCTGATAACTGAGCTGTTCCCTGTTTCAGTACTTTTAGGAATACTCATGCTAATCACTATGATCTTGTCAAACATTATAAACAATGCTGCTACAGCAATTCTTATGGCACCCATAGGATTGGAGCTTGCAAAATTTTATGAATATTCAGCTGATCCTTTTTTAATGGGCGTTGCTATTGCAGCCTCCTGCGCATTTCTTACGCCTATAGGTCATCAATCCAATACTTTGGTTATGGGGCCCGGTGGCTATCGTTTCAACGATTATTGGAAAATGGGTCTGCCTCTTTCGTTGGTTGTGCTGATTTTGGCTATACCTTTGGTAATGTGGATTTGGCCTTTCTAACAGTATCCTGAAATGTTTCTTCAATAATGCTCCAGGGAAAGGATTGCACAGATCCTGCCTTAAAAAGGGCTTCAAGATATTGATGTACAGTGGCAATTTCTTCTTTTGTGCAAGCATATAGTTCATCCCAGCTATAAGATTGCCTTGCATGACCTTCCTTGATAGCCTGGACTCCCAGGTCAGCCGCCTGAACAGCATATAGCTCCTGCTCATCCATTCCCGAAAGTATTCTGTCCTGATGAATGCCTTTTTTCATAGCAAAGTTTGCAATAGAATGCGCACAAGCAATAGCCATCGAATCTGTTATTTTTCTGGCTCTTACCAGCAATGCCCCTTTCAATAAACCAGGGAAGCAAAGCGAATTATTGACCTGATTGGGAAAGTCGCCCCGACCCGTAGCTACAATAAAAGCTCCTGCCGATTTGGCTTCATGAGGATATATTTCCGGCACAGGATTGGCGCAGGCAAATACAATAGCTTTTTCGTTCATGCTTCGAACCAGATCAGGATGAATAACATCAGGACCCGAAGCAGACAGTGATATGCATACATCAGCACCCTTGAACGCTTCTTCCATTGTTTGAGCTTGATCGGGATTGGTACTTTGGCAGATATCCCATTGTCGATAGAGTTTGGGGTTGGCCTGAATATCTTTTCTTTGCCTGGAAAGGCTCCCTCTGGAGTCAAACATGATCATCTTTTCCAGATTGCCACCCGCCTGTTCAATCATCTGCAAACTGGTGGTATTGGCTGCTCCAGCGCCTATAAACACTATTTTGATATCTTGAATGTTTTTTTCTGCCAGTCTCAAAGCATTGATTAGCCCTGCCAGGATAACACAGGCAGTTCCCTGTTGGTCATCATGCCAAACAGGAATATCGCAACTTTGCCTCAGTTCGTCCAAAACTTCGTAACAATTTGGATGAGCGATATCTTCAAGATTGATTGCGCCGAAACTATACTGTAACCGTTGTACAAAATCGATAATGCATTTGGGATCATGCAATCCTTCATTGTTGCGGCTATCCATGCAAAGAGGCACAGCATCCACGGCTCCAAGGAGTTTCATCAAGTAAGCTTTGCCTT
This sequence comes from Caldisericota bacterium, assembly GCA_003566815.1. Lineage (GTDB taxonomy): Bacteria > Caldisericota > Caldisericia > UBA6126 > UBA6126 > T3SED10-260. Next base: position 7,107 of record PXBT01000208.1, read on the forward strand.
CCATAACCCCCAACCCTCCTGAAGGGGTTACATTGCCATCACCCAGTACACGAGTGGAATCACTCACGACTGCTACAAGATTTCCTCGATTGGCAAGCTCAAAGGATAGATCGTTTTGGTCCCGGATAGCCGTGGATATGCGAGAGACGCCCGGAGTGTACCAAACATTCATCCATTGTTGACCCATCATGGGTATTTTAGGAATGGTTTGAATTTTACCTTTATAAAAAGCATGCGCCTTGAGGGCTAATGCTCGAAAAAAGTAGGTCTTTGCTTTGGGAATTTCCTCCTGTGGTAAAACATCTTCAAAACATTGATCTATATTTTCCAGACTGTGTTCTATTTTCATATCTCCTCCTATGTTACAAATTATAACTAAAATTTTTTTTGCTTTTTGCTTTTTATGTTGACTAAATTGGGCGCTCTTATAAAATGGAATAAAATATATGAGCTGCGCGGGAGTAGCTCAGGGGTAGAGCTTTTGCTTCCCAAGCAAAGGGTCGC
>PXBT01000182.1 GCA_003566815.1 Caldisericota bacterium
CCTTAATCTACCCCGTAGCCATTGATGACGGTTTACGCTTTGCCATTCGTGAAGGCGGAAGAACCATTGGTGCTGGTGTAGTCACCAAAATCTTGAAATAGTAAAGGAAGTTGAGGGCATACTATGGCCAAAAGTAAAAATAGAGATACCATTTCAATGGAATGCACTGTTTGTAAAAGTAGAAATTATTCAACCAAGAAGAATAAAAAAAACAATATGGACCGATTGATTTTAAATAAATATTGTAGATTTGATCAACGGCATACAGAACACAAGGAGGTAAAATAGGCCCGTAGTTCAATTGGTAGAGCATCGGTCTCCAAAACCGAGTGTTGGGGGTTCGAGTCCTCCCGGGCCTGTACTCTTATGGAATTAATTAATAGAATTAAGGTTTTTTTTCAAAAGCTTTGGATTGAGTTAACGCAAAAAGTAACATGGCCATCCAGAACCATGATTATTCAATCTACTTTGGTTTTACTTTCTTTTATTATAATTTGGTCAAGCTTTATTGGTGTAATAGATTTCTTGTTTGCAACAGGACTTCAAAATTTTCTTGATTTTGTGCAAACTGGATAATCAAACATAGTTGAAGGATTTATTTTTATTAAAGGATGCATAGCTGATATAAATGAGTGAAACAATCAACGAAAAAGCTGAATGGTTTTTAATTAGTACTTATTCTGGCTCAGAAGAAAAAGTAAAAAAGAGCTTAATGATGCGAATTAAATCTTTTGGCAAAGAGCATGAAATTTTACAGATTGAAGTGCCTGTAGATTACCAGGTTAAGCTCAAAGGCGGCAAGCGCGATGTTGCTCCTGAAAAAGTTTATCCAGGATATGTTTTGGTAAAAATGATTATGAATGATGAAACTTGGTTGATTGTTAGGAAAACGCCCAATGTTATAGGATTTGTTGGTCCCGCGGGTAAACCTAATTCTTTGACTGATCAAGAAGTTAATATTATGCTTAAGCGAGTGGGAGCTGAAGAAGCCAAAGCAAACCTTAACTTTGATGTGAATGATTCAGTTCGAATAATAAGTGGTCCATTTAGTGATATGATTGGCGTTGTTGAAGAAATTAACATGAACACAGAAAAAGCAAAAGTTCGTTTGATGATGTTTGGCAGGGATATGCCTGTTGAGCTTGATTTTATAAATATTGACAGAGTCTAAGGATAAGGAAGGATTTAAAGATAATGGCAAAAAAAGTAACCGGTCAAATTAAATTGCAAATACCTGCGGGCCAGGCAACACCAGCTCCCCCGGTTGGTCCTGCTTTGGGACAAAAAGGCGTCAACATAATGCAATTTGTTAAGGAATTTAATGATAAAACCAAAGACCAGCAAGGTATTACCATCCCTGTTATTATTTCAGTATATCACGACAGGACTTTTGATTTTATCATCAAAACACCTCCAGTAGCTGCATTGATAAAAAAAGAATTAAAAATTGATACTGCTTCTGGCGAACCTAACAAGAAAAAAGTTGGTAGAATCTCTAAAGCACAAACTAAAAAAATAGCAGAAATTAAAATGAAAGATATTAATGCAGACGATATTGATGCTGCAATGCGGATGGTACAGGGTACCGCACGCTCTATGGGCGTAGAAGTAGAAAAGTAATATTAGTAACGAGGTGAGCAAATGCCAGGAAAAAAATATAATAACATTTCAAGTTTAGTTGAAAAAAGAGAGTACGATTTGGATGAGGCTATTGAATTATTACCCAAGCTTAAAACAGCAAAATTTGATGAAACCGTCGAATTAGCTTTTCATATGGGAGTAGATCCAAAAATTGCTGATCAAAACATAAGAGGGATGGTTAGTCTTCCAGCTGGTACGGGAAAAAATGTAAGAGTATTGGTTTTTGCCAAAGGCGAAAAAGAAAAAGAAGCTCTTGATGCTGGAGCTGATTATGCAGGAACCACTGATCTGGAAGAAAAAATTAAGTCTGGTTGGTTTGATTTTGATGTAGCTATTGCTACTCCAGATACAATGGATATTGTAGGGAAGCTTGGTAGAATTCTTGGACCACGAGGACTGATGCCTAATCCAAAATTGGGAACTGTTACCTTTGATATTACTAAAGCCGTCCAGGAAATGAAAGCAGGAAAAATTGAGTATCGAGTTGATAAATTTTCCAATATTCATGTTCCAGTAGGAAAAGTTTCTTTTAAAGCGGATGATATTAAGAGCAACATCGGAACTATCGTTGAAACTCTAATCAAAGCAAAGCCATCTACGGTTAAAGGTTCTTATATAAAGAAATGTCATGTTTCATTAACCATGAGCCCTTCTATCGCTTTAAATGTAACGAGGTTGATTAAAAGGTAAGTTTTCTTATTTATAATTCCCATAGACCGCGAGTGCTTTTTTAAGGGCTTAAAAATCTCGCCGAGGGAAGGTTAATTTTTACTATACATTTAAAAATGCCTTTCCCTATGGGGGAAGGCATTTTTAAATGTTAACGCATAACATTAAGGAAAGGAGGAAAAGGTGATCACAAAAAAACAAAAAGAAGCTGTGCTTAATGAAATGGTTGAAGTTTGGAAAAGCGCAAAATCCATGGTTTTTTATAATTTTAATAAAATGAATGCAGAAGACATGGAAAGCTTTAGAAAAAAAGTTCGTGAAAATGGCTTAAAAGCATTCGTTTGCAAGAATACATTAATGGAGAAAAGTGCTGAAAAAGCTGGCATTGACTTAAGCACGTTGTCGGATGAAATGCTTATTGGACAAACAGGAATTATTATCTCTTACGAGGATCCTTTGTTGGGTCCAAAAACTATTAGCCAAATTATTAAAGAAAAAAGAAGACCTGCAATTAAAGGCGGATTTTTTGAGGGTAGATTTTTGAGCTCTCAGAATGTAAAAGACCTGGCTTCAGTTCCTTCAAGGGAAGTTCTTACCCAACAACTTGCCTATACCCTGTTGGCGCCGGCAACCCAGTTTGCTTCCGTGCTAAACAATACTGTAACAAAGCTTGTTTATGCTATTGATGCAGTAAAAAGACAAAAGGAAGCTCAAAGTTAAATTTTAAAAAAAAGGAGAAAAAAATGACAAAAGAAGAAATTATTTCAGCTGTAGAAAGCATGACTGTTTTAGAGTTAGTCGATTTGGTGAAGGCTATTGAGGAAAAATTTGGAGTATCTGCTCAAATGCCTGTTGCAGTAGCTGCAGCTCCAGCTCAAGGCGGAGCAGCTGGCGGAGGAGATAGCGAAGAACAGACTGAATTTGATGTTATCCTTGCAGAAGCTGGATCGCAGAAAGTTCAAGTCATTAAAGCAATTAAAGAAATTACCGGATTAGGACTTAAAGAAGCAAAGGAATTTGTTGATAACGCACCAAAAGCTGTAAAAGAAAAAGTAAGTGAAGATGAAGCCAATCAGATCAAGGATAAACTTGCTGCTGTTGGCGCAGTAATTGATGTAAAGTAATTAGCATAACTATAATATGCTAAACAAAGGGGAGGCTTTGGAAGTTTTTTCTATAGTCTCCCCTTATTTTATTTGATATGATATATGCAATATTTTCCGACATCCATGGAAACTTGGAAGCATTAACAGTTGCAATTAATTATATTGTTGATCTTGGGATAACAGATATCATTTGTTGCGGGGATATAACAGGGTATGGCCCTAATCCGCAAGAATGTATTCAATTTTTACAACGTTATTCTTTTGTATCTGTTGCAGGGAATCATGATAGAGCTATTGTAAAGGATTCATTAGGGATTTATTTTAATGAGGATGCTGTAATTGCGTTGAATATTCAAAAACTAAACTTAAACAAAAAAGAAATTGAATATATAAAAAAATTACCTAAAAAAATAAAATATTCCAACTTTGTTGTAACCCATAGCTCTCTGGACCCTAAGACACCTTATCGTTATGTTATTGATGAAAACTCAGCAAGAAATACACTTGCAAAAACTAGAAAACAAATTGTATTTAATGGTCACTCACATATACCAACTATATTTAAATTAACAGACAATCGCTTTGAGACCATTTCTGCAAAAGATGGTCTGGATATGGATCTCAGCGATCAAAGTCGATATATTATAAACGTAGGTAGCGTAGGACAGCCACGGGATGGTAGCCCTGAAATATCTTTTGGTTTGTACGACAACATATCAAATATTATCAGGATTGTTCGTTTGCCATATGACTTTGCTAAAACTCAGGAAAAAATGAAGCAAATGGGTTTTCCAGAGTTTTTGGTTTATCGTATCGGGTTTGGCGTATAGTTTTATATATTTTTAAGAGTATATTTTCCAGCAATTTGCTCAATTAATAGATTAACTTCAAGCATTGTGACAGCTTGTAATATTTCTTCCGAGCTTGCAGTAACTTTGCAGTTTTCAATTAATTCCCCCATACTTAAAGACTCAACTTTTAATAGATTAAGCAATTCTTCCTCGAGGGGGTTTTCTATGAAGCTTTGCACAGAGGATTCATGGTTTTGAAATAGCTCAGGCTGTTCTGAAGGGAGCAAATCTTTCCAGGAATCAATTAATACAGCTCCATTTTTGATTAAAGTATGGCACCCCTGATTTAAAGGGTTGGTGATGTTGCCTGGAAGAGCATAGACTTCTTTACCTTGTTCCAGAGCATAATCTGCTGTAATCAAAGCACCACTTTTTTTTGCTGCCTCAATAACTAATATTTCATCACTTAGCGCACTAATAATGCGGTTTCGAACAGGAAATAAATAAGGGGCAGGAGGCGTGTTAAAAGGAAATTCTGAAATAATTGCCCCGTGGTTTGCAATTTTTTTTCTTAAGGGGTCATTTGCTTTTGGATAAGAATGATCAAGGCTGCACCCAAGAACGCCGACCGTAATACCATCAATATCCAGAGCGCCCCTATGAGCCTGAGCATCTATGCCCAATGCAAGTCCGGATATAATGGTGAAATGATTTGATGCCAAACCTTTTTCAAAGGAAAATGCATTACTTAACCCATAGCTTGTTGCTTTTCTGGATCCCACTATAGCTATGGAATGCTTTATGTTATCCAGTTTACCTTGAACATACAAGCATGGCGGCATAGCATTAAAGTGCTTGATTTGCTTTGGATAGGAAGGCTTATAAAACGAATAAATCGAAAAACCAAGTTGCCTGGCTGTTTTTTTTTCATTGTCCACAAAAAGAGAGGTTTCTTCAGAAAATAAAACTTCTTTCAATGATGCAGGAAGTTCTTCAATATGGTTGTTTTTTATTTGATCGAAATACCTATATTTTATCTTTCTTGTTTTGTAGATATGATAAGAAAACCTTAATCCAAGGTCTATTGAATCCATGAGTTAAAATGAAGCTATAAATTTCATAATATTATTTTGCAATAATACGGAGCTTTTTTCCATTTGATTTACAACTTCTTCATGTGTTAAGGGTTGATCAGAGATTCCTGCAGCATAATTTGTGGAAATAGCCAATGTTGCAAAAGGAATACCCAGTTCATTAGCTAAAGCAACCTCTGGATATCCTGTCATGCCAACTATTTCTGCCCCCCACATCTTGAATGCTTTTATTTCTGCAGATGATTCGAATCTTGGACCTTGAGTTACAATCATCGTTAAAGGTCCTTCAAAAGGGGTTTGAAGCTCAGAAAAAACTTTTATTAACAGCTTATTAATGTTTTCGTCATAGGGTGAAGTCATATCAGTATGCTGAATTTTTTCAGTAAAGTTTTCAAAGTAGGTGTCATCGCGATTTTTGGTATGATCAATAAATTGTCCAACAAAGCCAAATTTACCAGGATAAAACGATTCTTTTAAAGAACCTACTGCTGCAGTGCTTAAAATACATTGAGAGCCCATGCTTTTAAGTGCGAAGATGTTTGCCCTAAAGTTAATCTTATGTGGCGGAAGGTGATGTGATTTACCGTGCCGGGGAAGAAAAAAAACATCAACTCCTGTGAAGGTGGACTTAAAAACATAAGCTATACCATAAGGGGTTTCAACAGAATGTTCCTGAGCATTACCTGCAAGCTCGTATAGACCTGAACCTCCAATGATGCCTATGCTTTTCTTATTCATGAAACCTCCATCAGCGAATACTAAGAATATTTTTCAGCTATATTTAAAAATTTTTCTTTAATTTGTTTTTCATTAAAAGTCAGGATGGAGTGATCCTGCATGATCAGTTTTCCATTAATGATCACAGTATTTACTTCATTGCCTTTCATGGCATAAGCTAAATTTGAAATATAGTTGTAATTAGGGAGCAAGTGGATATGATGATTTTCAATAAAAATTAAATCAGCGGGAGCGTTTTCCTGAATAGTGCCCAGAAGTGGATCGCCAAAAAATTTCCCTGGAACTGTAGTAGTCATATTCAGAACTTCTTGCGCATTCAGGCTGGTGGGATCATTTTCAGCAACTTTTGACAATAAAGAAGCGATACGCATTTCAGTAAACATGTTCAAGTTATTATTGGATGCTGCTCCATCGGTTCCAAGAGCAATTTTGATTCTATTTTTTAACATGTTTGCTACTGGGGCTATCCCTGAAGCAAGCTTCATATTGGAAGAAGGGTTGTGAGCTACCAACAAGTTTTTTGCTTTGGAGAGAATATTTAATTCATCAATCGATAAATGTACGCAATGAGCTGCTAAAACAGTCTGCTCAAAGAGACCAATGTCATGTAAAGTTTCGATAGGTTGTTGGTGAAATTTTTCAAAATGCTCCAGGGTTTCCAATTTGGTTTCATTGATATGCATGTGTATGGTAGCATCAAGCTTTGAAGCAAGTGCTATGATGTCGCTTAAATATTCAGGTGGACATGTATAAATAGCATGAGGAGCTAAATGCATAGCAATTCTTTGATCGTAACTATGATGGTAAGTTTTAAAATAATGCTCTGAAGATTGAAGTCCCTGATCCTTGTCCTTTGCAGTTAAACCAAGAGAAAGGCAAGCTCTGATGCCAGATTCTGCAACAGCTTGAACAATGTTATCGACAAAGAAGTACATATCTGCAAAACAGGTGCACCCTGAATGCAATAGCTCTGATATTCCCACCAGAGATGCAATATAGATTTCTTCTGGTTCCCATTTGGACTCAAGGGGAAAGATGATATCAAAGAGCCATTGCTTGAGAGGCAAATCATCACCCAGGCCTCTGAATAGCACCATAGGTAAATGAGTATGAGCATTAATTAAGCCTGGCAATGTTAAAAAATTACTTGCATCAAACAAGCATTGTTCTATTTTTTCTCCAGGATTAGAGATAGGAGTAATTTTGTCGATTTTTCCATCTTTTATGTATAAATGACCTTTTTGAATTGATCCTTCAGAAGAAAGATATTTTGCATTTTTTATCCAATAGCTTAAGGGATAGCTCATAGCTATATGGAAGGTATGTCAATAAATATATCTTGATTTATGGATGAAATATAAATAATTAGATTTTGCTTGATAGGTTTTTCTTCATCATGGCTTACTGTTTCATCAAACAAGTCAGCTCTTATAAGCTTATAGTTTTCATTCAGATAAAGTTTCACCCTTTTATTGCTTGTTTCTTTTTTCCATTCTGATGAAAAAATAGAAACAGGGATTTCATTTTGATAAACTAATTCGCTTGCAAGACCTTCTTTTTCTTCCATGGTGCGAATCATGCCATCAGAATACTCATACAACGATCCCCTGCCTTTAAAAAGAAAAAGAGTCGGAGGCTCTTCTTCATGAAATATTTGAAGTATATCAAAAGGATCTTGCATTTTTGATAGCGTGATATCTTCTTCACGAATTTTTATCCAATTATTCGAGTCATCTTCCTGGTAGAAAATGGTATCAGATGTCCGAATAATTTCTCTTGCAGTAATAAGGTCTCCTTTGTAATCATCCTGCAGGTATTTAAATCGTAAAATATTGTTACCTAATTGATAAATCATGTAGGTATGTCTTTCATCCTCCAGACCTATGTGAGAAAACCATGAGTATCTGAAGCTATAATTATGATAAGATGCCAGATCTTTTCTTGCAGCATCCAAAATACCAGGATATGTCAAAGGGTCCAATAGGATTTCAAGCCTTTTATTGCCAAGCAACGATTGACTTTTTATGTTTTTATTAAATCTTTTATATCCATTCTTTTCAGCGGTTAGGCTCGGAGGAGGATAAAGAGGTTTGTAAGCGACAAAATAACCTTCTTTATTGGTGTAATATTCTCTATCATTTATAAGAATTCTAACTGAAGCTATTGGCTTTTTTTCAAAAGCATCAATGACATAGCCTTCAATTTTCATCCCTGTGAAAAAAAAGAAAAAGAAAAATAGGAAAACAACAGCCAAGACCGCTACTAAAGAAATAAGAACAATAGACCTTTTCATCATCATGCCATCCTTGCTGTTATAAATATTGGTTTATCACCTGCTTTTATTCTTTCAAAAGGCTTTGGCAACAATCTATACATTTATTAATTTTCTTTAATAATCATTTACATTTGAGAGTCAACAATAAACCAAATTCCTGTATCAGAATCTCTTTCAAGATAATAGGCTCCATTAGCAGTCGTATGTCTTCCTTTTTCTCTCATTATGAGCTCAAAGGATACCAGCTTAACGCTTCTTCTGTCGGTATCCATTACTCTCAGCACATTTGCTCCTTTATAAACGGTTCCATGGTTTCTTGAAAGCTCAAACATAGCAATAAAGTCTTCTATGCCCTCTCCCCTGGTTGCCTTAAATGGATCTCTTAATAAAGCATAAGCGTTCTCATAATCTTCTCTGGCAATATAGTCAAAATAGCGATTAATGGTTCGCTGTGGTGTAGGGAGCACATGCTCAACAGCAAAGTATCTTCCTATAAAAAATAAAGGTATTGCGAGGATCACGCAAGCAAGAACGATTAATCCTTTTTTAATCTTTTTCTCCCTTGTTTTCTTTTTTTCTTGTTCTTTGGAGATCATTTCATCCATTTTATTTTGTTTCATTTTTTCCATTTTAAATACCTCCTATGGTCGTTGGACTATGTTGGAAACATTTTGCACTATCCGCCAACCTTTGCCAGAAACATTGCGCAATAGGTAACTCCCTTGCGTATCCAATAGATCTCCCCTATAAAGCACACGAACTGTAACATGAACAATATAGTGGTCTGGCTGGTCTGTTCGTTGAATTCCATTTATAAATACCCTTCTGGTCCTGGTGCCTGATCGAACAGCATCATAATACTCTCTCCTAAAACGCTCAAAAGGTCCTCTGTTTTCCCTGTATATCCCATCAGTAAGCCCATATGCTTCTTCATATCGTTCATATTTTAAATGCAAAAAGAACTGTCTTGTGGTTTTTCCTGGGCAAGGGATGAGATGATAAACAGTTAATGATGCCACAAAGAGAATGATTGCGACAACGAAAACTCGTTTTAAAATAAATTGGAGTTTTGACATTACAATCTTCCTCTCAGACCATCCAGCCATTTAAGAAAATCTATCCATGGGTTGCCATCACTGATTCTTGGCTTATATTCATTGACCAGATCATTCATGTAGCTATCAACTGCTCGATCGCCCTTATTTCTTAAGAGATCCTGCTTTACAAGCTCACGAACATCATCAAATGTGCTTTCTGTTGCTGTTTTGCGATCGGTGACCTTAATGATATAAAAACCATCTCTGGCTTGAATTATGTAAGGCATTCCAAATTCAATATCCTCATGAAAAACATTATCTGCAATTTCTTTATATAATTCACCAGGAGTAACCCATCCAATATCCCCAGAATTTTGAAGAGCATCAGGAGAGAGAGACCGTTCACGAGCTAATTTTCCAAAATCTTCACCCTCCAGCAAAAGATCCATGATTTCAATAGCTTCTTGCTCCATTTCAACCGAAATCATCTTGACCTTTGCTTGATCAGGCATATCATAGTATTCTTTGTATTGCTGGTAAAAATCGATGATTTCATCTTCTGTTACCGTAACAGCCTCTCTTACTGGATCCAAAACTTTATTATAAACAGCTTGCTTTCTCATGTCAGCCACAAATGATCGATAGGGAATACCATAGTCAGCCAAAATATGTCGAAAATCAACATTTTCCATCCCCGTACTGAGTTTGAGGTCCTCAATGAACAAGTCAATTTCTCGTTGAATATCCTCATTCGTAACACGAATATTGTTTTCGCTGGCATACAAATAAACAGCTTTTAGTTTCATGAGGTTTCTTAGAGCATTGGATCGCAAAGTATCCAAAGCGTATCTGCGATCTTGTGGCTCCATCGAACCTAACTGCTGGTCAAAATTTGGTGGCTTGAGCCGATCCATTTCAAGTTGCAATTCACGCTCACGAATAACTTCTGAACCCACTCTTCTAACGATATCTTTTGTTTGGTAGAGCCAGGTAAAAACTATTCCTATAGTGATGATGGGTATGATCAACACAGCCCATCGAATAATTTTAGTTCTTATCGCCTTTTTTTTCTTGAGTTGTTCTCTTACTTCCTTTTTTTTTGCCATAAATCATTGTCCTCCTTAAGGGAGATGCTTTTTTTAGGGTTCTACAGGAACAACAGGAATTTGGTCGGCATCAAATGGAAGCTCTTCCATGTCCTCAAAGTCAAACTGAAATTGATCGGGGTCCATTTCAGTGCCTTCAGGAACAAATGGGAGGTCCATTTGATCGCCAAAATCAAGGTCCATGTCACCAGGAAATTCCATACCTTCAGGAAGCTCCATACCTTCAGGAAACTCAAATGGCATCTCATCAGCTTCCCCGGGAGTAACGGTCTTGGGTTCCACGGTAAAATGTCTGATGAAGTTACCCACATCTTCAAAGAATCCCCCAAAAGTCAGATAGAAGAAGTCAGATATGCGAGCCCAGGCATTGCTTCGTGTAATTCTTGCATTGTTTCGTTGCTCAGTGATCCACTGATGCCTTATCTCACCTTTTTTCCTCATAGTCATCTCTTCAATCAGGTTATCTTTTATTTCATGGAAATCAGCTTTCCTGGGAGGGGTTATTTCGATCAGCTTGATGATTTCAAAAGTATTGGCACTTGGAATGGGATCAGATATTTCCCCAGGATTTAGTTGATCAAAGATTACAGTTTCTTTTTCAGGCTCCATTTGTCCCCGATAAACTGTTTGAGGCTCTTTGCTCATCTCAGGACTTATAGCATATAATTCTGCAATAGTATCAAAATTTTCTCTACCTGTTCTTATAGTATTTGCAAGACCCCTGGCTCTTTCTTCACCTGTGGGTCTTTCTTCGTCGACAACAAACTCTGGAACTTCTTCTTCAGGTTGAAGCGTCATGCTCTTTATAACAGCACCTTCAGGCTCATCATAGCGTTCTTTATTATATATTATGTTATTGACACGGATAATTGAAAAACCAGCAAAAGTAGAGATAATACTGCTTGTTTCACCAATGTTCATTTGTTTTGCAGTTTCAAAAAGTTCAGGCTCATTGGGTGGCGATCCTTCCTGGAGCGTCATTTGACCTTGATTTGCCTTACTTACATCATCCTGAGAAAATCTTTCCACTGCTCTTTCAAAAGAAATTTCTTCGTTCATAAGCTGTTCACGAATACCCATAATTTCTGCTTCGATCATGTCAATTTCTTCTTCTGAAGCAGTTTCAAAAGGTACTTCCAATAGTATTCGCTGAACCTCAATAGTACCTGGCGCTTCAAAGTAAGCCAATGCATCTTCTTCTGTGAAGCTAACCTCATTGAATTTTGGTTCTAAAACAGCTTCTTCAAGCAATTGGGGTTTAAGAGCTTTACGGATCTCATCTCTCAAGCGTTCTTCTGTGCGGAGTTCTGATCGAGCCAAAGTATTATAAAATTCTTCTTCAGCCTCGTAAGTATTTTTTATCTCTTCAATTTCTTCATTTATTTTCTGCTCCATTAATTCATCGGAAACAGTGATATTGTGCCTCTTTGCATACTGTTCAAAAAGAGTTGCATCAATAAGCATTTCAATTATTTCCTGGCGATATTGCCTGATGGAGACAGCTTGATCAGGGCTGTAAGGATCTATCCCCTGTTGCTCCATGCTTCTTAAGATTGGTTCAAGCATTTCTTCAACTTGCAAAGTCGTGACTCTTTGCCCGTTCACAGTTGCTTCAATGTCCTTTACAAAATAAGCCCATGATCCAAATATAAAAATAAATGAAAGTAACAAGCTGGCAGTCCATATAAATATTTTTTTAAGAGCTGAAGCTCTTTTTTTATCTATTTTTACAGGTTCCAGTATTCCTTCTTTGCGTAGCTTTTTAATTTTACTTTCTCTTCCCATTACATATCCTCCGTCAATAACATTTCCAATACAATAATAATTCGACTGAATCAACATGGTTTTGCTCAGTCGAAACTACAACATATGAATTATATGATATGCAGATTAAATGTAAAGCACTTTGCATTCATCTCAAATATTGTCTGTTCTGAAAAACGCTTAACCTGCACATAATTTCATAGGGTATGGTGTTTGCCAGGTTTGCCATCTCATTGATAGATATTTCGTGATTGGGTTGATTTCCGATAATCGTTACTTGATCTCCTATGCGGGCATTGGTAATATTAGTTATATCCACTAGAAATTGATTCATACACACTGAACCAATAATGGGGCATATTTTGTCTTTTAAAATAATGTACCCCTTGTTTGAAAGGCCGAGGGGTATGCCGTCAGCATATCCTACTGGAATAATGGCAACCGTAGTTTTCTTTTGAGTTTGAAATGTTCTGCCATAACTAACATAAGAATGGGCAGGCAATGTTTTGATGTTGCTGATATAAGAATAAAAACTGAGAGCGGGTTTAAGTCCAGCTACTTCATTTTCATCAGGCTTTGCTCCATAAAGAAGTATCCCAGGCCTGACTGCAGTATAATGAAATTCAGGGTAGTGAAGAATAGCCCCGGAGTTGGCGGCATGAATCAGTGGGATGTTAATATTCTGTTGTTTAAGCTCATTTATAAGTTGATTAAATTTTTCTCCCTGCCACAAGGTGTAAGATCTGTCAGCGCTGGATGAATCTGCAAAATGAGTACATATGCCCTCAATTTTTATCAGGGGGTGCTGTTTTTTTATTATTGAAAGAACTTTAAAAGCATCATCAGGAAAAAAACCCAGCCTTCCCATTCCTGTATCAATTTTTATATGAACCTTAAGGGACTGGTGATTAAGTTCAGTCCAATGCATGATGTTATTCAATTCATCTTGTGAGCTAACGATCAATGAAGTTTGTTCAAGATCACGAGGTTGAAGATTTTTAAAGCTGGGAACACCGAAAACGATAATGGGTAAATTTATTTGAGCTTTTTTCAACCAGCGCACCTCTTCTATTGAAAAAACTCCAAGATAGTCAGTATTAATTTCTTCAAGGGATCTTGAAACTTCAACAATTCCATGACCATATGCATTTGATTTTACCATTGCAATAATTTTGGTTTCAGGATGAATCAATTTTTTTATAACATTTTGATAATTATGCTGAATATGACTCAAGTTTATACTTATGAAAGATGAATTGGTATACATTTCGCTTTTGTCATTAAACATAGCTCATATATTAAGGACAATATTATTAAAAAGTCAAGACAATGTTGCAATACTTGGCTCAAATTAAAAAATTCTTGACAAAATCTTCATAATCATTAAATATATGCCTGATGAAAAAGAAATTTATTCTATGGTTGCTTGTGTTTTTGTTTTCCTTTTTATCCGTTCTTCCTTTAAACTTGGTTGATGCAAGAAACAAAGATCTAATGATTCGCTCTCCTTTTGGCGGAGAGGTGCTTCATGGGTTTCAGCTGGTAAGAGTTGAGTCCAAAGGATTGAATATATCTCAGAAAGATTTATTGCTTTCCATCATTGACACAAGAGGACATAGAGTTGATCTGCCCCTCGAGTCAGATGGTCGTTTTTTATTTACTAATCTGGACACAAGAAACTGGGTGGATGGTACTCACTATCTTATAGCATGGGCAAGAAAAGATGATCGATGGGCAGGGGACTCAGAGATGATATCTGTTGTTATTGACAATCGAACCCCTGCTTTGGATGCAAGCATACAGCCCTCATTGACTCGAAGCGGAAACGAAATATCTTTATTCCTCAAAGCACAAATTTTAATCATAGAAGCTTTTGCAGAAATGGAGAATGGGGTAAGGGTTTTTCTTCATTACCATGAAGATCAAGAGATTTGGAAAGGCAGATATTTTGTGCCTTATATCATAAATGAAGGTGCTCATTTTGTAACAATACATGCGAGAGATGCTTCAGGCAAGGTTCTCCAAAGCAATGCTTCTTATATGGTTTGCAACAGTGAGCCATTTATTGTTTTTCCAAAAAATCAAATGCAGATTTCAAGAAATTTAATAACTACCAGAGGGAGATATCAAGCAGGAAGCTCAGTTTTTCTTTCTGTTAATGGCGAATGGACAGGCGAGACCATAACGGCATCAAATGGTGAATGGAGCATTGAAAATATAGAGCTTCAACCAGGAAACAATGAGCTTATTGTGTTTTCTCAACAAGACAATCCCTACGGCCCTCTTTTTCCATATCAAAAAGTTAATACTGAACTAAAAGAAGATAGCTTGTATGTGTTAACTTACCATAATATAGCATCATCAGGCAACATTTATTCACGCTCAGCAGAAGAATTTGAAAGAGATTTGAACTATTTTATTGAGAATGATTTTAATATTGTTTCTCCCACTCTTCTTCTTTCATATTTTGATGGCAAGGCTGATTTGCCCCAAAACCCAGTGCTTATAACTTTTGATGATGGATACACTGGAGTTTACACAAAAGCCTATCCTTTACTTCAGCAATATCAAATATCTGCAATTTTTTTTGTTCTGACCAGCAGAGTGGGAGTATTTAGAGATTTTGTAACCTGGGAGCAACTTTCTGAAATGCAAAGCGCAAGAGTATTCAGCATTGAATCGCATACTCACAATGCACATTTCTATGTGAGTGAAGCTGATGGCCTGCATGCAGCACTGACTAGTCGCATTCCTCTTCCTGATGGCACTCTTGAGTCATATGAAGCCTATCGTCAAAGAGTAGCTCAGGATTTAAAAAAGTCTAAAGATTTAATTGAAATGCATATTAACAAAAAAGTCCATTTTCTCTCAGTTCCTTTTGGGTCTGCTAATCGAGAAGTCAATGAAATTAGTTTGAACCTTGGCTTTAAGGCTACATTCAATTCAGACGGAGGCATAAATTCTCTACCACTGAAACCTTTAAATGTCAAAAGAATTACGATAAAAAGAGATGATAAAATTGAAGATATCGTTTATTAAACAAAAAAAATATGGAGGAGTCATTTGAAATTATTAGAACATCAGGCTAAAGAAGTTTTTAGAAACTATAACATCAAGACCCCCAGGGAACATGTTGCGCAAACTACTGAAGAAGCTTGCGAACATGCAAAAAAGATAGGAACTCCTCTGGTGGTTAAAGCCCAGGTTCCTGTTGGAGGAAGAGGAAAAGCTGGCGGAGTAAAGCTGGTAAAAGATTTGAGTGAGGTTGCTTCTGTATCAAAGCAAATCCTTGGCATGAACATCAAACAATGTCTGGTAAAAAAAGTGCTTGTGTCCCAGGCCCTTCCTTTTGAAATAGAGTATTACATCAGCATTACTCTTGATAGAGCTTCCATGAAGCCCATGTTTATCATATCGCCCTCAGGAGGGGTTGATATAGAAGAAATAAGCAAAAACCAACCTGAAAAAATATTCAATCTTTCAGTAGATCTGGTTGTAGGCATAAAAACTTATGAAATGCGTTCGGTATACCGAAAGTGCTTTCAAGACGAAAAAAATCCTCCATCTATTAGTGATTTCCAGCAGTTGCTCGAAACCCTATATGAGATTTACCTGAAAGAAGATGCTGGTTTGGTAGAAATAAATCCTTTGATTATTCTTGATGGTAAATTTGTTGCATTGGATGCAAAAATGTTGATTGATGACAATGCTCTCTTCAGGCACTCCTATTATAAAAGTCTGGAAAATGAAAATGATGAGGAAACAGCCCAGGAAAAAGAAGCAAGAGAGTCAGGGCTTGCTTATATTTCTTTGGATGGGGATATTGCATGCATTGTCAATGGAGCCGGTTTGGCTATGGCGACCATGGATGTTGTAAAACATTGGGGTGGTCAGCCTGCAAACTTTCTCGATATTGGCGGGAGCTCCAATCCTGCCAAAATGATCAAAGCTCTGGAAATCATTGCTTCCAACCCTAATGTTAAATCAGTGTTAATTAATATTTTCGGAGGAATCACCCGATGTGACGATATTGCCACGGGCCTGGTACAAGCTCTTGAAACCACAGGGTTTTCACTTCCTCTTTCAGTAAGACTCATAGGCACTAATGATGCTCAAGCCAAAGAGATGCTTAAACAAGTTAAGATATCAGTTTTTACGGATATGAATGAAGCTATAAAAGTAGCAGTTCAACATGCACAAGGAGGAAACTAATGAGCATACTGATTCATCAAAACACCAGAGTCATTGTTCAAGGGATAACAGGCAGAGATGGGTCATTCCACACTCAGCAAATGCTCGAATACGGGACTTCTATTGTAGGAGGAGTAACCCCAGGCAAAGAAGGAGAATCGGTTCACGGAGTGCCAGTATTCAATAGCGCAAAACAAGCAGTAAATGCAACCGGAGCAGACACTTCCATCATCTATGTGCCAGAAAGATTTGCTTCTGATGCAATTATTGAAGCAGCTGACGCTGGCATATCTCTTATAGTTTGCATTACAGAGGGGCTTCCTGTTAATGATGTCATGAAAATCAAACAGTATCTTGATGAAAAAGGAGTAAGGTTGGTAGGTCCCAATTGCCCGGGATTGATATCTCCTGGAAAATCCAAAATTGGAATTATGCCTGGCCATATTTTCAAGCCTGGCAATGTTGGAGTTATATCTCGATCGGGCACCTTAACTTATGAAATAGTTTACAACTTAACTTCTTCAGGCTTTGGCACCTCAACCTGTATTGGCATTGGAGGAGACCCCATCATAGGAAGTTCGTTTATTGATGTGTTACATCTTTTCAAGGATGACCCAGATACAGAAAGCATAGTTTTGATAGGAGAAATTGGTGGAGATGCTGAAGAAAAAGCTGCTGAATATATTTCAAAAAATCTGGGACACAAAAAGGTGATTTCTTTTATTGCCGGCAGAACTGCTCCTCCTGAAAAAAGAATGGGACATGCAGGAGCCATAATATCTCAAGGAAAAGGAACCGCAGAAAGCAAGGTTGAAGCATTGGAGTCTGCAGGAGTAAAGGTTGCGGAAAAGCCGTCTGACATTCCTGCTCTTCTTCGATGAAGATTGCATTAATTGGCAACGAAACCAGCAGATCAGAGCTTTTTTTTGAAACTTTGTCCCAGGGTCAATTGGTGAATCCGGGCAAAAAAAACATTAGCAATGTAATGGTTTATGATGAGCGTTTGCATGAATTATCACAACATTTTAACCCAAAAAAAACCACCTATGCCTCATTGCAAACAACTTTTATAGATATGTCGTCCGGCATGCCTTTCGAAGAGTTACGATTAATGGATGCGCTTACTTTTTTTATTCGAACATGGCCAGTATATGACGGCGAAAAGGTAGATCCTCTATCGGATTATGATCAATTTGTAACAGATTTAAAAATAAGGGACCTCGATATGCTGGACCGCTATTGCACAAGAAATGCCAAAGATTTAAACAAAAAAAAAGAATTGGAATATGCCAAAGCTCTTTTTGATTGCATAGAAAATGATTATCCTATTTCCAAGGCAGGTACTTTGGCTGTCGAGCGGTCCAGGCATTTAGGTCTGGTTAGCATTATGCCTCGATTTGTGATGTTGGACTTGTGTGAAAAGGAATGGAAATCCTCCAAGTTGGCTGAATCAATGAAAAATAAATATCCTGATGCCGAATTCATGGAGGTTTGCCTTTCAGTAGAACGAGACATTGCATTGATGGATCCCGAAAGCCGTCAGGAAATGTTGGATTTATACCATATTAAAGAGCTTGTAGTGGATAAGTTTCTTCGAAAAATATTCCATTATCTGGGCTGGATTAATTTTTTTACCGTTGGAGAAGATGAAGTAAAAGCCTGGACACTACAGGATGGATCTTTTGCTTATGATGCCGCTGGAAAAATTCATAGCGATATTCAGAGAGGGTTTATCAAGGCGGAAGTTGTTCATTTTTCAGATTTCAAACAGCATCATTTTTCATTAAAAGAATGCAAAGATACGGGAAGTTTGTCCGTGGAAGGGAAAAATTATCTGGTTCAGGATGGCGATATTATTCATTTCAGGTTTAATGTATGAACAATCATAAATTCCTAATAACTAATATTTCACAGTTATTGCTTTGCAGTTCTGACAAAGGGCGTCCTCTTCGAGGAAAAAAACAATCACAGCTAGAGCTAATGGAAAATGCTGCCCTTTTAATAGAAGGCGACAAAATTTTGGACTTTGGGGACAACAGCCATTTCAAAAAACTTTATGGTGAAGTTGAAAAAATCGATGCTGAATTTTCTGTAGTTATGCCAGGATTTGTGGACCCTCATACCCACCTGGTTTTTGCGGGATCCAGAGAAGAAGAGTTTTTATCCAGAATCAAAGGGGAGGATTATCTTTCCAATTTAGGCAAAGGCAAGGGAATTTTGTATACTGTGGAGCAAACAAGAAATGCTTCTTTTGAAAAATTGTATGAACAGGCAAAAAAATATTTATACAAGATGCTTGAAAACGGAACTACCAGCTGTGAGTCAAAAAGTGGCTATGGACTTGATTTTGATGCAGAAATTCGCACTCTTCAGATCAACCGAAAATTACAAAATGATATGCAGGTTCTTGTGCCCTCAACCTTGCTGGCAGCTCATGCTTTGCCCCAGGAATACCAAGGAGATGCTCAAAGCTTTTTAACTTTTATTGCTGAAAAAATTATTCCTTATGTTGCAGAGAATAACTTAGCTGACTTTATTGATGTATTTTGTGAAAAAGGTGTTTTTAATGCAGCTCAGTCAGAATGGATTCTTAAGCAGGGACAAAGATATGGCATGAAACCCAAGATTCATACAGATGAATTCTTTTCAATAGGAGGCATAGAGGTAGCTATTAATACCAAGGCTGTGTCGGCTGATCATTTAATGAAGACTACTCAAAATGATATGATAAAACTTTCAAGCACAGATATAATAGGAGTAGTGCTTCCAGGGACAAGTTTTAATATTTCCACCACCAGCAATGATGAATATAAATATCCAAGAAGTCTGGTTGACAGTAATATTCCAGTTGCAATTGGCACTGACTTTAATCCAGGAACCTGCATGTGCTGTTCCATGCAAATGATGCTGGAACTTTCCGTGCTTAAAATGGGTTTAAGTATTGAGGAAGCAATTAATGCCAGCACTATAAACTCTGCTTTCGCTTGCTCTTTGCATCAGCAAGCAGGGAGCATCGAAAGAGAAAAAAAAGCAAACATGATTTTGCTGAATATAGATAATTACAAAAAAATTCCTTACTTATGGGGAATAAATAAAGTATATAAAGTTCTATTAAATGGAAAGATTCTTGATTTTAAAAATGATTAATTTAATATTATCTAGGAGATTTTTTATGAGTCTAAAATCTATTTATTGCAATCCCTTGAAAAGGGACTATGTTGAGGTGGTAAAGAATGGGTAAATTTTCAAAGTTATTTATGAGTTTGTTGCTTACTGCAACTTTGGTTTTTAGTTTTTTTGTTTTTCCTGCGCCTGAAAAGGCATCAGCAATTTATGATCATCATATGAATGTTTTTCCAAGAAAAGTAGACACTATTGCTACTTATCAATTTAAGTTTTCCATTGAGGAAATTTTAAGTGTCAGCGACTGGATTAAGCTGGAGTGGCCAGTGGAAGTCACTTTTCCGACACTTCCCGAGGATCGCGCAGAAAGGGATAGAGAACTAAAAAGAATTATTGAATCCATGAGTATAGGTCTGTCTCCCTGTACGGCTTGCCAGGGGTTACCAATTATTACGGATACTGCCACCGAAAAAAGCATACGATTTAATACTCATGTTGAGCTCAACCCCGATATTGAAGGTTATCGTGATATCACTATTACTGTGCCTGATGTGGTAGGCATCAGAACCCCCAAAGAGCCAGGAGAATATGTTTTTCGTATTTCAAATCAAGCCGAGCCTACCCCTGTTCCCTCAGAACCATTTCGTTTTGTAAAAAGCCAAATAGGTTACCCTGAAGGCATACCTGTGGTTGAAGTGACTCCTCCGAGTTTTCGCAGTCCAGCAAGCTACAATATTGCATTCAATGTAGGCGAAGGAGGATGGCTGAAAGGAGGCGAAGGCATCATTCGACTTCGTTTCCCAGAAGGAACTGTTTTTTCAAGAGATGTTATTGCAGAAAATGCAGTTTTTGTTAATGGCAGACCTTTAGCTGCAAGAATTTCTCCTCGCGGGAATAATCTTGTATTTAATACGCCAATAGAAATAGCGGATTCTGAACGAGTTGAAATAGAGCTCACTGAACGCGCTGGTATTATAAATCCTTCTCAACCTGGCGAATACACTATTGATGTATCCACTATGCCTGCAGACCCCCAATGGGTAAGCTCTGAGCCTTATGAAATCGTAAAAGGCGGGGCTATGCTTAGCGTAGATCCTCCCAATGTAAATAAAGTTGCATCTTATTCTTTTGCATTCATTCTGGATGACAATGAAAGATTGAGACAAGCTGATCAAATCAACATTCTCTTTCCCGAAGGCACCACGCTTCCTTCAAATATTCCCTCTTCAGCGGCTATGATCAACAATACTCCTGCTGTTAATGTTAATGTTTCAGATTATGAAGTAACCCTTTATTCAGGAATAGAGGTTCCTTCAGGCGGGACTGTAGAGGTTTATTTTTCAGCTGATGCAGGCATTGTCAACAGAACACAGCCCGGCGAAATTACTTTGGGATATAAACTGCAACAGGCTGATGAATATATGTTTACTTTGCCGGTTGTTCTTGCAGAATCTGCTCTTGAAGTTGGAGACATTATTATAGAGCCTCGCAATGCATCTTCTTCTGCAAATTGGACCATTCCTATTCGACTGGGAGACAATGGTGCTCTTGCTACTGGAGATTATATAGGTATTACCTTTCCTGAAAATGCAAGCATACCCTCTGCTATTGATCCATCAACCATTCTTTTGAATGACGAGGAAGCAAATACTATAGAGATTGAAGATTCAACAGTTCATATTTATGTTCCCAGGCCTTTTGCAGATGGAGCAAATATTATTGTCAACATCAATCGTGAGTCAGGCATTCAAAATCCAGACGAAGAAAGAGTGGACTACTTCATCTCTGTTTTTACTTCCAAAGAGCCTGAAGCTGTAAACAGTGAAATTTTTGGTATTGCTCCTCCTCTTCCTGATGTTTCAATTGAAATAAAAGGAGGCGAAATTGGCCGAAATGATTGGTACATTATGCCTCCAAGAGTACATTTTACAAGCAGTTCTGAAGGTGCTGATATTTATGTTTATGCCAATGACATGGAAGAGCAAACCATAAGATATACAGGCACTCCCACTGCTCTCGAAATGGGACAATACATAAGGGTGTATCATTTCTATGCCCAGGACGTCCATGGCAGAGGAGAAACCAGCACTTTTGAAATTAAAGTTGACACGGTTCCTCCTGGGGTTAATATGACATCCCCCACTGAACGTAGAATTCTTACTAATGAACCAGGCTTCACCATTTCAGGAAACACCACTTCCACCCAGGTTGAGATTTATGGCGTGGAAACATTGGTGTACGATACTATTGTAATGGTTAATGGTGAGCACCTTGATGTTTCTGAAACTGATGGCACTTTCAGTATGGATCTTGTTCTTGATGAAGGTGACAATGATTTCTTAATCCGCGTGGAAGATGAAGCAGGAAACTATATTACCAGAGAATACACTGTCATGCTTGACACCACTCCCCCCGAAGTTGAGATCACTTATCCTGTTGCTGGTGGAGTTGTCACGACTCAAAGAGCTATATTTAAAGGAAACACAGAACCTGGATCCATGTTACTTATCGACGGTGAAGTCGTTTTTCTTGAAGAGGATGGTTCCTTTGAACATGAAGTTCGATTAAGAGAAGTAGGATTTGTGGGAATTGAAATTGAAGCAATAGATGCCGCAGGAAATAGCAATGTTATAGTACACGAGTTTTGGTTTGGATACACCATTATTCTCCAGATAGGAAACAATCAGGGCATTACCAATGATGAAGAAAAAACTATGGATGTTCCCCCATTTATTTCCAATGGCAGAACTCTTGTACCTTTTAGATTTATTGGCGAACAACTCAATGCAGAAATAGATTTTACAGTGAATGAGCAAACTCGCCTGGTAGAAGATGTTATTTATGAGTTAGGTGATACACGAATTGTGCTGACCATAGGAAAAACAGAAGCTACTGTAAATGGACAAAGCGTTACCATGGATGTTCCAGCTCAAATTGTTCAAGGAAGAACAGTGGTGCCTATACGATTTGTTGCAGAAGCTCTTGGTTGCGAAGTAGGATGGGATGGGTCCACCGAAACCATTACTATCAAGTTTCCAAAAATCTAAATTGATCCAACACATATTAAAACCCCCGAGACTTAAAGTCTCGGGGGTTTTTTTTATGATTTGAAAAAAAATGCAACAGCTACAGCATAGTGTTTTTCGTGTGATATCGACAAAGTGCAATTTTTTATTTTGGTAGCTCGAAAAATGCAATAAGGTTTACCACCGGGGGCTGAAAGAATCTCAATGTTTTTAAATGTAATAATATCGATCGATTGGGTTTTAAAAAAAGCTTCTTTTGCTGCAAACTTACCAGCAAGAGATTGATAAAAATGCCCTCCCCTTTTTGCTTCCTCCAGTTCATTTTGGGTATAAATCTTGTTTAAAAATTTAGCACCATAGGTTTCAACCATGGTTTTTATTCGATTAATGTTTACAATATCAATACCTATTTCAAAATTAAACATCATAAAATTATTTTACTATTTTTTATTTGCTGTGAAAATATTTTTTATATATAATTAGGGTTTGTTAGTTTTTAAATGGTTATAGCAGGTAGGGCATGTTGCAATTTTGCAACATGTTTTGTTATGATTTTTCTTTTATAAGGAGAGGTTATAGTGAATCCAGGTGTAAATATTAAGGACTTTAACAAGATTAATCGTTTTATCGAAGCCCCCGATTTATTGGAGATACAGAAGCAGTCTTTTGCCTGGCTGATTGAAAAAGGACTCAAAGAATTGCTTGACGAATTTCAGTCCACCGAAGAGTCTCGAAGATCAGGAAAAGTTATCGTTGAGTTTGTGGACTATTCTATCGAAAAACCAACCTCTCAGCCCATGGAATGCAAAGAAAAAGGTCGCACTTATCATGGCATCATGAAGCTATTGGTTCGTATTACCTTTATTGATACTGGTGAAATGAAAGAGCAATCTATAGTGGTTGGCCCTTTTCCCTATATGACTCCCACTGGCTCGTTTGTTATAAATGGTGTTGAAAGAATTATAGTTGCTCAGCTGACTCGAGCTCCTGGAGTATATTTTGAAAATATAAACTTTAATCGTACAGGAAAAATTACTCATAAAGCTACTGTTATACCTGATCGAGGTAGTTGGCTTGAATTTGAAACAGAGCCTGACAAAACTGTATATATCCATCTGGATAAACGAAGTAAAAAAATTCCTGCCACTGCAATTTTAAAAGCAATGGGTTTTACAACTGAGGAAATTGTAAAATCATTCATGGAGCGAAATATCGTAAAAGTTCCCAATCTTGCTGAGGAGATTTTTTCTTATGAAGGGAAAGAGCTTGCAGAGGATATATATGACTATCATACTGGGGATGATATTTTTACCAAAGGCACTCCTTTAACCAAAGAAATACTGGATCAGATATCCAAAATGCCTATGAAACACATACGCATTTATGATGAAGTGCTTTCTGAGTATGCTCAGGCAACTTTAGCCAAAGATACAGCGATGACCCAGGAAGAGGCTAAAAAGTTTATTTTCCTGAAGCTAAGACCAGGAGAAAGATATACACCAGAAAATGCTGACAATCACTTTTACTCTGTTTTACTTGATTCAAGAAGAAATGATTTGGGAGAAGTTGGTCGCTATAAAATAAATAAAAAGCTTGGTTTGGACTTATCAGACCGTATTATAACCTCAACTGATATTATTTCCATAATCAGGTATTTTTCAAAAATTGATATCGATCAGGGTTCAATTGACAATCGGGACCACCTTGGAAACAAAAGAGTTCGCCTGGTGGGGGAATTGTTAAAAAATAACATGCGCATTGGTCTTTTACGATGCTGGAAAAATATGAATGAAAAAATATCTATCACTCCTGAGGAAGATATTTCTCCTCAAGGATGTTTCAATCCCCGACCCTTGCTTGCAAGCGTAAATGAATTCTTTTGCCTGGGTCAGTTGAGTCAGTTTATGGACGAAACCAATCCTTTAGCTTCCCTAACTCATAAAAGAAGGTTATCCTCGCTGGGTCCAGGGGGGCTTCATCGCGAGAGAGCTGGCGCAGAAGTACGCGATGTTCACCATTCTCATTATGGCCGCATATGTCCTATCGAAACCCCTGAAGGTGAAAATGTTGGTCTTATTAATTCATTGAATGTTCATGCGCGTATTGATGAACGAGGTTTCATTATCTCTCCCTATTTTGTTGTTAAAAATGGAACAGTGCTTGAAGATGTGGTATATCTTACCGCCGATGATGAAGAATTGCATTGGATAGCTCAGGCAAATACGCCAGTTGACGATAAGAGTAAAATGATCTTATCAGAATTTTGCGTTGCTCGAAAAGGTCATCAAATTCTTGAGGTCAAAAAACATGAGGTAGAGTTTATTGATGTATCCCCATCACAAGTTTTTTCGGTTTCTGCCAACCTGATTCCTTTTCTGGAGCATGATGATGCCAATCGGGCTTTGATGGGTTGCAACATGCAGCATCAGGCTATCCCCTTGATTAATCCTGATATACCATATGCTGGCACAGGCTTGGAATTAAAAGCAGCTATAGATAGCGGATCGGTGAAAGTTAGTGAAAAGAAAGGCGTTGTATCGTATGTCGATTCACAGCGTATTTTAATTTCATCACCTGAAAATGGCACAGAGAATATTAAAATAGGTAACTTTAACAAAAATTTAATTAATGAAATTCTATGTGAAAATATTGAAGGAATTGGTTCAGTTGAAGATGTCATTGATGGCATTATGCTTAACAAAATGTTTAAAAAAGGTATCTCCAAAATTCAACATGCTCGATTGGAAGATTTAGAAGTTATAAAGCTTGATGAATTAGTAGTATATGAAAAAAATGAAGCACTAATTGATATGACTTGCGCTGAAACCTTATACTATGAAAATTCAGGAAAAGTCTTGATCAAGGAAGGAAAGCGAATAACTTCGACGCTATTGAATCGAATCTTTAACGACAAACATTCTACAGTTATGGTTTTCAGCGAAGATGATGATATCATCGAAGCTCCTGTATATGAGGTTAGATTTGTAAAAAAAGAAAATCTGCCTGATAACAAGATTGTTATTTCATCAAAGCCTTTGCTTGATACCATAAAGTATGGCGAAGCTCTAACCAATGAGCAGTTTATGCTCATGAATGATCAAAGCCTGGAAAGCATTACAGTTGTTGCCAAAGAAAAACTAAAAAAAAGCGATGTCTTTCTTCAGCACAAAAAACTTAAAAAACCTATGGTGGTGGCTAGAGATGTTGTCCTGGGATCCAAAAAAATTGCTGAAGCAGGCTCTCTTCTTGATCAAACCCTGTTGGCAAAACTGATTGATCTTGGTGTCGAAGAGGTTTCTATTGGTAAAGAAAGCGAAGAGATATTGGATAAATTCAAACGAACCAATCAAGATACAGTGGTTAATAAGCGCCCTTTGGTTCAATCCGGCAACATGGTTGACAAGAATATGCCAATTATTGATGGAGGAGCCTCAGATCGAGGAAGGCTGGCTTTGGGTAGAAATCTTCTTGTGGCGTATATGCCATGGAGAGGTTATAACTACCAGGACGCTATCATTATCAGTGAAAAGCTTGTAGTAGATGATGTTTTAACCTCAGCGCATATTAAAGAATATAAAATTAGTGTCAGAGATACCAAGGTTGGTCCTGAAGAAATAACTCGCGATATTCCCAATGTTCCTGAAGAACAACTAAGAAATCTTGATGAAGAAGGCATAATTCTGGTGGGAACTGAAGTTAGCCCCAATGACATACTCGTTGGCAAAATTACCCCTAAAGCTGAAAGTGAATTTACTCCAGAGATGAAGCTATGGCGAGCTATGTTTGACAAAAAAGGTCAGGATGTCAAGGATTCTTCTCTTAGGGTCTCCCCTGGTGAACATGGCACAGTAATTGGGGTACAGATTTTAACGCGAGAAGAAGACGATCTGCCTATAGGAGTTAATAAGATTGTAAAAGTCTATATTGGAGAAAAAAGAAAAATCCAGGTTGGCGACAAGCTTTCAGGAAGACATGGTAACAAAGGTGTTATTTCAAGAATACTTCCAGTTCAAGATATGCCATTTTTGGAAGATGGGACCCCTGTTGATGTAGTATTAAACTCTTTAGGCGTTCCTTCACGAATGAATGTCGGTCAGATTATGGAGGCCCTTCTTGGCTTATATGCTAAAAAGATTGATTCTTATTGCATAACTCCACCTTTTTCAAGTATTAATCCAGACGATTTACTGGAAGAGTTGAGTCGACTTGGGTTGGGCAATTTTGGAAAACAAGTCCTTTATGACGGCTACACGGGAGAAGCATTTAAAAATCCTGTAACGGTAGGCTATGCTTACATTATGAAGCTAAACCATATGGTGGAAGATAAGATACATGCACGCTCCACTGGACCTTATGCTTTGATTACTCAGCAACCTCTGGGAGGCAAAGCTCAGTTTGGAGGACAGAGGTTTGGGGAGATGGAAGTTTGGGCTCTGGAAGCTTATGGGGCAGCTTACACCTTGCAAGAAATGCTTACCATAAAATCAGACGATACAGAAGGGAGACTCAACGCTTATGAGTCAATTTGCACTAGAAGAATGGTGACTCAAAGCAATAATCCCGAATCATTTCGAGTTATTATTAATGAGCTTCAGGGACTGGGCATCAAAATTGACCTGGTGAAAGAAGAAGAGGTTAACCATGAAGATGGTTTTGGGCTATCAATGGAAGATGAAGAGAACGATAAAGATCAAAACTTGGAGGAATTAGATGAAGTTATCGTATGAAACGAAAGACATTCGTAATGTTTGCCTGGTTTCCCATGGAGGTGCAGGTAAAACAACATTGACTGAAAGCTTTGCATTTAATGCGAAACTTATTGATCGAATGGGTAAAGTGCCTGACGGCAATACTATAGCTGACTTTGAAGCTGAAGAAATTAAAAAA
>PXBT01000079.1 GCA_003566815.1 Caldisericota bacterium
CAGCTTTAAGACTTTTACGCATTTTGTCTAACACTGATAAATCCTTGTCCGAATTGCTATCAGATCTACCCAAAGTCTATTCTACTCCTGAAATCCGGGTTCATGTGCCCGAAGAAGAGAAATTTCAAAAAGTACAACAAGCTTCAGATTACCTTGCTCGTCTTTATGAGTGCCTTACCATTGACGGAGTTCGAGCACAGATGCATGGAGGTTGGGGCTTGATCAGGGCTTCCAACACAGGTCCTGAGCTCATAGTGCGAGCTGAAGGTCCCTCTTACGAACAGTTGGAAGAGATCAAAAAAGACCTGGAAAAAGCATTGGAACCCATACAGATTCCGTGGGAATAAGGGGGCTTTAATTTTAAAATGTCAATTACAGTGCTCAACCAAGCTCAAGACTGGTTTCATAATATGGTGTCCAAATATTCTTTAAAAGATAGCATCACCGAACACAACCTTAAGCTAAAATACCACCATTCCCTGGAAACTCAAAAAAACGCCAGCCACCTGGCAACCAGTCTGGGGCTTAATGAAAGCGAAATCATAATCGCTCAAATTATTGGTCTTTTACATGACTGTGGTCGTTTTCCTCAATTTTATCACTATGGAACTTTTCGAGACAATTTATCTCGCGATCATGCCAAATGGGCTGTAGAAATTATTGAAAAAGAAAGCATCCTGAATGATCTTTCTCCCCAGGAGGAGGAATGGACTCTTGATGCAATTTTTTACCACAATGAATACAAGCTTCCATCAAATTTAAAAGAAAAAAATGCTCTTTTTTGTAAAATAATTCGTGATGTTGACAAGCTGGATATTTATCGCATTATGCTTGAAAATCAATACATTCTCGATCACAAGCCTCCTGGAGACCCCTCTCCCAATATAATCAACAGCATATTTCGCAAGGAATGCGTCTGGTATGAACATGTCATCAATGAAACCGATTTTAAACTTTTACAGCTTTCCTGGGTCTTTGACTTAAATTTTAAATGGTCTCATCACTATTTAATCGAAAGCAATCTTTTGGAATCTCTCATTGGCACACTTCCACCAATAAAAGATGAAG
This sequence comes from Caldisericota bacterium, assembly GCA_003566815.1. Classification (GTDB taxonomy): domain Bacteria; phylum Caldisericota; class Caldisericia; order UBA6126; family UBA6126; genus T3SED10-260. Next base: position 1,069 of record PXBT01000079.1, read on the forward strand.
AGCGAATAAAAAGCACCATTCTTGAATATGTAAATAAAGTTAAAGCATAATCTATGGTAAATTTACGGCAAAAAAGCAGCCTGTAGCCTAAAAATAACACAAAGAAAGGAAGAAAAATGACAAAACCTTCTTGTTGCATTGTGCAGACAACATGCCCGGATGAAAAAAGCTGTCAGAGAATAATAGATGAGCTTTTCAACCATCATTTAGCTGCATGTATCCATACTCAGGAAATAAAAAGCCATTACATTTGGAACAAAAAAATTGAGCATGATAAAGAAATTCTGCTTGGCATAAAAACCCAAAACACTCATTTTCATGCAATAGAAAAATTGATAAAAAGCATCCACCCCTACGAAGTCCCTGAAATATTACTTCTACCTATCATTGATGGCTCCCCTGAATACCTTGAATGGCTCATAAATAATATATCTGTTTGATACATTAGGGACAGATACCGTGATAAATGTCAAGCCATAGCATTCTCTTTTTGGGAATGCGCTTGGCTACGATCCTCATAGTACCGTTGTTCTCGGTAAACTGCATAAGCATGTAACAGTATTTTTCTCATAATCGTTACAATCCCGATGTTTTTCACTTTCCCTCGTTCCACCATTCCTTGGTATTTAAGTTTCCATGCTGGATGATGTTGCACTCCGGTCATGGCTGCGCAATACAGCACTCTCCTTAACAGGTGAGAGCCTCGCTTGCTGATGCTGGCCTGCTGATGAAGACTGGTGCCTGAGGATTTGACCACTGGATCCAACCCTGCCAGGGCAGTGAGCTGATTGCGATCGCTCACAGGATACTTCATGAACAGATGAAGCAAATGAAGGGCAGTGATTGTGCCGACTCCAGGAATGGAGCATAAATGATCCATCGCCTGCACCAAGTCCTCGTCTTGACGAAGCCATTGCAGGATGGTTTTGAGCAGGCTTGCTTTTTTTTCCTTGAGCACCTGCTCCTGCTCTTCTAAGAAGCCCAGCAAAGCAAGATCAGCGCTTTCTTCCCGATGACCTGCCTGCTGATGATTGCGCCACTGGATTTCTGTTTTAACCAGCAAGGCATACGTGCTCAACCAGGCTCCCAGTTGCCTGACTTTGACGGATACCTGGGGCACTTGAAAGCCTGAGGGCTCCAGCATGCGATGCGTAGCATAGAGCATGCGTGCATCAATGGGATCTGTTTTGGAGCGATACCCTTGGGCTTTGGCAAAATAGGAACTTTGCAGGGGGTGAAGGATATGGGTTTTGAGGCCCTTTCGTGCACAATAGCTCCGCAAATAGCTGGAATAAGCACCCGTGGGTTCAAAGATGATCACCCATTCCCCGTCGGTGGGCTGGTGCGTCGTAAGAAAGTGATCAAAGGCAGCCAACTGGGGCTCATTGGGAAAGGAGTGTTCACGTTGCCCGTCAAATAAATGCAAAGTTTGCTTTGAAACATCAATGCCGATATAATGAAACATATAGAACCTCCTGTAAACATAAGGTGGCAATGAGTGTTTACGGGTGCACCCTCCAGGATATTAAACTTGAACACACAAACCAGGAGAATGCATCTCCTGTTTAAGCTACCGTTCAATCCTTCTGGAGGGTGATCTATCTGTCCCTCAAGCCCATCTCAAGCGATGGCTTTTTCCCCTGGGTTCGATCCACCCTTCTGAACTCATGCCTTAGGAAGATTATGCTTGATAAGCCTATGGTATCAAGTAGGCTTCCTTGGGATATATCGTACAAGTCCCCTTTGTATCATACAGGTGTTTTATTTTTTCTTAGCGCTCTATTGATTAGATTTAACTCGATTTGAAGTATTTCAGACAACTTTCGATTGCTTAAGCCGGTAGATTCTTTGATTTTTCTCAGATAACCATCGCGACTCTCGGGATCCATTTCTCTTAGGGTGTCTATGTCAACAATGGAAGAAATCTTGTTTCTTGTAGCTTCATTTGTCTTTTCTTCGCCAAGTAGAAACTTCGGGTCCTCTTGCAAAAAAGACATAAAATTGACTAAATTTGTCCTGCCATCCATCATTTTTATTGCAAACTCAGTGTCCACAATGTTTTTCTCTACAGCATAATCCGCATAACTCGACCAAGGATATTCCTCAATATGCCTGGTGATTTTTGCTTTTACTGGGTTCTGATGGATATACCTGAAAACACTTAAAAAGTATTCATCGCTTTCCACCGGTTCACTTTTAAACCTACTTTGAAATAAATGCCCCGTCCTTGAATATTTATCTTTAAAAAATATTGCATACTTGGTTAAGAGATAATGCATGCACTTTCCTATATCAGCATCATCGGAATGAATTAAAAAGTGAAAATGATTGCTCATCAAACAATAGGCATAGAGCTGAAAGGAGTGCTTATCTTTCGCTTTTTTCAATAAAGCTAAAAACAATTGATAATCCTCATCGCTCAAATAAATTTCCTGCTTGTTATTGCCCCTGCTAATCACATGATAAATTCCTGTTGCGCTCATTTTTCTTGCTGATCTAGGCATAATTCACCTTTTTTATTTTATTATAACAAATATTCTATAGATTTTACAAATAACTTTTTATATTGATTTTATTTTTATATACAGAAGAATAAATTATAATAATCTCATGGAAAAGCAGGTTGAAATTTTAGACAGATCCTTCTATGCAAACGAAACTCTTGAGGTAGCCAAAAACTTATTAGGCAAAATAGTGATACATGAGACTAAAACGAGCCTGGTTTCGGGATATATCGTTGAAACAGAAGCATACAATGGAGTGAATGACCCTGCCTGCCATTCATTTAACCACCGCAAGACCAAAAAGAATGAAATGATGTACTCCATAGGGGGAACAGCTTATGTTTATCAAATTTATGGCATTCATTATTGCTTTAATGTAGTCACAAAAACAGAAAATGACCCTGAAGCAGTGCTAATTCGTGCGATTAAGCCAATACAAGGCATTGAAGCTATGGTGGAAAGGAGAAAAATTCACATTCATCAAACAAAAGATTTCATCAAACTCAGCAATGGCCCTGGCAAATTATGTCAAGCAATGGGCATCAATAAAACTCACAATGGAGCAGATCTATGCGCCGGCTCTTTATGCGTTGCTCAATCTGACCTCGTTGAAAACTTTGAAATCCATCAAACATCCAGAGTAAATGTTGATTATGCAGGAGAAGCAAAAAACTACCCATGGCGCTTTTACATCAAAAATAACCCATTTATCAGCAAAATATAATACATCCGTTTGACACATTAGGGACAGTCCCCTTTGTATCAAACAGATGTATATCTTCGATAACCCAGCACCATTGATAATGTAAAAACAATCAGACCCGTCCATATTAATCCAAAAGACAACAAGTGGTTGACGGTAAAGACTTCATTGTAAATATAGACACCAACTATCAAAGTGATGGTAGGTGCGAGGTATTGGAAAAACCCAATAAGATATAACGGTAATTTTTTCGCTCCTATGCTGAAAAGGATCAAAGGTATAGCCGTTACTACTCCCCCGCCAATCAAAAATAATTGGGTGGGAAGTGAGATTGATAAAGGCTGAAAAAAAGCACTACCCCCGCTCAAAGAAAGAAAAACTATATAAATCAAAGCTGGTATCGAAGAAATCATAGTTTCCAGTGTCAAAGAGTGCACTGAAGAAAGAGGATTCATTTTTTTCATGAGCCCATACATAGCAAAACTTCCAGCAAGGATAATGCTTACCCAGGGAAAAACTCCCGTTCTATAGATTAACAAGCCTACGCCTATTAAAACAATCAAAAAAGCAATCCATAGAGATGTAGTCAATTTTTCTCGCAATACAATGAGCCCAAGAAACACACTTAAAAGTGGATTGATATAATACCCCATGCTGGTTTGAAGAATATGATCATTGTTGACAGCCCAAATGTAAGTTAACCAATTAACATTCAAAAAGAAAGCAGACCAAATGAGAGAAAACCATTTTTCAGATTTCCTGAAAGTAAGCCAAACATCTACGAGAAACGCTCTCATTCGCTTGCTCAACCAGATAATTATAATCAAAAAACACATTGACCATAAGATTCTATGAGCTAATATTTCCATGGGTGCGACATGTGCAATCTGTTTCCAATAAATAGGCAAAACGCCCCATAAAAAATAGGATGACAAAGCAATTAATATCTCTTTTTTGCTATACAAATTTTACTACCCTAATTAATTACCTTTAATTCATACATCCGTTTGACACATTAGGGACAGTCCCCTTTGTATCATACAGGTGTTTTGTCTAATAGCTAAGACACAGCCTTTTGGTGGCATTTTTCATCTCATTAAATATCAACAGAGATTAGGTTGGCCAATAGGATGTCTTTTTCATAAACATCCTCAATAAATTCATACAGTTCTTTGCTTTTTTCCAAATATTCATCTTTTTTTTCAATTTGATTAACCTTGAAAGATGCTCTTGCCATAGCTTCATAAGCATATGCCAAGTGATAGGGGCCCAGCTCTCGTTTAATTGCAACATCCAAAGCTCTCTTGGCATAAAATAAAGAGTTTTTGCCATCCTCTGCAATAGCATAAGTTCTGGAAAGCAACCAATAAGCTCTTGAAATATCTTCTGGCTTTGCTCTTGGATTGTGTCTCCAGTGCCAAAAAGATGAATGGGCCAAATGAATCATCTCCTCAATATCTCTAGGATAATCATGGGGCTTTTTAATTAATTTCCATAATATATCGAAGTATACTTTAGAAAAGAAAACATGCGTCCGAACTTGTTCTTGCAAATTCATTGCCACCTCCTCCAAGCTAATTTTTAATTGATTTTTGAATTATTACAATTTTTTCCTATTAAATCCAACCAGTTGAAATGGAGTTGTTAATAAAATTTCTCGCATAAAGATTAATGATTTAAGTTGCCAGGCCATGATTTTATATAGATGTCCCTTTGCGGAAAAGGTATGGCAATATCATGTTCAATAAACTTTTTATAAATGGCAATGTTCAAATCACTTATTATTCGGCCCCTGGTATGCAGCATTTTTATTGTCCAGACTCTCAATTCCAAATCAAGAGAGCTTTCACCAAAAGAAATAAAACGAGCTACAGGCTTTGGATCTTTCAATACTTCAGCCACACTTTCCCCAGCCTCCTCCATTACCTTTAATGCGAGGTCAATGTCAGTACCATAGGCTACTCCCACTTGAACACGAAATCGGATCAACTTTTGGTTTTGACTCCAATTGACCACTCTATTTGAAATAAACTCAGCATTCGGTATATAAATAACTATATTATCATTTGTTCTCACCAAGGTGGCTCGCGCATTGACCTTTAAAACTTCTCCCTGCACGTCGCCCAAATCAATCCGATCTCCAACATTAATTGGTCGCTCAACCAGAAGTATGAGTCCGGAAATAAAATTATTCACAATATGTTGAAGCCCAAAGCCAATTCCTATGCTAAGCGCGCCAAAAATTATTGCCAACATGCTCAAGTCAATTCCAAACAAATCAAACACAATCAAAGAGGCTACAATTAAAAAAATATACCCAGCAATGCTTGACAAAGACTCTTTTACGCCTATTTCAAGGTCAAGTCCCTTGAGGACAAATTTTTTCAAATATCTTCGAAAAGCACCTGTTATAATGACAAGCAAAGTAAATGCAATAATTAAAAAGAAAAGGAAGCGGAGAGATATGCCTTGCTCTCCAAGATTAAAAAGAGGTCGATTCAAAACGCCGACTATAAAAGTTACAATTTGATGAAAAAAAGAAACAATATGCTCAATAAAGCCTGAAAACAATGAAAATGAACCAAAAAAGAAAAGCAAATAAGCTATAACAACTCCAATGCACAATATTATTAATAACTCTCTAATCCACTTTAAAAGAAGATGATCGGTAATGAAGCCTATCAGACGCTCCTCTTTTTGAGAAATCATTTTTTTTCGAACATACCTTGCAAAAAAAGACGCAGAAACTACAAACAATACAGCTGCCAAGCCATAAAAGATAAGCTCAGAAGTGCTTAAGCTGTATATCATAGCGCAACAAATCCTCCAGTTAAAAAAATAATCAAAACAACTCTATATCGAACGCTTGCATCCATTAATAATTTTATTATACACAAAAAATTTTCCAATAGAATTTTAATTTAATACAACCGTTTGACACATTAGGGACAGATACCGTGATAAATGTCAAGCCATAGCATTCTCTTTTTGGGAATGCGCTTGGCTACGATCCTCATAGTACCGTTGTTC
>PXBT01000030.1 GCA_003566815.1 Caldisericota bacterium
CTGAAAAAAAAGGCTGCGCCCACGCCGATAGCGATCAGTGTGAACATGTTCAGGTGAAGCGATAAGATGGAGCGCAAGCCGCGGCGGAAAAACGGCCAGCCCGCCCACCAGACCACGGGTATGGTAAAGGCGAATTGAATCCAGCGCGAAACATGACTATCCACCCACGCCTGACTACCCACCACGGGCAGGATATGGGTCATCGCCAGGAGAAACACCGGCAACGCCAGCGCCGCGCCGATCCAGAAACGCCTCGTCATGTCGCGCAGTTCTGCGCTTTCCGCGTCATCCGTGTCCGCTGTCCCCGACTTCGGTTCCAGCGCCATGCCGCACTTGGGGCAATCGCCGGGATGGTCCTGCGCTATCTCCGGGTGCATCGGGCAGGTGTACAGGGCTGCGCCCTGCGGCTTCTCTTCGTCCTTTTCGCTTGTCGGGTCGGCCAGAAACTTGTTCCGGCAGGAGTCGCTGCAAAAGTAGAAAGTCTCGCCATCGCGTTCAGCGCTAAGCGCCTTCACTTCGTCTACGGTCATACCACAGATAGGGTCTTTGGTCATATTACTTTTCTTTCTATGTTTGGTTCAGCGGCGTCAGAACTGCCAGCGCAGTCCGCCCCAAAAGGCGTTCGACAGAAGGGGAGCGCCCCGAAGGACACCCCAACTCCAACTAAACTGTGATCATCATTGTGTCCGATGCCACAGACCTGCTGTTAGGGCAAATAACGCGGGCCGTAGTAGGGGTCATGGTAGTAGCCCGGACCGTATGGACCGTAGTACCGGCTGTCCACAACCAAGTCATTGGTCACATCCCTGGCGCCGCCTTGGAACGCATTCTTCTCGGCATCGTCGTATTCACTCCACGAGTCCACAGTGCCAGTCAGCGTGACCACGCCTCTGTCAACGGAAACGACGATCTCGTCCGAATCGACAAACGGGCTCCACCAGAGCTGCTCCTTGACGTCTTCGAGGATCTCCAAGTCGGGCTTCCAAGCCCACGAGTAGTCGTTTTCGAGGGTGTTGTTGACTCCGACTACGCCCTTGACGCCTTCAGCTACACGCTCAGCCTGATTCTTCTCAAAGGCGCTATTCGTCTTGCCCGAGAGATTCACCCAGCCGTTGTAGGCGTCCACGGTGATATCATATCGCTCGACGTAGGGATCGTTCCGCAGGGCCGTTGCCACGCGTTGCTCAAGGTCTTCGTTGCTCGGAATCTCGGTACGGACCTTAAGATGATTCTTGACGCGCCAAACACCCAGCGTGTTCCTCGCGACCCATTCCGCCGAGCGCTTCGCTTCCAGATTGTCAACGATGCCGCTCAGCGTAACCGTGCCGTCTGACACCTCGATCTCGGGGTTGAACGATAGAATGCGGGGATCGTAGAGAAAGGCGTCCTTGACGGCCTTCTTGATCTCCTCATCGGCACGCGATGTGTACGCGCTCTTACGCCTCATATCATCACGTGCCCACCAATTGAGCGCCAGGCCATCGGTGTCGACTGATTTCACGCCGGCCACCACCCTCGCGTCGCTACCCGCCTGGGTCTTCTCCTGAAGACTCCCGACCGTGCCGGAAAGCGTGACGTCGCCGTCTTTAACCTTCACCTCAACCAGTTGGTCGTCAACGCGGATGTCATTCTCAAGTCGAGTCTTGATCTCGTTCTCGATCTCCAGGTCGGAGCGTTTCGTTTCATATTCAACCGTTATCTCGTTTTTGATGTCTGTGACGCCTCTCACGCCTCTGGCGACCCTTTCCGCGAGGTCCTTCTCGGCGTAGGACTGCACCGTGCCCGTCAGTGTCACGACGCCATTGTCAGCGCTTGCGCTCAAATCGTAGGCGTCGGCTGTCGGGTCGGCCAGCCATGCATCGTTGACGGCCTTGGCGAGTTCCATGTCATCGCGTGTCGTGGGCGGCCAGACCTTAATGATGTTCACGATGCCACGGACACCCACACTCGCTTCCACCAGCGCCTGGGCCCTGTCTTTCGTCATGATGTTGTCGACCGTGCCTTCCAGGGTCACGATCCCATCCGTCGTCGTTACTGCGATATCGTTTGCCGGCAACACGCTGTCTTCCCACATCTGTGTGTTGAGGTGGCTGGTGATGTTTATGTCCAGCACTTCCTTAACCGAAGCGGAAAACGCCGGCAGCGCGAGGCACAGAGCCATCGCTCCCACGATCAGCCCTTGTGCGGCCCTTGTTCTATTCTTCATTTTCATATCTCTTTCCTTTCGTTTTTTTTGTGTGCCCAAAGGGCAGCGATTCCTGTTTCATCTGCATTCACGCTCCCATGTCATCCTGGTCGTTTTGCGCCTTGTCAAGACCGGATCGGAAACGAGGGAGCACATTCGCTCTCCGGTTGCGGCCTTGGCTCGGTCCCTTGGACCGACTACATCATCGCGCTCAGCGCTAAGCGCCTTCGCGTCGTCTGCGGTTATACCGCAGATGAGGGCTTGGTCATATCAGTTCCTTTCTATGGTTGGTTCAGCGGGGTCAGAACTGCCAGCGCAGCCCTCCGCCCCAACCGAACTCGGAATGCCACTGTCCGACCACGGACAAGTGCTTCTTTATCTGATAGCTTGCGCCCGCTCTGGTTTCCCAGTGGTCTTTGGTGTCATATTCGGCCTCCGAGAACAGCGCGAGCCGGGGTGAAAGTTCGAGATGCTTACCGAAGGCGAATTGGTATTCTCCCGCCGTGTCCACCCAGACGCTGGAGGTCACGTTAAGGGGCAGCAGGTAGCGTAGGCCGAACACGCCCTCATGTTTTTCGAAGCGATCGCCTGCGCCCTCTAGATTGACTCCGGCGAAGATGCTGGTAAAACGGTTCACGTAGTAATCGTAGACGGGGGCAACCTCCCAATGCGCATCGTTCACGCCCTGCCATCCGACCTGCCACTTGGCGGAGAAGATGTGCCGCGTATTGGCGAACACCAGCGCTCCTTGCGCCATGTTTGACAGCGCGTCCGCGTGTCCGTAAAGAAAGAAGGGATCGTCGTAGAGCTGCTCTCGGACGGCGGCGGTAGCCGGTTCGGGCTCGAAACCCTGATAATGCACCACCCGCGCCATGCCGCTCATCATGTGATAAAGGAGGTGGCAGTGAAAAAACCAGTCGCCGAACTCGTCCGCCAGAAATTCGATCACGGTGGTAGACATGGGGGCGACATTCACCGTGTGTTTGAGCGGCGCGTAGTCACCTTGGGCGTTGACCACCCGGAAAAAATGCCCGTGCAGATGCATCGGGTGATGCATCATAGTGCGATTGATCATGATGAACCGCACCACTTCACCGCGCTTGATTTCAATGGAATCGGTTTCGGACAGCGGTTTGTTGTTCAGAAACCAGACGTAGCGCCCCATGTCGCCGTCGAGCGTAAGTCGGAGTTCCCTGACAGGCAGTGTGGGGTCAAAGACGGTGGGCTGCAAGGCGCGCAGTTTGTCGTAGGGCGGCCAGGGGCGTTCGGGGCTCATGCCGTCTTCAGCCAGCGGGGCTTTCGAACTCACGTCGTCTGCGAGCAGCCCGAACCAGGCGCTTCGGGCTTCGGTGGGTTGCTCATGAGAGAACCTTCCCGGCTCGTCGTGGCCAGCATGGTCCATGGCGGGCGCGTCGGGCATATTAGAATGATCCATGTCGCTCATGTCATGGCCCGCATGGTTCATACCGTCCATACCGTCCATACCGTCCATTCCGTGCATACCCGGTTGGTCAAACTTACCGGCGCGCACAGCACGGCTGGGCATGCCCATCGTGCCACCCGGCGTCAAGGCGAACACCTTTTTGAGCGAAAGGCCGCCCATGGTGGCGTAAAGATTTGGGTGCGGAATATTCGGCGCTGCGTGGCGCGGTCCTTCGCCAATCCACAGCGAGGCTCGCCCTGAGCCATCATGCGCGGTGGCGCGAAACTCGTAGCACCCCTCTTCAGGCACAGTAATAACCACGTCATAAGTCTCGGCCACGCCAATCAGCAGCCGCTGCTCGTCAAAGGGTTGAACAGGCAACCCGTCCGCCGAAATGACCTGCAGCGGACCACCGGCAAACTCCAAATAGAAAAACGTCGTGGCGGAAGCGGCGATTACTCGGAGCCGAATCGTCTCACCCGGCTGGGCCGCGAGGGTCTGTTGTTGCGCGCCGTTGAGCAGAAAACGATCATAGAACACGTCGGCAATATCCATGGGCGGCATGCGCTGCAATTCCCGTGAAAAGTAGTCGCCCAGCATGCCCAATCGCGCCGCACCCAACACGCTTTGCCCGGTACCCTTCTTAATGGCATACCATTCACTGCCGCGCTTGAGCGTATGGAGTACGGAATGCGGGTCCTCGTCCGTCCAGTCGGACAACACCACAACATGCTCGCGCAGTTGGTCAAATGCGCCTGGGTCTTTCGGTTCGATGATCAGCGCCCCAATAATGCCCCGCTGTTCCTGGAGCATAGTATGGCTGTGGTACCAGTAGGTGCCTGATTGCCGTAGTTCGAACTCATACGTGAACGTTTGCCCTGACGCGATGGGCGGAAATGTCAAGAAGGGCACACCGTCCATGTCATTGGGCAGCAGTATGCCATGCCAATGGATCGAGGTCTCCACGTTCATCTGATTGTGGACCCGAATCACGGCATGGTCGCCTTCGGTGAAACGCAGTATCGGCCCCGGAAGTTGGCCGTTGATGGTCATCGCCTGGACGGGCTGGCCCGTGAAGTTTAGCTCCTGCCAGGCAATGGTGAGATCATATTTCACCGTGTTGGCCGATACCACCGTCATCGGGAGAAACAGCGCCAGACCCAGCAGTGCGGCTATGACTATACATTTCTTCATAAGGCTTCCTTCTTCGCCATGGTGTCTTTGAGGTTGTGAACCTACATAGTGCCAAAGCGATTGGCCTGAACGGCGGCATGCAAGGCAGCCTCAACCTCACTCACAGTCTAATTGTTGCCAACCAGGCTGGAATGAGCGTCGGAGATGCGCTCTCCGGCCTGTCAAGCTTGGTTGGCATGGGCATCGGACAGCAGTTCGTTCGTGATGCTGAACCGTTATTCTGTTTCCGCATTAGCGTCCTCAGACTCATCCGCTGCTTTCTGATTCATACCTCTCATACCCCTCGTTCCGCCCATTCTTCCCATGCCGCCCATTCTTCCCATGCCCTTCATCATTGGGCACTGTGGCATGGCATCCTGGCCCATCTGCATGTGCTGCATCATGTGTGCCATCATTTCTTCACGCACCTTTTCCATTTGCTCCTGCATGGCGACTCGCTGCGTTACCATTGTGGTGATGAGGGCGGCCATCAATCTGACTTTTTGGTCTTCCGGCGCACTGTTCATTTCTGCGAGTTGCTCAATAAGCGCTGCGTCTTGCGCTTTCATATCTTCCATCAATTTCTGCTTCTCTCCCATCATTTGCGTGCATTGTTCCATCATTGCAGTCTGCATCGCGGGGGCTGTCTCCGCAGATTCTTCCGACCATGCTTGGAAGGAAAACCAGATGACCATGGCCAAGGTCAATGCAATGCTTGACTGAACGAGAAAACGCGAGTTCGTTGGGATATTCATGTTCTTCTCCTTTTCGTTTGTTCTTGTTTATCTTTACTGCCAACATACGACTGACAGCACCAATACTGTTCGATCTGGGCGTAAGTGACACAACCTGTAAGTCAGCTTAAATACGCCTGCCCTGGCGGCGTTGGTTGTTGCCTTGATGTCCTTTCCCGTGCGTATGATTCTGTCTTCTGCTTATGTCGTCGCGGCCTTTTCGCAAATCCCTTGCCCCCGCAGTGTTGCGCACAGAAGTGTCGTTTCTCGCATTTCTTGAAGATATGTGACTGTCGTCATAGTTCGTAGATGCTTCACGCCCCGGCATTTCGACCGTTTCGAGCGCCGCCTTCTTGTTTACGCCGTGGACGAGCACCTTGACAGGCCCCAAGTTTGGCAATACTCCATGTGCCTCTTCATCCTTAATCCACGCTTCGATACCGGTGCCTTCCAGCATAGCGCAAACCACTGCCGCACTACCCGCGTCTCCCTCGAATACCGAGGCAAGTTCATTGCGTTCCGGAGTCTCTACCGCAGGGAGTTCATCTACAAGACTCGCTTGACATTCCGGACACCATGTAAATCCTTCACGAAATTCCATACTGCATATTGGACAAAACATACTTAAATCCTTTCCGCCATTGTGGCATGCTTTACATTACTTTTCCGGGGGCGCCGGTAGCCTTCGATGAATTTTCTGCGCGTCATTATAAACAGTTTGGTTTTGATGTTCTTCTCAGCCTCTGCGCGGTCGGTGAAATTCCATGCCCACTCGAACACTTCCCGTGTGAGGTCGTGCGCATCATTTAAATTATGCGTCAATGCGAGCGCCACCGCATAGCACGTTTCCACATGGGACAACAGCAGCGCTTCAAATGCCTCCGTCTGTTTATTCTGCTTCAGCGTGTCCATCTGCCATTCCTTTCCTCTATTGTATTTTCGGTTTCTTCCATCCACCTGATTTGTCCACTCTCATACGAAGGGTGCCGCCCTATATCAGACAGAGTCGCAGCCACACGCTGCGGATTCCCCCAGTCGCACCACGCCACGTTATCCATGCGCATGACCATGCTCCGCTCGGAAACATGCTGCAGGATGTCGCGCGAGAAGTCCGCCGGCGCGAGTTCCTTGTAGACACGCGCCAAGGCGCTTGCCTCAAGTCCGGACGCCAGGCGCCCGTCGGTTATGGCGCGCAGCACCATGAGGAACGCATCGAATATATACATCATGTCCGGCAGACACTTTCGTCCCAACTCCCACAGCACTTTTGCTTTGACCACCATGACCATGGTGTTCCACAAACAATTCTGCTGCAACAACGCCTGCGCTTCCATCACATCAGGTTTCTCCCGGAAACGCATAACATTCATCACCTTGTGTGTTTTATCTGCGCCCCTGTGTTTAGCGTCTCTGACAGGATCAATCCAGCCATATTCTGTTTCAGCGCGATCGGGAACTGCGCCAACCAGAAGTATCTTGTTGTTGTACTTTTCGACCAACTCATAGGCCTGGGCAATCTGTTCACAAAACAGGGGCTCCGGGTGTACAAAATGATCAGAAGGAAGGAACGCGATAATCGCCTCCGGGTTGCCCGCAAGCACATAGACTGTCGGCAGAAACATCCCCGGCGCCGTCCCCAGATTGTCCGGCTGTTCCAGCACCAAGTCGCGCGCTTGCGTATTTGTAGCTTCAGAGAAATACTTGCCGTGACCTTGTCC
>PXBT01000038.1 GCA_003566815.1 Caldisericota bacterium
ATACACGATGGCTAAACGACTTTTCTCCACCTTCTGATCTTCAATGCCTAAAATTCTGCAATGCTCATAAAATTGATGAAAATCTGCAGAAAGGTTGAGTATCGACTGAGTTACAACATGGGGCGTAAAATCCATACTGGCCCTATAAAGATTATCATGAGGGGTCGCCATTTTTCTCAACATCATGATTTCTATCTCATGAGAAAAAGAGTCAGCCTGCAGTTGATCGACATCATTCTTCTCAAGACTCCATCCTGCTTTTTCAACTTCACGCATGATGCCCTTACAGCGAGTGTAGGCATATTGAGCATAAAAAACCGGGTTTTTCAGATCCCTTGTCTTGGCCAGATCCATATCAAAGTTCAAATGTTGTTCGTTGCTTCTTGTCAAAAAAAGAAAGCGGGTGACATCAGGACCAACCTCTTCCATTAGTTCGTTGATGGTAATAAAATCTCCTGATGACTTGGACATTTTTACTTCTTCCCTGCCTCTGAAAAGATGAACCAGCTGGAAAACAACAATCTTCCACTTGCCGGTATCATATCCCAAAGTTTCCAAAGCCCATTTTAAAGGTTTTTGATGACTTTGATCCGCTCCCCATACATCTACGATTAGGTCAAAACCTCTGTCAAATTTGTGGGAATGATAGGCTATATCACCTGCCAAATAAGTAGGGAGGCCATTTTTTCTTACCAACACGCGGTCTTTGTCATCTCCATAAGCTGTGGTTCTTAACCATAGCGCTCCCTCTGACTCATAGGTGCAACCTTTTTCAGTTAATCGCTGAAGGGTTTGCATTAAATAGTCTGGATGGAGTTTGTGTTCATAAAACCAGGAATGAAAAGTTATATTCATGGATTCCAGGTCTTTTTTTGCCTGACTAAGCATTTTTTCAAGACAGAAATCTTTGAAGATTGATTGCGCATCTGCATAAGATAGATGAGCCAAAGTATCTCCATGGACTTCCCTTATACTGCGCGCCAGGTCTTGAACATAATTTCCCGGGTAGATTTCTTCAGGTTTTTCGGGGTGATTGCCACAATGGAGTTGGTAATAGTACCAGGCTGAATGTGCCAATTTTTCTATTTTGGATCCTTGATCATTAACATAATATTCATTGCAAACTTCATAGCCATTCCATTGAATTAGATTGGAAATAGTATCCCCAATGGGCCCCCCTCTTGCATTGGCTACAGTGATGGGTCCGGTAGGATTGGCGCTGACAAACTCAATTAAAGCTTTTTTGCCTGCTCCTTTTTGGCTGGAAAAATGAAGACAAGGGTTTTTAATCAAGGCTTTAAGATTGTCCACAAGAAACTGTTTTTTTATAAAGACATTAAGGTATCCATTGGACGCAACCGAGACTTCAGAAAAAAGAGGTGAATGGAAAGCTTGAGCTATTTTTTCTCCTATCATTTTGGGAGGACACTTCATTTTTCTTGCCAGAGCCAAAGGAAGAGTACAAGCGAGGTCTCCCATGTCCATTTTGGGAGGATGTTCAACTACAATATCTTTCTCTTCAACATCAATATCTATATTTATCTCATTCAAAGCCTTTAGCAGGGCTTTTTTCATTTCATCTTTCAGCAACATAGCTTTTCCTTTTTTTTAATATCTCCCTTATAATATATACAGATTAGTCCAATCGACAAACCTTTTGTTTTTTTTCAATAAAAAAAATAAATTTGTTATAATAAACTGAAATAATGGCTACCTAACCCATGACATTATTGACATTGCATGGGATTTTGATAGTCTATTATGATGAGTGTTTTGCGCCTGTAGCTCAGTGGATAGAGCATCTGCCTTCTAAGCAGGTGGCCGGGGGTTCGAGTCCCTCCAGGCGCGTGAGAAATGATGGTGGGTGTAGCTCAGCGGTTAGAGTACTGGTCTGTGGAACCAGATGTCGGGGGTTCAAGTCCCCTCACCCACCCCATGGGCCTATAGCTCAGCAGGATAGAGCGACGGTTTCCTAAACCGTAGGTCACAGGTTCAAATCCTGTTAGGCCCAGGTTATTGAAAACTTATTTTTTAAAATGCGCCTATAGCTCAACTGGATAGAGCGACAGACTTCGGATCTGTAGGTTGTGGGTTCGACTCCTGCTGGGCGCGTATCTTTTGAATGTTTTTTCAGGCTTGAAAACTGAACCTGATTGATTATACTAAAACGCAGTAAAAAGCGTTTGGGCGGGTCGTTAGCTCAATTGGTAGAGCATCTGACTCTTAATCAGGCGGTTACAGGTTCAAGTCCTGTACGACCCAGATGCAAGCGGAAGTAACTCAGTGGTAGAGTGCAACCTTGCCAAGGTTGATGTCGCGGGTTCAAATCCCGTCTTCCGCTCCATTTTTCGCGAGGGTGGCGAAATTGGCAGACGCGCTGGACTTAGGATCCAGTGGGTAAAACCATGCGGGTTCAAGTCCCGCCTCTCGCACTCTTAAATCTTTTAACCTTTAAAATTTAAAAACAACAACTTTAGTTGTCTTTTTTTAATTGTTATTTTCTTTTTGATTCTGATGAAATGATTTGCTAACCTGGACAAATTGATCCAGCTTTTTTTCCACTTCTGCATCAAACTCTTCGATGGAGGTCTCGGTAAACAATTCAATAGCTTCGTTTACATGCTGGATAGCAAAAATATGAAATTTCTCTTGTTTTACAGCCTCTTTAATATCTTCTCTAAGCATTAAATGTTGCACATTTTGCCAGGGAATCACTACGCCCTGATTTCCCGAAAGACCTTCCCTGTAGCAAATATCATAGAAGCCTTCTATTTTTGCATTAACTCCACCAATAGGTTGTATATTGCCTTGCTGATCGATTGACCCTGTAATGGAAAGATCTTGACGAATCGAAATGCCCGAGATGCTGGAAAGTATGGCTATCAGTTCTGCGGCAGAAGCACTGTCTCCATCGACACCACCATAACTTTGCTCAAAGCAAAGATGGATAGAAACAGGGAAATGACGATTGGATGCATATTTTTGAGACAAGTAAGCAGAAAGAATAAATACTCCTTTATCAAAGATAGGACCACTTAATCGACTTTCTTTTTCTATGTTGACCACATTGCCTTTTCCTATAGAGGAGCTGGCGGTAATACGATTTGCCTGGCCAAACATATAGTCACCTATGCCAATAACAGAAAGCCCATTGATTTGGCTGACCTGCTTGCCCTCAGTATCGATTCGTACGACTTTTTGATGAATATTCTCATGGATTTTTTCTTCGTATAAGTTGGATCGGTATCTTTTTTCCTGAATAGTTTTTAAAACATGGGAACGATCCACGATGTCTTTTTTTTCTTTTTCAGCCCAATGGATGCTTTCGTGGACTATGTCGAGCACCCGGCCAAATTGTGTGGAGAGTTTGTTTTTATCCTCAACCAATCGAGATCCATATTCGATGATTTTGGCGATGGCTTCACCACTCAATTTCACTGTATCGTTGTATTGCTTTGTATGAGTACCCACAAAGGAAGCATATAATTCTTCCGTTTCCTGATTTCTATTCATTTCGTAATCAAATTGACTCACAATTTTAAATAATTTGCGAAAGTCACCATCATATTGATAAAAAAGCGAGTATTCCCATTCCGTGCCTATCAAAATAATTTTTATATCCAGGGGTATTGGTTCGGGCTTGAGAGATACTGTGGGAATAATTTTTAATTGTTCATCCAGATTTTCAATAATACATTGCTTGCTTTTCATCATTCTTTTTAGGTTTTCCCATAAAAAAGGCGTGGAAAGCAAATCTGAAGCCTGAATAATCAGGTACCCTCCATTGGCATTGAGCAATGAACCTGAGCGAATATAGCTGAGATCAGTTTGCATCGCACCGTATCGTTGAATATATTCAATACTCCCAAAAATGTTGTAATAGGAAGGATTAATTTCCCGAAAAACAGGAGCTCCTCTGGTTTTGGAATGATCCACCACCAGATTGACATGATAGCGTTTAAAAAAATCTTCTTTTGAGGGTTGATCTCCAGGCATTCCTGGAATCAGGGGAGGATTTTTTTGTTTTTGATTATCTTTAAAAAAGGAGATGTTATTTATGATATCTTCTTTTAGAGCATCGAGATAGACCAAAATCTTTGGATTATGCTCATGCTTGGTTTTGAGTTCGTCTATAAGGACTTCTACAGCAAACAAGCCAATTCTTTTGTCCAGTTCAGCAAGCTTTTTCCGCAAGGTGCGCTCCAACTGCTGACCTTTTTTAATGACAAGGTTAATCTCTTTTTGCAAAACTTCTCGTTTTTTGTCAATTTCTTCTTTTTCTTTGTTATCCAGATTTTGATATTCTTCAGGCTTTAAAGGCTTATCATCTTTTATGGGAACTGTAAAAATTCCCTCCGGGGAGGAGTTAACCTGAAAACCCAGCTCAGCAGCAAGCTTGTTGATGTTTTCAGTCAGGATAGTGCTTTTTTTGCTGATTTCATTGATAATTTTGGATCGTTCTTTGTCGTGATGTTCGCTCTCAAATGCTTTGGTTACTCTTTCCTTGATCATGACAATCAATTCGTCAACATCAGCAACAAATTCCCTTCCTTCACCTGGCTCCAGATTTATGGCTTTGGGTCTGTTGGCATCGTTAAAGTTATACACATAGCACCAATCATGAGGGGTGACTTTTTGAGAGGAAACCATATCCAGAATAGCTTTAATGGTCGAGTTTCGACCTGAGCCTACAGGGCCTGTAATAAAGATATTAAATCCATCAGCTCGAGTGTTGAGACCAGTTTGAATAGCCTGAATTCCTCGGTCTTGCCCTACCGTATTGAGAAGAATCGGAGTTTCGTCAGAAGATTGAAACTTGAACTTATTGCAATGGCAAACATTGGACAAATCCTCTACTTTTAGCTTATGCATCATATGCCCCTTTCTTGAGCTCAGGCTTCAAATAATTTATTACATACCTATCTCAGATCAATTCCAAGTGCTCTTCCTTTTTCGGCAATATCTTCCAGTATGGCGATCAGTTGATTCTTTAATTCTTCAAATTCATCCAGGCTATACTCAGGTCGTCCTTCCACTCTTTCAAGGTTTTCGGTGCGAATATCTTTGAAAATCTCCAGCGCTTCACTCAGTTTTTCCAATAGCACACTTTCCTTGAAATGGCCAAAATCTGCCTTATTTTCAACAAGCATACGCTCATAATTTCTTATTTTAGTGTTGTGGGTTGAGAGATAGTTTTGCCATGCTGAAATGGCAACATTATCCCCCTCGCGCAATATAGAAAAAGTTTCCAGATTTCTTGGCTCTCTTTTCAGATAATAGTAAAGATTTTCGATATCTCCTATAAAAGCGTCATGCTCAGCTCGGTTGTGCCGGATAGTATTGATGGCAAATCCTGCGGCAACAGCTATTACAATGAACACCAGGCCAAAAATAAAAGGCTTGCTCATTAAGATTTTGCGAAAATTAAAAGATTTTAACTTCATACTGCACCTCAAACAAAAAAGAATCTAAATGCCGGAGATCGGAATCGAACCGATATGGTGTTGCCACCGCGGGATTTTAAGTCCCGTGCGTCTACCTGTTCCGCCACTCCGGCTTCAAAAAAAACAACTCAGCAACTATTTCTATTGAACTACTGTTTATCCTATGAAGATGGTTTCAAGCATAAGCTCTCTCTGCATGATAAAGTCATATACTGTAACTCTTATTTTCCAGTCTCTAAAAAATTCTCTTGGGGGTCTTCCAGAATCTTCCATATCCATAGCTACGGGTAGTGAAATTTTATCATTTTTTTGAATCAGCAAGTGTTTCATTTCAAACTGCATCAGCATTACTTCAGCAAAACCCACGCCTGGCATAATTTCAAACAGGTTGCCATCAGCATCAAAAACTTCAATTTTTAAAACCTCAATATATGAGGAGGTATTGTTAGTTATGGTGGAAAAAAGCAATGATCCCTGACCCATGGCAGACAAGTCCATAACCTTGGCAGCCAAACCCAAAGGCTCATCCTGAGGAGTGTTGGCAATGTTAACCTTAATGGATTTTGTACCAATATTTCCAAAAGCATCAATAGCTTCAACGGTCAGGGTATATTCGCCAGAGGCAAAAGAAGATGGGGTGATAGTGCCGTCAATGGATCTGCCTTCATGGAGAAGATGCGTTCCAAGTTTTGATCGAACGAAAGCAATGGGGCTTTCATCCTCAATGTCGCCCTTAAGAGTAATTTCTTCATCAATATTCTGTCCTTCAGAAATATTGAGCAAGGTGATAACGGGAGGATCAGTTTCTTCCAACAGGCCGTTTTCGCCACCGTTATCTCCTGAAGCTAATTGCTCTTTTAGATCTTCTATCAACTTTTCGAGAGTTTCAATTTTTTCTTCCAGTTCCTGTAATTTTTCAGCATACTCCAATTCCATGGCATCTATGATTTCTTGAAGTTCAGCGATTTCTCCCTTTGAAGATTCCAACTGTTCTTCGAGTGCTTGAATTTTAGCATGGTAAGTTTCCTCAAGCTCTTTCAGCTCACTTTGAACAATCTCCAACTGTTCTTTGAGAACATGAGGGTCAGGCATACGAATGGTTACTGTTCGTGTAGCTCCATCCCACTCCACTTCTGCTCCAAGATTTTCTGCTACAAAACGGATGGGAACCATGGTGCGACCATCTAAAATGGTGGGAGGGACATCAATAACTGTTTCTTCACCATTCACCATAACGGAAGGGTTGTCGATAACCATTTTGATTTCAATGTCCTGCTGTGCAAATGCGGAAAAACTAAAAAGCACGATACATAAACTTAGCAAAAAACTAAGGCACTTTTTTTTCATTTTTTCCTCCAAAAAAAAGAGGCGACAGTCGGATTCGAACCGACGAATGAGGGTTTTGCAAACCCTTGCCTTACCACTTGGCCATGTCGCCTTTTCATATAACTATTGCACCTTTAACACAAGCGGGAGACGGGATTTGAACCCGCGACCCTTTGCTTGGGAAGCAAAAGCTCTACCCCTGAGCTACTCCCGCGCAGCTCATATATTTTATTCCATTTTATAAGAGCGCCCAATTTAGTCAACATAAAAAGCAAAAAGCAAAAAA
>PXBT01000186.1 GCA_003566815.1 Caldisericota bacterium
CAAAAAAGACAACAAACATATTGACAATGACGACTAACGACAGACATATAGTAACGGAGACCAGTATTATGGACGAATTAATTCGACTTGACCAACAGTGCAACCGGACAAAATAGATTGACAAAGCAGAAAAGAGTAATAGCCCTCGCTTCGCATTTTTAAAAATTTCTGCCATAACACATTGCACACATTTGCAAAGCCTCACGAGCCAATGCTCAACCAAAGCTTTGCAAAAGAGTGCAATTTTGCCTACTGTATTGCAATTTGTTGCCAAATATTATATATTTGTCATTAATTGACAAGTCAAAAACAGAAAAGTGTGAATAAATTTGGAGACAGGGTAAGGCAACTGCGGGAAGAGCAAAACTTACTGCAGAGACATGTAGCTGCCGAACTTGATATTGACCCCCCACTACTGAGCAAGATTGAGAGGGGTGAACGGAGAGCCAAACGTGACCAGGTTATTGGGTTAGCCAAACTATTTAAGGCAGACAGAAAAGAATTGCTAACACTATGGCTGGCTGACCGGGTGTATGAAATAGTACAGGATGAATCTGAGGCCCGGAACGCTTTGAAGGTGGCAGAATCTGAAATTGACTACAAAACCAAAAAATAGAAAATGATCTGGAAGGAAAATATAGAAAAACAGCTTCAGGATGAGAAAAACAAGGTAGTAACCATTGACCTTGAAAAAGCTGAGGTAAAATACACAGATGACATTAAAAAATGGGAAGACCCTAAAGCTCTGAGAGGTGATGAAGAAATAGTACGCGCACATCTCATCAACCGGCTAATCAATCAACTTGATTACAAGCCGGAAAATATCGAGATTGAGACCCGTTATGACATTGGTCGCCCCAAAGCAGCAAAGGCCGAAATTGACATAATTGTTCGTGACAAAAAGGGAAACGCCTTTTTCTTTATAGAATGCAAAGCACCGGACAAGTTTGAATCCGATAAAAAATACATTGAAGGTCAGTTATTCAAATTAGCGCCCAATGAAAAAGGAGTAAAATACCTGGTGTACTACACCGTAGATGTTGTAGATGGCAAGCTGGTTGACAAATCCATTATCATTGATTACAGCAAGTATAAAGACTTTCATGACTGGCAAAATGATGGAGAGCACTCCATAAGTGATGAAATACAAGGCGGGTATGGTATTCCTAAAAAGCAGCCTTTTGTTAAAGGGAAAAAAGATCTAAGCAAGGACCTCAACCCGGATGCCATTCGCCAGCTTGCTGGCAACCTCCATAACTATCTATGGGGTGGTGGAAGTACCAGCGATACCGAAATATTCAACTCCCTCGTAAATGTAATTCTCGCTAAAATCTTTGACGAAGATGTTAGGCGGGACGGAGAGGAATATCACTTTCAGGTAAAAAGCTATATCAAGGCAAATGGAGACGTTATTACGGAGGAACCCGAAAAGCTCTTTACCCGGATCAATCAGCTTTACCGGGACGCATTAAGACTGAAGCTTAATATTGAGGATGAAAACAAATTAAAGAAAATCTATATTGTCAATGAGGAAAAATTTCCTTTCAATAAGTTGATCTATGCAGTTCAGCAACTGGAATCCATATCATTCCTGGAAGGCCGTAGCCTTATTGATGGCAAAGACATTTTAGGAGATTTCTTTGAGATCATTACACGGGAAGGATTTAAGCAGAACAAAGGACAATTCTTTACGCCTACAAACATTGTTCGCTTCCTGCTCTACGCTTTACAGCTTGATAAACTCTCCCTTGATCTTCTGAATAAAAAACTCTGCCTGCCATATATCATTGACCCATCCTGCGGAAGTGGCACATTCCTGATTGAGGCTATGAAGCTCATCACTAAGGAGGTGAAACGAAAACAACATCATAGCATTGACTCTTCCAACCAGGTACAGCGAACATTACAGCGTTACTTTTATCCCGATCTAGACGAAAATCAATGGGCGAAAGACTTTCTTTATGGTGCCGATATGAATTTTGATCTCGGTACTGCTGCAAAAGTCAATATGATATTGCACGGTGATGGTTCTGCAAATCTTTTCGTTCAGGATGGGCTACTGCCGTTTACTATGTATAAGAAAACAGCCGGTGGCTCCAATGTGCTGATCGTTCAGGAGGAGGAACCGTTATATGGAAACCAGCCCGAAAATGGTCAGTTTGATGTGGTTATCAGCAATCCTCCTTTCAGTGTGGATCTGGATAACGTAACCAAGCAAAAGATTTCAAACTCCTTTTTATTTCACAACAAGAAGAACTCCGAAAACATGTTCATTGAGCGCTACTACCAGTTGCTCAAAGAAAACGGAAGGCTTGGTGTAGTTCTTCCTGAAAGCGTTTACGATACCACAGAAAATAAGTACATCCGATTATTCCTATTCAAGTACTTCAAGATAAAATCAGTTGTAAGTCTGCCACAGCTTTCCTTTGAACCTTATACCTCAACAAAAACCAGCTTGCTTTTTGCCCAAAAGAAAACCAAGCAGGAAGTTAGAGAGTGGAATGAAAAATGGGAAGAGTATGGCAAGGAATGGGTAGAACTTAAAACAAGGGCAGAGAATTACATCAAGGTACTCATTGACGGCAAGGAACAAAAATCCTACCCCTCTATCAAAGGGCACAAAGAGCCGAAAATGAAAGAAAACATCCTGCGGCTCTTAAAGGATTATGTTACTCCTGATGATGACCAACTTTCCGCAAAAGAACTGCTTGAGAAATACCCGGGTGAAATTAAGGATGTAGCAAAGTATGACAATGATACCAAAGATGTATTTGGTTATTACAACACTTGGTGGGTATTCGGTGAAGTAAGCAAGCATTTTGATTACCCTATATTTATGGCAGAAGCTGAAAATATAGGTTACAAGCGAACCAAAAGAGGTGAAAAGCCAATGCCTAACGATCTTTTTGATATTGAAGTGGCTCCAACTTTCATAGACCGGGATGCTGTGCTTGATGCGTATCAGGAACAGATTACCTATTACGAGAACCTGAAAAGGGAACTAAAAGTCGAATTGACTGACATTAAGAAAAAAGCGAACAGTACTCCCAATAAAACGCAACAAAAAGACATTGAAAAACGGAAGGAGGACATTAAAGGCTGTGAACGCCTGGTTAAAATGCTAACGAAAGACAAAGCGGAAGCAGAAAAGGTAATTGTCAACTACTATCAAAAGGGAAAGGGAGCATGGCAAATAAAAGACGAATACTATGACCGGACAGATGAAAAATTATTGGAATATTTTACCAATGGCTTGCTGAAGAAGTACCGATCAGACAATGTACTATTACGAAAGGAGAAAGAAATTAAAATTTTGGATGCGTTCCGAAAACAAGTTAATTGGGAGTAAGCTTTATGTGGTATACAATAAATCTTAAGTCAATAGCAAAACAGGATTCTTTTCGTCCTGATCCTAAATTCAGAAGGTTTTGGGATGTAGAAAAAGGGATTATTTATCCTTCTTCGAAATCAATCCCTTTTAGAGCGGTGTTAGAGGAACTCAAAGTTTCAAAATTTAAAAAAGGAGAACTCGATGACACATATTATCTCCTTAATATCTCAGACCAACGACCTAAAACAATTTATCTTGAAAATATTGAAGAGGTGGAAGAAATTGGCTCCGACAAAAACCCACTATCGGACGCAGATATTATTATCTCCAAATTAGGGCTACCAAAAGGATATATTTTTCTAAATGAGCCTGAAAAGTATCCAAATCTTATTGGCTCAACCGAATTGATTCCATACAAGCTTATTAACCCTGAATATTCTGCTAAATTTATTAAGTACTTACTCCTTTTAGATAAATCCCTTAATTCATTTGCCTGCCTTGAATCCGGTAAAACTCCATCACACAAAAGAGTAAACCCTTTTGATATACTAAAAGCTAAAATTCCCTATGTGCCAAAAGAAGTACAGGATTTTTCTGTAAAAAAAATTGAATTTATTGAGCGTGATGTAATTGCCTTGAAAGCTCAAATCAAAGAACCACTCGAAATCATTAATGAAATATTCGCGGAGGAATTTATTTACAGCACTGAGCTATGGAAAGAATTTAGTAAAGGCATGACAGCTGGAACACAAAAGTCCAACCCGAGAACACTACATTACTTTCCCGTTAAGAGTAGTCAATGTGCTTTAAGTGAAATATTGCGTTTTTCTTCCAGATATCACAATCCAGTTACAATCCAGCTTAACCAAATTTTGGAAGCAAATGAGCTTTGGCATGTGGAAGATGTAGTCAAAGACATCAAAAAAGGCATACAGCCAATTTATGATACAGATGGGGATGTGAAAGTGGTGAAAATAGCCAACATGAAAAATGGCTATATAGATTTTACAGAGGCCGAGCTCGTTTCAGAGAAGTTTTATGAATCGGTAAAAGACAAGGCGGGAGTTGAGCAAGGTGACATCTTATTATGTTGTACTGGAAAGGTTTCGCTTGGCAAGATTGATTATTACAACTTAGATGAATCTGCTATTCTTTCAGTTGATAGTTATATAATCCGGGTAAATGAAAAAAAGGTTCATCCTCTGTTCTTTACCTATTTTTTCAGGGGCATTCTTGGTGCTTATCAGATCGAAAGAGATTATACAGGCACGACAAATCAAATACATCTTTACGATAGCCAGATTAGAGATTTCATGCTGCCAAAAATTGACATGAAACATCAGCAAAAAATCGTTGACCAGGTTAAAAAAGCTCTGGATGAGCAGAGGAAAGTTAAAAACCAGATTGAGGAAAAACAAAAAGATATCAGCAAAATCATTGAGAATGCAATCGAAGAATCACAATATTAATCGAATAGGAGCGAACACAAAATGAAAGTATTCAAGATAGAAATAGAAAACTACCGGTTGCTCAAAGAGTTTTCCTTGGATTTGGAAAAAGAGCTTTCCTTGGTAATCTGGAAAAACAACACTGGTAAAACCTCTATTCTTTCTATTCTCAACAAATTCTTAAACCCTTCGGAAAGAAATAAGTTCTTCTTTGATGATTTCAATATTGATTTTAAAAAGGAACTAAAAGAAAAGATAGAAGCAGAAGAAGTTATTGCAGAGGATGATTACAAGCCATTGGCAATACGACTTAGGTTGTTCATAGAATACACGGAGGTAGATAACTTATCCAATATCAGTCGGGTGATGATGGATTTAGACCCGGATAACAATGTAATTGTTCTCGGTTTCGATTATGCATTGGATTATAATGGCTATACACACCTCAGAAAAGAATATCAAGAATTTGAAAAGAAGGAACAGCAGAAAGCACAGGATAAACCTGGTTATAAAACTCGTGCTTTAATTGACTTTTTACATTCCAACCACACAGCATACTTTAGAGTTGGTAAATACTCGTTGACCTACGACCCGGCTAACAAAAAGGCAAGTGCAGTTGCTTATATTGATTTGGAAACAGAGAAGATCAGCATTGCAGACATTATCAATTTCAAGTATATCAGTGCAAAAAGGGATGTTGCGAATAAAGACATTGATAAAACGCTTTCCGGGCAGACATCAAGGATATATAGACGCACGGAATCAAATGATGAGCAAAACAGGGCGGTTGAAGATTTTAAGGACAGGCTAAGCGAAACAGACACGCATCTAAGTGGTATCTATAAAACACTTTTTGAGGATATAGTCAGAAAAGTAAGAGATTTCGGAGGTGTTAAAATCAATGAATCTGAGATTGAAATAATATCCACCCTCCAGCACCGGGAGTTGCTCGAAGGGAATACAACCGTTGTTTATAAGCATGAAGGTGATGAGGAGAACCATCTTCCAGAACATTATAACGGGTTAGCCTGCAAAATTCTTGTCACCAATGACAGGATACGAAGGACTTTACGAAGTGCGGGTAGAATATGAATCCAATATTTACAGGATTTTCTGCTGCTTCGACAAAGGAAAACTTATCGTGTTATTCAACGGATTTCAGAAAAAAACACAGAAAACGCCAAAAAAGGAGATTGAAAAAGCAATGCGCCTTAAACAAGAATATTTTGAAACTAAAAACAAAAAGCCATGATAGACTATAATGGAATAAAGAATTTCGATGAGTTGATTGAGAGAGAACATGGAAAAATTGGGACAGACAGCCGGAATGAATATGAAGAAAATGCAACTCTTTTTATTGTGAGTGAAATGCTTAAAGAAGCAAGAAAAGAATCGCGGATGACACAAGAACAGTTGGCAGAAAAAGCAGGAACTAAAAAGAGTTATATTTCAAGGATAGAGAATGCCCGTGGAAATATTCAATTATCAACTCTAATTAGAATTTTCGAGAAAGGGTTGAACAGGAAAATTGGACTTACATTCCTGTAGGACAAAGAATTACGCACCACAACATGCTATACCTGTCAATTGCGGGTGCAGTGCTGGTTTAGGGGTTTCTGCTCCGCTTGGTCTTTTGTCTCGGTGGATCCCGTACGAACGGGACAGGAAGACGAAGCCCGCAAATCCGCTAC
This sequence comes from Caldisericota bacterium, assembly GCA_003566815.1. Classification (GTDB taxonomy): domain Bacteria; phylum Caldisericota; class Caldisericia; order UBA6126; family UBA6126; genus T3SED10-260. Next base: position 6,471 of record PXBT01000186.1, read on the forward strand.
TGTGGCTATACCAGGACCGTTAGGCTTCATGCAAAAAAAACACTGCAAAATTCCGATTATTGTACCATAATTTGTATTTTTGGGACAAATAAAAAGAATATGGGACAAAATGCACCACATTATAAGCTTGAAAAACTTCCACCTCTAAGAGAAAAGGTGGAAACCATTGAAATTCTAAGACAAACAAACAAATCCACTGCTGCATTAGCTGAGCTGAAAGGTATTGCAAGGACAATTCCTAATCAAGGAATGTTGATTAATGCTGTAGTTTTACAGGAAGCAAAAGATAGTTCCGAGATTGAAAATA
>PXBT01000152.1 GCA_003566815.1 Caldisericota bacterium
GAAAACATGGAGGCGGTAGAAGCATAATGAGGATTTCAGTAGCGGGAACAGGATATGTTGGTTTGGTTTCGGGCGTGTGCCTTGCTGAAAAAGGCCACGATGTGACCTGTGTGGATATCGATCGCGATAAAGTGGACATGATTAATAAAGGAAACCCGCCGATACATGAGCGGGGCCTGTCTGAACTGCTTAAAAAGAGTGTGGGCAAATCGTTCAGGGCAACTACAGATCTTGAAGAAGCCGTTCTCAATTCCGACCTGACGATCATTGCAGTGGGCACTCCTTTCGACGGCGACCTGATTGATCTGAGCTTTATCCGGAACGTATCGCGGCAAATTGGTGCCGTTCTGAAGAATAAAACCGGTTACCATGTGGTAGTGGTGAAGAGCACAGTGGTGCCCGGAACCACCGATGATGTGGTGCTGCCAATTCTGGAAAAAGAATCAGGAAAACAGGCCGGTAAAGATTTCGGAGTCGGGATGAATCCCGAGTTTCTCAGGGAAGGCGAGGCAGTGAGCGATTTTATGAACCCGGACCGGATTGTGCTTGGTGGTATCGATGACAGAACCCATGAACTTCTTGATGAGGTGTACCGTGTATTTGATGGCGTGGATATTCTGAAAACCAACAACAGAACGGCCGAGATGATCAAATATACCGCCAATTCGCTGCTTGCCACGCTTATTTCGTTTTCCAACGAAATTGGAAATCTCTGCTCTGAACTTGGCGAGGTTGATGTGGTGGAAGTAATGAATGGGGTTCACAAAGACAAGCGTTTCAGTCCGATACTGGAGAATGGCGAAAGGATTTCACCGGGCTTTCTCTCCTATCTGGCGGCGGGCTGCGGATTTGGGGGCAGCTGTTTTCCGAAAGATGTGAAGGCGCTGATTGCCCATGGCAAGAGAGCCGGAAACCCGATGTCGCTTCTCGATTCCGTTATCAGGATTAATGAACACCAACCCTCGAAAGTTCTGGCACTGCTTCGTAAACATTTAGAGTCATTCGCCGGGAAAAGAATAGCTGTTCTGGGACTGGCGTTTAAGCCAAATACGGATGATATGCGCGAGTCGCCCGCTATTCCGGTTATAAAACATCTGCTTAGTGAAGGGGCACGAATAAACGCCTACGATCCCGTTGCGCGGCATGAGGCGAAAAAGCTCTTTGGCAACAATCAGATTGTGTACATGGATGAGCTTGCCGAAACCGTGCGCGACGTTGATGCGGTGATTCTCTTAACGAGCTGGCCGGAGTTTACGGGCCTGCCTCAGATGCTGCAAAACCTGGATAATACACCTGTATTGATCGACGGCAGGAGAATGATTGCGCGAACCAGCTATCCCAAATATGAAGGAATCGGGCTCTCCTGATGAAGTTTGAGGAAACACCCATACCGGGAGCCTTTGTGATAAACCATGAACCGTTTGGGGACGATCGCGGTTTTTTTGCCAGAAGCTTTTGCCAGAAAGAGTTCAGAAACCGGGGGATTGAGTTTAATCCGGTTCAGGCAAATACGGGATACAGTAAAAACAGAGGTACGCTGCGGGGAATGCACTATCAGACCGGTAAACACGCCGAAAGCAAGTTCATCCGGTGTATACGCGGGGCGGTTTATGATGTAATTATCGATCTCAGGGAAGAGTCGGAAACCTATATGAATTGGTTCGGCGTGGAACTGACCGCTGAGAACCGCACGATGTTTTTTCTTCCAGAAGGTTGCGCACATGGCTACCAGACCCTGGCCGATGATACCGAGGTTTTTTATATGGTTTCATCCTTTTATGAACCCGGGGCAGAGAAAGGAATCCGGTGGAATGACCCTGCTTTTAATATCGAGTGGAAGCAAACGGAAGAGCTGATTATTTCCGAGAAAGACCGCTCCTGGCCCGACTTTAAGCGAGTGTGAATTATTGATTGACCTTATTTTGACATATGAATTCATTAAAGAGTGTCCTTCCCGAACGCTTTCGGGAGGGCAATGGAAAGTCTCTCCTTGAGAGACTGTAAGAAAACTACAAAACAAGTAAATAATAAGTCCGGGTTTTATGGCCACGAAGGCACGAAAGCACGAAGATTTCACGAAGGCTATAATACAGATTTTATTTTACTTCGTGTGCCATAGTGGCTTTGCGTCTTCGTGGCAAAAAAATGTAGGTAAAGATCTTTGATTACGTAATTCTTCACAGCCTCTGCTCCCTTCCCACAAAGTGATCCCTTTGGGAGAAGGGGGACTTACATTGACTTACTTGTTATAACAAACTCAATCTGTTAACAAAGAAACATATTTCATGATCATAGTTGATTCCGCCCTGAAAAAAAGGGAAGCCGAAAACAACCCGGTAAAAGTGGGCATCATCGGCGCCGGCTACATGGGCCGAGGCACAGTACTGACCATCGAAAAATCCGTACCCGGAATGAAGGTGGCCGCTCTCTACAACCGCACCATTGAGAAGGCTGAAAAAGGGTATGAGCAAGCCGGAGTAGATAATTTCCGCAGAGTTGCTACGGTGGATGAGCTTGAATCCATTGTTGATGAGGATGGCTATGCCGTAACCGACAATCCATACCTGTTGTGCGAAGCCAGAAACCTGGATGTGATCATCGAAGCCACAGGAGAGATTGAGTTTGGTACAAAAGTTACGCTTTCAGCCATCGAAAACGGGAAGCACGTGGTGCTGATGAATGCCGAGCTGGATGCAACTATCGGTCCCATTCTTAAAAAATATGCTGATGAAAAAGGAGTAGTAATTACCAATGCCGACGGCGACCAGCCGGGTGTATTGATGAACCTGATGCGGTTTACCGAAACCATAGGGTATAAACCGGTACTGGCGGGGAATATCAAGGGTATGATCGACCACTACCGTAATCCGGATACCCAAAAAGAATTCGCCAGAAAGCACAAGCAAAAGCCAAAAATGGTAACCTCCTTTGCCGACGGCACAAAGATCTCCATGGAGATGGCGGTGGTTGCCAACGCCACAGGCTTCCGCAGCGATGTACGCGGTATGCATGGCCCCAAATGCAGCCACGCAACGGAGGCTATTGATCTGTTTTCAGAAAAACAGCTTCTCGGAGGTGGAACCATCGATTACATTTTGGGTGCAGAGCCGGGGCCGGGTGTATTTGTGATTGCACACAACGAAAATCCGGTGCTGCAGGATTACATGGCCTATTTCAAAATGGGCGACGGTCCGTTTTACGTTTTCTATGTGCCCTACCATCTGCCGCACCTCGAAGTCCCTATTACGGCTGCGAGGGCGGTACTCTTCGGCGATGCCGCTATTGCGCCCAAAGGCGGGCCTGTTTGCGAGGTGATAGCCGTTGCTAAGAAAGACCTTAAGAAGGGTGAAGAGCTCGACGGCATCGGCGGTTTCTGCTGCTACAGTACCATTGACAATTCAGAAATTGCGAGAAAGGAGAATTTACTGCCTATGGGGCTATCAGTGGGTGCCATCCTTAAAAATGATGTAAAGAAAGACAGTCCCTTAACTTTTGATGATGTGAAGCTCCCGGACGATTTGGTTTCTGTAAAAATGTGGGAAGAACAAAAAATAAAGTTTTAATAGAGCAATGGGTGTAAGTGTTATAATACCCTGTTACAATGTGGAAGATACAATTGGCAAACAATTGTCGGCACTATCAAAGCAGGAATTTGAGCATTCATGGGAATTAATAATAGTAGATAACAGATGTACAGACGATACAGTTGAAGTCGTAAATAATTATGCAGATAAGTTTGACAACCTAAAAATAGTAACAGCAGATAAAAAGGCAGGTGCTGCCTATGCAAGAAATGTTGGTGTTGATAACAGTACTCATAATTACATCCTGTTTTGTGATGCCGATGATGTTGTTGGTGATCAATGGCTTACAAATATGGCAGAGGCCTTTTTAAAGCACGATTTTATTGCATGTAAATGGAATTTAAAATCTTTAAACAAGAATAATGAAAGCTTTCACAGGCCCAGAAAAGGAGGGCAAACAAAAGGCTTGATGAAGTTTTCAATTGTCAGATATTTACCACATGCCAGTGGCGGTAGTATTGGCATCAAAAAAAGCATTCATTATAGTATTGGGGGGTTCGATGAAAATTTTAAATTTCTTCAGGATACGGATTACTGCTGGAGGGTACAGTTAAAAGAAATAAAACTGCACTTTGTATCAAATGCAGTTATTCATACAAGATTTCGGGAATCGAAAACAAAAGAGTTTATACAGTCTATGAATTGGGCAGAGTATAATATTAAACTATATAAAAAATTTTCTAGCCGTGGCATGCCTGAATATTCATTGAAAAAGTCTATTTATAGGTTATACTGTCGCATAAAGAATTGCAGAAAGTTAATTTTTTCTGACTTGAGAGCGAATTGTTTATGGCATGTAGCTGCATTATTGGGTTGCCTAAAAGGCTCACTTAAACATCGGGTTTTTGTTGTTTATTAAAAGTTCACATTCATTTCAAAATTACAACCTGTGTATATACTTGGAATTTCAGCTTTTTATCACGATTCGGCAGCCTGTTTAATTAAGAATGGCGAAATTGTTGCTGCTGTGCAGGAAGAGAGATTTACAAGGGAAAAAGGTGATTCGTCATTCCCGGCTAATTCGATTGAGTACTGTTTGCGGGAAGCCGGAATCGATTTATCAAGAGTGGATGGCGTGGCTTTTTATGAAAGGCCGCTGTTGAAGTTTGAACGAATTCTGGAATCATTTCTGAAGAATTCGCCCAATAAAAACGATTCCTTTAATAATGCAATGCTTGTATGGAGTAATGAGAAACTGGAGTTACGCAGGGAAATTGAAGATCACCTTGGCTCCCAATTTAACGGAAAATTCTATTTTCAGGGGCACCATGAAACTCATGCTGCTTCAGCATTTTTCCCCTCTCCCTATGAGCATGCCGCAATACTGACATTAGATGCGGTCGGTGAATGGTCTACAAGTTGTATTGGATCAGGTAGCGGCAATACCATTGAATTATTGAAAGAGATGCGATATCCCGATTCAATCGGCATGCTCTATTCAGCATTTACTTATTACACAGGCTTCAAGGTAAACTCAGGAGAGTACAAATTGATGGGCCTGGCTCCCTACGGAAAGCCGGAATATAGTGATATGATTAAGGAACATATTGTGGAAATCCATGAAGACGGATCCATTACGCTGAACATGGATTATTTTGACTTTGATAAGGGCGGGGCCGTTACCTCTGAGAAGTTTCATCAATTATTAGGCGGTTCCCCAAGAAAACCGGAGAGTATGATTACGCAAAAAGAGATGGACCTTGCAGCATCTGTTCAAAAAGTTACAGAAGAAATTATTCTGAGATCTGCAGTTCATGCAAAGAACGTAACCGGGCAAAAAAATCTGGTTATGGCAGGCGGTGTGGCGTTGAACTGTGTAGCCAATGGTAAAATTTTACGTGAAGGACCATTTGAAAATATCTGGATTCAACCTGCTGCCGGAGATGCGGGAGGATCTTTGGGTGCCGCTCTTTTAACCTGGCATCACGATCATAAAAAGAAAAGAGTTATTCAGAAACCTGATGGCCAGAAAGGATCCTATTTAGGGCCTTCGTTCGACAATGAATCGATACGCTTATGCCTGGATGCATTTGGTGCTATATACGAAGAAATGGAGAGTGAAGATGAACTTCTGACAAAAGTTGCTATGATGATGTCGGAAGAAAAAATCATTGGGTGGTTTGACGGCCGAATGGAGTTTGGGCCCCGTGCACTTGGAGCACGCAGCATCATTGGTGATGCCCGATCAACAAAAATGCAACAGGTAATGAATTTGAAGATCAAGTTCAGGGAATCGTTCAGGCCATTTGCTCCCTGTGTGTTACGTGAACATGCACATGAACTGTTTGAAATGGATGAATCCGTTGATAGCCCTTATATGTTGCTTGTAGCACAGATCAGGGAGCATTTAAAAACAAAGCTGACTCCTGAACAGCAGGAGGCAATGAAAAACCCCGACCTGAGAGTTCGAGTATCCGTTCCCAGGTCTTCGTTACCGGCCATAACACATGTCGATTACTCTGCGAGAGTACAAACAGTGGATGAGGAGAGAAATGGCCGTTTTTACAAATTAATGTCCGAATTTTACAGACTAACCGGAAGTCCCGTAATTGTGAATACAAGTTTTAATATAAGAGGCGAGCCAATTGTATGTAAACCGGAGGATGCATACCGATGCTTTATGGCAACCGACATGGATTGCCTGGTACTGGGCGATTTTTTATTGATCAAAGAAGATCAGGCAGGAAGTTTACTTCTGGATATAGAAGAATACAGAAATAATATTCATTTAGACTAAAAGATCATGCTAACTTTAGACTATGCACCTTCAAAATTTCAACGGAAGTGTAACTGGGTGGTTTTTTCACTCTTCATAATCTTGATTCTGGGACCTGCTTCTTATTATCTCTTTCCTCATGAAGTTTTTATCGGGTCACTTCTTTTTTTAATCATTGCATTGTCAATTGGGTTTTTTTCTGAAAGAATTTCAAACAGTGTTTACGTACTGGTTCGCGGTGCCTTGGTTATTGTAAGTTTATTCATAAGAAGAGTAACACTATTCGTTGCAAATTATTTGTTTTTAAACGGGATGAAATATTTTTTTGAAAAATCACAACCGGCTTCCGGAGTAAAAGCCGAATCTGCTACATCCTGGCAAAGCTATGTAAATATGAAAGATTCAGATTTGAATCACGATGATGGGTATTCCGGATTGATTGAACGGATC
>PXBT01000203.1 GCA_003566815.1 Caldisericota bacterium
CAACCAGGAAGAGTTTGCACTATTGAGCGAACCACGGACTACCGTAGGTCACAGCTATGCTCAGCCCAATACTTATTCTTGCACCATTACCATTGTTGATAGCACAGGTAAAACATTGCAAAGTACTATTTCCATAGAGGTTAGAAGAGAATAGATTGAGGACAGCTCATTTGAGATCCAAATAAGGCTTGGCTTATTTTGTTGGAATACAGCTGACAATCACTCTTCGATTTCTGGGGCCGTCAAATTCCATGAAGAAGATGCTCTCCCAGGTTCCTTTAATGATTTGTCCATTTTGAACAAAAACAAATCGCTGGTTTCCAATAATTGAAGCTTTGATGTGGGCATCTGAATTGCCTTCCTGATGGTGGTAGGAATAGCTTTGGGGAAATACTTGATCAAGTTTTTCCACTATGTCCCTGAAAACATCCGGGTCACAGCCTTCATTAATAGTAAGAGCGGCAGTGGTATGGGGTACATAAATCAATAACACACCATTTTTTATCTTGTTTTCGTTAATCACTTCATTTAACTTTTCCGTGATGTTGATGCATTGGACTTTTTGAGTTGACTTTATGGACAAATTGGTCATCATATAGACCTTCCCCTCCTGAATCAGTTTGTTTTATTGTAAATGATTTTTATTAAATCCAGCTATGATTTTTAATATTTTTTATGTCTGCAATTCATCATTTACGGTCATGGAAGAGGAAGCAGGATTGCATCTACACTTTTTGTGTCAAACTGCTGGAAAGGTGATAGTGATTCGTTGCAAATCTCCCTGCCAGTCAACTCTGGCCCCCAGGTTCTCGGATACAAATCTCACGGGCACCAATGTCCTTCCATCAATGATGGTGGGAGGCGTATCCAGGGCCACAGGTTCACCGTTCACCAAAGCTGTGTTGGCCCCAACCCTGAGGATAATCTCTTTGCCATACAAGGTAAAAGTTATCTTTTGCTCGGTTCCTTCCCATTCAATTTCCGCTCCCATAGCTTCACCGACAAAACGAAGAGGGATCATGGTGCGACCATTCATTATTCGAGGCGGTACATCCAGGGTTACTGGCATGCCATTGATTTCAGCATTGGTCTTGCCTATATACAGGATGATGATCTTCTTTTCAGGGTAAACCATGTAATGATACCGTTCGGAAACATTTCCCACTCGATCCATGGCTTTGATGTGAAACTCATTTATCCCTTGCGTCAGGGTTACCTGATGAGCAAAAGTACCATTTGGAGCAAGAGAGATTGGAGTTTCATTGATATATACTGATGCATGCACATCATCAACTTGTCCCATCAATAATTCATTGGGGTCAACACATAGTTTATAGTTGGGCGTAGTCATGATGATAACAGGGGGTTTGGAATCCAGATTCAACTCAAATGTTTTTTCCCTGACATTTTCTGCCCAATCTATAGCACGCAATTCGATTTTATTGAGCCCTTCCTGCAAATGAAGTTCTTGTTGAAAATTACCCTGTTCATCAATACCTACAGGCTCATCCATGATCCATAATTGAGCATTAGCTTCGGTTGTTCCTTGTAAGGTATATTTTGAAAAGCGAGTGTAATAAGCATTTTCAATTACAGTTAAATCATCCTTGTTGATGAATATTTCGGGTGGATCATTTTTCACTACATTCATAGTCACAGGCAGGCATCGATTACCTCCATTGCTTCGTATGGCAACAGTACCTTTGTGATCACCCAGCGTCAGGTTTTCAGTATTAATGGTCAAGCTGATGGTTGTGGTGCTGTCATCAATATGGGTGGGCTCAATGCTCATCCATTCAGGATCTGATACTTCAACCACGCCTTCCAAGCCTGCTCTGCCTGTATTTCGGATGTTTATGGTTTTTTCAATCACAACGCCATGTTCAATTTCACCGAGGGCAATATGCTCTGGCTGGACGGAAAGCTTGGGCAATGAAGACACATAATAGTGTAATTTGTTCCATCTGCTGTCAAGCATAACAATGCCCTTACCATAAACAGCCAGATGAGACCAAGTAAAAGTCTCTTCTTCCAGTTGATCTCTCCAAACTATTCTTCCATTTTCAATGTTTAGCATGCACACCACAGATCTGGATACTATAACGATTGCGCCACCTGTTCCAATATCTATCAAGTAGTTGCCTGAAAGAAAAAGGTAATCCTCTGTCAGGGCAGTACCCCTGCAACGGAAATTTATAAAAACACCATCGTCTCTGTATTGCTGTCTCCATTTTATTGCACCATCCTGTTTGTTGATGGCAAAAACATGGCCAACATTTGTTGCAAAAAAGATAGTGTCGTGATTCATTTTGGGGGTAATGCCTGCCGCCAAAAAGCCTGTGTCATTATATTCCCACTGTTTGCTTCCAGTTTCCGCATCCAGGGCTATGCACATCATTTGATAGCTGTCTGTGTTGCGTCCATAGTTCAATACAGCATAGACTCTCTCTCCATCCGTGCTGACATTGCCTGATCGCTCAAAGTCTTCAAAGGTTTTTTCCCATATTATTTCTCCATTTTCAGCATGGAGGCATTGAATAAATACTGGTGCTCGATAAAGTAAGCTCCTCCGAGCTGCTCTTGTTCGATAGTTATGCCCTGATATAAAGAGACGATCTTCAAAAACTGTAACCTGGGATGATGCATCCATAAATGAAAAAGGTAAATCTTGCGTCCAAAGCACTTCTCCTGCAATAGCATCAATTTTATAAAGCAGGGAAGCTGAATATCCATAATATAAAATGTCATTTTCGGTATAAACATCAATTTTTGTACCTTTAAGATACAGGGCTTGTTGATCATATTGCGGAGATCCAAGGGCTATGCCATCGCATTCGATCGTCCAAAGCACTTCAAGTGATGTCAAATCCAGAGCGGAAAGATACGTTCGATGAGTCGAAGGATCTTCCTCCTCTGTAACAGGCAAGCTGGTAAGGTATATGCGATTGAGCTCTGGCATAATGACAGGCGACATGCCTGTCACATCGCCCCCTGGCACTTCAACTATTTCTTCCAGCCAGGCACCTTCCAAATCGTATATCATTAGTTCATGTTTTTCGTGGTCTTCATTTGAGCTGGATTGAAAATAGGCTCTTTTATCATAAACAGCCATTCCAAGAGAAAGTTGGTACTGCCGAGTATCATTGATTTCCAAAGGATAGTCAAACTCTTTATCCAGGGGGTGTCTGAGGTAGGTATCTGAAAACCCTGAAAGGGTAGCATTGTGATAGAGTGATAACCAGGGCTCATACCCCATGGGATCCATAGGTCGATCCATATTTGCAGACCCAATGGATGAAAAAGGAATAAAGAATAAGCTGAGGGTTAATAACAGAGCAATACACTTTTGCATCGACAACCTCCTCATATTTTTACAAATTAAGACATTTTCATTTCAAGATAAGAGGAATCCTTCACAAGGATTCCTCTTATCTTGAAGCATCCCTATTGAGGCAAATGAACAATAACGACTCGTCGATCGTTGTCCCAATCCACTTTGCATCCAAAAGTTTCGAAAATAAAACGAATGGGGAAGTAGGCAGTATTATTTGTTTTGTTTGTGTTAGGCACTGGAGTATCCAAATAATGTTCTTCATTGTTAATAAAAACTAAATCAGAATCCGTCGAAATCGAAAGGTATTTATTCACAAAAGAAGAATGATCATTGTCAGGATATAGATTCATTCGTACTTGGTTTGTGGCTGAAATAAATTCTAATTCATAAGTATAGAATGTAGTTAGTATTTCGCTTTTGTAAAAAAAATCAAGTGAGACAAATGACCTTCCATTGTAGATAGAAACGGGAAGTTGCACATTTTCTCCACCAATTTCTCGCTGAGCATGATAAGTATATACTAATCTATCATGCTCAAAGTGATGAATTTCATTTGAATCTATAGCAAATTCAATCCTGTTAAAACCTGTCAACTGTGCATTTGTGTGGTGATAAAACAAACATACAACCAACAAAACCACTGCTAATAAACTGATACTTTTTTTAAGCAATTTTGAACCTCCTTAATTATGGATTCGATGGTGGCCAAGCATCTAGAAAGTGAATTAAAAACGAAACCGTTCCTGAATTAACTGGAGTAGGAATAAATCCTCCAGGTGCGCATCCAAAATAATACTGGGTCCAAATTAAACCTCTTTTTTCGCATTCAACCCAGCCATATTTAATAAATTTAAAATAAGTTTCACCTGCGCGCCTATGTCCTACAAACCATGCACCATCAGGGTTTGGATCATCGCCTTGACAAGGCAAGTAATGAAATGGACATAAAACAGATCTTGGCACTCTCACTCTTCCATCTAAATTCCATCCACCTTGTCCATCCATTTCCATTTTAATTCCTGTATATGTTCCATCTTTATTTTTCCTCCAGATTATAAGGTCAACTGGATCTCCATTTCCATCACGAGCTTCGCCCTCAAAATCTCCTTCTCCATTTTCAAGATCTTCAGCAACTTCATTGATAATATCTTCTATTTCATCTTCGCACTCAATTTCTTTCCATTCTTCGTCATCTTCGCACCATTCTTCAACTTTTATATCGTCGCCTTCCCCTGTTATTCTTACTGTCCTTCCTGAAGATGTTGTGCCCTCAAGCTTAAAACTAATAGGGTATCTTTTGTCTTTATCATCTTCTCTGGGCACAGCTTCGAACTTTTGATCCAAATTCAAAACTGGTGTTTGTTGCCACCAGTTGTTTTGAAAATCAGGCGAATATTTAAAACCATTAAAGCCTTGCTGTTGGACATTAATCATTGAAAAAGTGCCTATACTATCTGTTTGATGAAATGGTGCATCTAAACTATTATGGACTACTTTATAAGTTGCATCATCAGGCTCATCATACACAATTTGCAATACTTTTTTCCATTCACTGATATTCCCGTAATAGAGCAATAATGTAACAGATTGAGGTGAATCAACTTCTACTAAATTAACTGCTAATACAAGAGAAGCATAAGAAATTTTGTCATCAAATGCAACATCATTTGGATAAAATTGAGCTTGACCCTGTCCATTCATAACAGGGGATCCCAAAGCATCAAACTCATAAAAATTCACATTATTAGTTGCGTTACACACTTCAAGAACAGTGTATGTAGACTGATCAATCTCTACTGATACTACAACATCATAGTTTGTAGCCTGTGTTATAGGAGAAACAAAGAAAAAAGTAGTGAATAAGTAAAAAAACAAGAGCAAATTGCTTAATGTTCTAGTTATCCCCCCCCCCTGAGTTTTTCTTGACATTTTTTGTAAAAAACATTCTTGAACCTCCTAAAATTGATTTTTGGTGGATTCCAATCCACCTTATATAATTTTATTTAATTTTTTAAAATTTCAATCTTTAATTTTAAATATAATATTCACGAAATTTTATTGAGCTAAGGAAAATCTTATTCCTTTGCGATCAATAAACATAATAAATTCAAACATTATCAATCCCAATGAAAAAAATGGGTTTGATAGATCGAAGGATCTTCCTACTCTATTGCAGCAATCAGGCAAGAATTTGTAGTTTGAGGGTTTTCAAATTTTATTTTCGAGTAAATCGCACCGTTGCCTGCTGTTGCTTAGCATCCCAGAAAACTCTGCATCCTACAGCTTCTGCAAGAAATCTTAAAGGTACCATCACGCGCCCAGGCGGTCTCCACTGAGGGGTAATGGATGGATCATTGTCAATCTTAATTTCTTTTCCATTGAGCAAAGCCCTGGGAGAGTTAACTTGCATGATAATATCATCTTCCTGAATAAAAATAACGAGTCGTTGGTCTTCTGAGTTCCAGGCAAAGACGCCTCCAAATGGCTCTACAACATACCGTATCGGTAAAAATATTCGATTGCCATAAATGTAGGGCACTACATCCATAGAAAAATCTTCCTGGTTTACTTTCATGACTTTTGAATTCAGCGTATAAATCAATTCCAAATTTTTGGGAGGAAATGAGAGGCGTACAGTATGAAACTTTTCCATATCCGATATGCCATTTGAGGGATACTGATAACTGATATGTGGATTTTTTGAGTAGATGGCAAAACCTATTCTAATAAAATCATTGGAAGCAATCTTTATTTCATTTAAAGGAATTTTAATTTCATAATATCGATGAGCTGTTGAAGAGTTAAAGGTAGGACCAAAACCTGCCTTGGATTTGCCGTGAGAATTGTAAGCACCAGAAAAAGCATTGCTATCTGTAATATACCGATAAACCAATCTCCCTGAACTGTTGCATGCAAAATATACTCTATCAAAGTTACGAGTAAGTCGTCCGCTTCCTTTCCAATCAACATAGAGCTCAAAGTAATCATGACAAAAAGGATGTTTGAGAGTTTCATCTTCAAAAGTATCTTCAACAATATCTAACAAAAAGTAAACATACTGATAGTTGTTTTTTATCATCAGCTTTCCATAAGGAAAATCGATCGATAGCGCTTTATTCCAATACAATTCATCACATTTGCCATCAATCTGGGGACAGAGAAATGCATATGGAGATTGGTAAGTTTGAGCAAAAGCAAAAGTATGCATAAAGATAAAGATGATTAAAAATATGCTGGTAGTCCATTTTTTTTTCATTTTTGCCTCTCTTTCAATGGTCATCAGAAAAGGGAGGAAACGACAATAAAACTTAATTAATTATACTTTAAATTTTGTCATTCAGCAATACTATTTTTCTCACTTTTTTTCGTGATTTAATTTGCAAAAAAAAAAAAAAAAAAAAAAAAA
>PXBT01000151.1 GCA_003566815.1 Caldisericota bacterium
AGTAGGCATAGTGATGCCCGAGCTCAAAGGCTTGTTGACTGGCATTTCTCTTCGTGTTCCCGTAGCGGCAGTTTCTGTGACCGATTTTGTGTGTAGTGTTGAGAAAAATACTTCTTCGGAAGAGGTTAACCAGGTATTTGCTGAAGCATCCAGGGGCTCTATGAAAGGTATTTTAGGTTTTACGATGGATCCTCTGGTCTCTACTGATTTCATTAGAAGCCCCTATTCAGGAGCTATTGATGGATCATCAACTAATGTCCTGGATCAAAATTTTGTTAAAATTTTGAGCTGGTATGACAATGAATGGGGTTATTCCTGTAGAGTTGCTGATCTGGCTTATCTGATTCATCAGAAGAAAAACGGTGGAAAACTTTAATGAAATCCATTAGAGATATTGACGCCAAAGACAAGAGGGTTTTAGTCAGAGTCGACTATAATGTACCTGTGAATGATGATGGCGAAATTACTTCAGATACTCGCATCATTTCTTCTTTACCTACAATTAAATTTTTAATTGAAAAAGAAGCTAAAATTATCATCATGAGTCATTTTGGAAGACCAAAAGCAAAAGAGCGGATATATCGTCTGGACAAGATTGCTCTAAGGCTCTCTGATCTTTTGGGAAAAAAAGTTGAAAAAATGGATGAAGTCGCAGGAGAACAAGTTCAAAAAAAAACATATGATATGAATCCTGGCGATATCCTAATGATTGAAAATGTTCGCTTTGAGGATGGTGAAACAAAAAATGATCCTCAATTAGTCAAGGCATTGGCAAGCATAGGCGATTTATATGTTAATGATGCTTTTAGCGCGTCTCATCGATCTCATGCTTCAGTAGCGGGTATCGCTGAGATGCTTCCTTCATATGCAGGATTTTCTTTGGAAAAAGAAATTATTGAGCTTGACCAATTGTTGCATTGCCCCAGGCATCCTTTTGTATTGCTTCAGGGAGGCGCAAAGGTTTCAAATAAAATAGGGGCTATCAAGCGATTGATGGAAAAATTGGATGTAATTTGCATAGGTGGCGGCATGGCTTTTACTTTTCTCAAAGCTATGGGGCATGATGTGGGAAGATCTATTTTAGAGGTTGAAAAAGTTGAGTTGGCTCGGGAAATGATAGAACGAGCAAGACAACTACGAAAAAAATTGATTCTTCCTGTTGATGTAGTGGTAACGGATTCTATGGATTTGGATCATGTGAAATGTAGAGAAGTGGTTCCTGTCGATAAAATATCTGCAAATGCCATAGGAGCAGACATAGGTCCATCAACTATAGAATTGTTTAAAAAGTCTATTATTTATGGTAAAACCATCCTTGCTAATGGGCCAATGGGAATTTTTGAAAAAGATGGATTTGGCACAGGAACTATGGATTTGTATCGCTTTTTAGGTGATTTCAGAGATTCCAATATTGTGGCTGCGGGTGGCGATACAAGTGCAGCTATTGAAAAATTTGGCCTGGCAAGTCGATTCAACTATATTTCTCTGGGTGGTGGAGCAGCACTGGAATATCTTGAAGGAAAAGAGCTTCCAGGAATAAAACCATTATTATGAAATCAAGAAAAGTGCTACTGATTATTTGCGATGGATGGGGCATTGGAAAGCCGGAAGAGGGTAATGCTATTTATTTGGCTCAAACTCCTGTGATTGAAGAGGTGGAACAAAAAGCCTTATTTGCTGAAATAACCTGTCATGGCGAAGCTGTAGGTTTGCCAAAAGGTCAGATGGGAAATTCAGAAGTGGGGCATCTGAATATGGGTGCGGGAAGAATAGTGTATCAGGATATAACTCGCATCAGTAAAGCAATAAAAGATGGATCTTTTTTTCAAAACAATACTTTGCAAAATGCTTTAAATCAAGCAAGCAAATCTTCTCTTCATTTGATGGGACTCATGTCTGATGGAGGTGTTCATTCTGATCTGGAGCATCTTTTTGCTTTGATCAAGGCGGCAAAACAAAAAGGTGTTGATAATATTTGGCTTGATCTTTTTCTTGATGGAAGAGACACTGAGCCCCGATCTGCGATCAACTATCTTCAGCGTTTGTATGAAGTTACAGAGGGATTCAAGACAGCTAAAATATCCAGCTTGTCCGGTAGATATTGGGGAATGGACAGAGACAAGCGATGGGATAGAGTCCATAAGTCATGGAAGGCTATAGTTAAAGGAGAAGGTTTAATTTATGATGACCCGTTTGATGCAATACGATCTGCATACGAACGAAAAGAGAATGATGAATTTGTAGCTCCTTCTGTTATAAGCCATAATGGGGATCGAATAGGTATCAAGCCTGATGATGTGATGATTTTTTTTAATTTCAGAGCTGATCGGGCAAGAGAGATTACTTTAAGTTTGACGCATCCTTCGTTTGATCCTTTTGATAGGAAGGATGCTCCTTTGATTAAGCATTTTTATTGTATGGTTCCTTATGATGAGAGCTTTGATTATCCCGTTCTTTTTCCTAAAGAAAACATTTCTTTATCCCTGGGGGAAGTTATTGCTTCAAAAGGAAAAACTCAACTAAGGATAGCTGAAACTGAAAAATATGCTCATGTAACTTTTTTCTTTAATGGTGGACAGGAAGAGCCTTTTCAAAATGAAGAAAGAGCATTGATTCCCTCTCCCAAAGTGGCAACCTATGATCTAAAACCTTCCATGTCTGCAATTGAAGTAACTGAGGAGTTATTACAAAGACATCAAAAAGGGTATGATTTTATTTTACTTAATTTTGCCAATCTTGATATGGTGGGACATACGGGTTTTGTTGATGCCGCAGTCAAGGCTGTGGAAACAGTGGATACCTGTTTGGGAAAAATTATCTCCTTGTTTCAAGAGGATTATCATATTATTATAACTTCGGATCATGGCAATGCTGAAGAAATGAAGAATGCTCAAGGCCAAACTCAAACTGCTCATACCACTAATCCTGTTCCTTTATGGCTCCTTACAAAGGATAAGCAGAATATTGCTTTGAGAAAAAAGGGATATCTCAGGGATATTGCAGATCTGGTATTATTTTTAATGGACATCGAAAAACCAGAAGTTATGAAAGAAAGCAGGCTTTTAGCATGAAAACGGATGATATTCGAAATGCTTTTTTAAGTTATTTTAAACAAGAAAAACATAAGGAGCTCCCTTCCATACCTTTGCCCATCGATGAGCCCACATTGCTATTTGCTGTTGCAGGAATGGTACCACTTAAAAAATATTTTTTAGGTGAGGATATTCCATCCAATCCCAGGCTTACTACTGCTCAACGATGTTTGCGAACCAATGATATCGAGGAAGTGGGCAGGACCTCCAGGCACTTGACTTTTTTTGAGATGCTGGGCAACTTTTCAGTGGGAGATTATTTCAAAAAAGAAGCTATCGAATACGCATGGGATTTTATGCATCAGGTCATGGGCATTCCAATGGAAAAACTTTGGGCTACGGTGTATCCCGAAGATAGTGAGGCTGTTGAATTTTGGAAAAAGTTTCTGCCACAGGATCGCATTGTCCCGGATAAAGAAAATTTTTGGAAAATGGCGGACACCGGGCCCTCAGGCTTTGACTCAGAAATTTTTTATGATAAAGGCTTAAATCCCAACTGCACCAACACACAGTGTAATCCCTTGTGCGAATGCGGAAGATTTGAAGAAATATGGAATCTGGTTTTTATGGAATTCAACCTGGATGCATTTGGAAAAAAAACTCCTTTGCCGCAAAAAAATATTGACACTGGAATGGGCCTGGAAAGATTAGCTTCTATAATGCAACAAGTCCCTACTAATTTTGATATTGATGTTTTTTCTCCTGTGATGAATATGCTTGAGAAGCTTTCATCCAAAGAAAAAAAAGAAGAACAACGAAGGTTCAGAATTATTGCTGATCATACTCGAGCATTGGCTTTTCTTGTTGCTGATGGTGTTTTTCCTGAAAACCAAAAACATGGATATGTTTTACGACGACTGCTTCGAAGAGCTAAATTAACTGGTTTTCAGCTGGGCATTCAGGACCTGTTTCTCTGGAAGCTGTGCGAAAAAGTGATTGAAAGCATGGGAAGCTATCATCAGCATTTAACTTCAGCTAAAGATAAAATACAGTTGATTGTAAGTCAGGAAGAAAATCAGTTTCAAGCTACCCTTGAAGATGGTTTTCGATTGTTTCACCAAGAAAGAAAAAAAGTGAGTCGAGTTTTTTCCGGGGCTTCAGCATTTAAGCTCCATGATAATTTTGGTTTTCCGGTAGAGCTCACAAGAGAGCTTTTAAATGAACATGGATTAAAATTGAACGAAGAAGAATTTAAACAGTGCTTGAAAGAACAACAAAACCGAGCAAAAAAAAGTAAATCTTTTCAGTCTATATTAAAGGAGACTGAGTTTTGGGTGAGTTTAAAGCAAAAATATGGAGCAACTGTTTTTTTGGGATATGAAAAAGAGAATGAAGAAGCAACAATTCATGCTATCGTTCATCAAGGCAAAACAGTGGATAAAGCAGATCAAAAGGATGCATCCTATCTTTTTATCCTTGATAAAACTCCTTTTTTCCCCGAGAAAGGTGGACCAAAAGGAGATCAGGGGTGGATTGCTGCTCCAGAATCTCGGTTCAAAGTTGAGCAAACCTTGAGTCCTGTTGAGGATTTTATTATTCACCGGGGCATCTTGACAGAAGGTTCGTTTCAACCGGGAGATACTGTTGCTGCGTCAGTGGATCATCATTTTAGAAAAGCGATTCGAAGAGCTCATACTGCTACCCATTTGCTTCACCGAGCATTAAAAGAAACTGTTGGTGAATATATTAATCAAGCTGGGTCATGGATAGAGCCTGACTATTTGAGGTTTGATTTTAATGCCTTGAAAGCTCTGACTAATGAAGACTTGATGGCAATTGAAGACAAAATAAATGCTGTAATTTCAAGCGGAATCTATGTTTGTGCTCAGGATATGAGTTTCCAGGAAGCAATGAATGAGGGAGCTACAGCATTGTTTAAAGAAAAATATGGCGAACAAGTAAGGGTGGTCAGCATAGAAAATGTTTCCTGCGAGCTTTGCGGAGGAATCCATACCCAGAATACCTGCGAGATTCAATTATTTAGAATCATTAGCGAGGGAAGCATTGGCTCCAACCTGCGACGAATAGAAGCTGTGGTTGGCGACAAGGCTATCAGGAGCTATCGAGAGGATGCACGGGAGCTGGGAAAAATTCATACTCTCCTGAATAAGCCAAACATAAAACCCTTGGATGGTGTAAAGCAATTGCTGTCTGAAACTAAAGATCATCAAGCTAAATTAAAGCAATTTCAAGATAAATTAGTCCATCATGCTGCAAAAGAATGGTGGTCAAAAGCCGAAGAGGTTAATCAAATTCTTTGGATAAGCGGCAGTTCAAAGGATTTTTCTCTTGATCAGTTGAAAATATTGTCAGATGTGCTGAGGCAAAAAAAAGATAAAGAAATGGTCATTTTGATGATGGATATTTCAAGCAATCCAGGCAATCTGGTTTTAGCAACATCAAAGGCTATCAATGCAAAAGAAATCTGGTCTCAACTACAAGAAACATTTCAACTAAAAGGTGGAGGACCCCCTCATTTAATTACAGGCACCAGGGTAAATCATGAAAAAATACCTCAAATACAGCAAGTTGTTCGTAAAATGCTGAATGAAATATCACCATCTGGGTAAAACCTCTCTAATTGTTTCAGAGCTTTGTTTTGGAACTCTTACTATAAGTCCCTTACAAGCTAATTTACCTGCCCACGAGGGAAAGAATATATTGGAGTATGCATTTGATCAAGGCATAAACTTTTTTGATACAGCCGATCTCTATGGTAGCTATAAATTTTTTAAAAAAATTGCTATATCAAAAAAACAAAAAATGGTGATAGCTTCCAAATCTTATGCTGTGGATTATGACAGTATGATGAAAGATATAGAAATTGGACTGAAAGCAATTCAGCGAGATTATTTTGATATTTTCAAGCTTCATGAACAGGAATCACTACTAACACTAAAAGGGCACCAGGGAGCTCTGGATGCTCTAATCGACGCAAAAAAAAATGGCAAAATCAAAGCTGTTGGCATATCCACCCATTCGGTTTCTTTGGTAAAAAGTCTTCTTCTCAGGCCGGAAATTGAAATTATTCATCCTTTGTTCAATTATGCAGGTCATGGCTATTTGCATGGCACTGTTGAAGAGATGGAAGGTTATTTGCATAATCTTTGCCTGGCGGGAAAAGGGATTTATGTAATGAAACCCTTTGGCGGAGGGAGATTAAGTTTTGATTTTCTCAAAGCGTTTTATTATGTAAAAAACTATCCTTACAAGCATTCCATTGCAGTAGGCATGAAAACCAAAGAAGAGGTTAAGGTTAATGTTGCCTTAATGGAAGGTACTTTTACCGATGAAATGACCCCCATGCTACGATTGAAAGAAAAAAAATTATTTTATAAAAAAGAATTGTGCGCTGAATGTTATTCATGTATGGATGCTTGTTCGTCAAAACTGATACAAGTAGGCCCTGAGGGTGGTATTGTAATTGATCATGAGAGCTGTATATTATGTGGATACTGTCTATACAGGTGCCCTCATTTGGCTTTAAGGCTTTTATAGTATAATGTTGATATGATACTTGCGTTGGATTATGGTGAAAAAAACACAGGCATCGCTATCAGCGATGAGGAAGAGATATTTTCTTTTCCATTCGAGGTTTGGCCTACATTCGATTTAAAAAAAAATCCCCAAAAACT
>PXBT01000089.1 GCA_003566815.1 Caldisericota bacterium
ATCTTTCATGCGCATCACAATTCCTTTTTGAGCCTGCATTTCAGCATAGTCCAGATACATGGTAACAATTCTATTAAGCATATTTAGCTCTTTTTCATTAAGGTAGTTTTTTGCGATAGCAACATCAGGCTTACGGATAGACCCTTTTGGGCTATTTTTCCAATGTTTAAGCCCCATATTTGGCTTTGTGCTGTCTGCTCTTTGGGATATGATTTCTGCAGCAGTCAACCCAGTTATTGCAAAGTGCAGTTTGTTTTGCACGGTAGCAAAGAATTGTTTTGTTATGTCTGAATCTGGATCATAATCAGCACTACATTGAGCATAAATGTCGGTGATCTTTTGATAAAACCTTCTCTCGCTACTGCGTATATCTCTAATCCGAGCAAGTTGCTCTTCGAAATAATCCTGCCCAAAATACCTGTCAGGATTTTTTAATCGTTCATCATTCATTGCAAAACCCTTGATGATATACTCTTTGAGAACCTGCGTTGCCCAGATTCGAAAATGGGTGGCCTGCACTGAGTTGACACGATAGCCTACCGATATGATGGCATCGAGGTTATAAAATTCTACTTTTCTCGATACTTCTCGCTGTCCCTCTTTTTGAACTTGTGCAATTTTTGCACAAGTTAAATCCTTTTCCAATTCACCTTCAGCAAACACATTTTTGAGGTGTTTTGCAACTACAGAACGATCGACATCGAAGAGCTTTGCAATTTTGGCCTGCGTGAGCCAAATGTTCTCATCTTTCAAAAAAATCTCAAGCTTAACCTTGCCATTGGGTGTAGAATAAAGCAAAAAATCAGTAAAACTGCTTTGCGAAATGATCTGTTCATTTTTTTTCATATCTTTCTCCACAAAAAATATAAAGCAACCTTCAGTAATATCAAATGCTCGAATTGGCTGAGCTAAAATCTGGATAAAATTAGCCTATCTCTGCATCCACCATGGACGCTTTCCTAAAGCTGAAATCCTATTCGCGCAAGTAGCGTTAATTGCGAGAGTTGACTCGCGTTATTAGCGTTACCCAAAATGAATATTTTTTATTTTTGGGAAATAGAATTTGAACTACCTTAAATTTTCCAAGTCTGCAATATCTTGCGAACGACCTGTTGATTGTTTATTGATCCTTAAATGATGCAAGTCAATAAAATCAACAGAGATTCCATCTATAGTTAAAGTTTTTTTTTGCGGGTAACAATCTTCAAAACAAAGTCCTTCCAAGGATGTCAGCAAATCAACCTTATTTTTGTTTAACAATGCGATAAACTCGATGAAATCTTTGCTCAGCATCGCTGTATCTCCATGTATGATATTCGGATCTGATAGTTTCTAGCGCATCAATACGCTCTTGGTATGATTTGTTTTTCCAATAGGAAAAATCATTAGGTTCCTGGTCAATTTTATACTTTCTTACCACACGCTCGATACTCATTCCTACTCCCTTGTTATTTCTTAGTACTATTATACCTGCTTGATGAGCAATAGAAATACCACGAATTGGTTGAGCTAAAATCTGGACAAAATTAGCCTATATCTCCGTCCACCATGGACGCTTTCCTAAAGCTGAAATCCTATTCGCGCAAGTAGCGTTAAATGCGAGAGTTGACTCGCGGAATTAGCGTGAATTTAGCAAATAAAATCTTTTGCAAATGACTCTGGGTCACTTATAAAAGGCATATAGTTATCCTGATGAATAACAGAGAAACCAGCATCAGGGTAAGCTTTTATCCAGGAATCCCCAGATCGCGAAGCTTTGTTTTTCCACTTGAATTCATAAGCGTGGAGCTTTCCTTCTCCTTCTTCAATATAATCTATTTCAGCCCCAGTATATACGCGCCAAAAATAGATATTCCTATAATGCTGATGGTAGTGATTATACTTCATTCGTTCGATGATCAAGAAATTTTCCCATAAACTTCCCGCATCACTTCGCAGATGAAGGGAATTGAAATTACCCAAAAGACTGTTTCGAATGCCTGGATCATAAAAATAGATCTTATCCATTTTGCTAACTTCTTTTCTTAAATTCCTACTAAATCCGCTCAATCGAAAAATTACAAAAGACTTTTCGAGCAAATCGATATAACGATTTACGGTTTCTTTGCTAAGCTCCAAAGCGTTGCCAAGCTCACTGAGAGAAACTTCATTTCCCACCTGATATGCAAGAAGCTGGAGCAGTTTGGTGATTTTGTTAGCATGCTTAATTTCTGCAAAGTCAAGAATATCTTTGTACAATGAAGCCTGCGAAATTTGATTAAGATAGGCAATTTTATCCTTCTTCAGGGCATAGGAAAGAAGCTCAGGATAGCTTCCATACAAGAGATAGTTTTCCAGATTTCGGTGATATTCAAAAGCAGTGCTTTGATTGAGGATCTCTTCGCAACTAATGGGAAAGAGGTGAAAAGACCAAATGCGACCTGTGAGTGGTTCGGATATTTTATTGGCTAAATCAAAGGAGGATGAACCCGTAGCAAGAACCTTCATTTCAGGGTGCTGATCAATGATGATCTTCAGGTTTATGCCAATGTTTTCGATGCGTTGGGCCTCATCAATAAATAAAATGTCATAGCCATGGATAAGTTGATTGATTTTATTCAGATCTCGACTGGATAGGACATCAGAGTAGATCTTTTCGTCTGCATTGATTCGGAGGGTTTTGAGTTGGAGCTGATCAAGGATATGGTGAGCCAGGGTAGTCTTTCCCACTTGCCTGGGTCCATATAGGATCACAGATTTTTTAGTATTAAGCAGGCGATCTATAATCTTTTTTTCTATTATTCTGGCTATCATAAACTAAGTATAAACTGAAATCCTATTCGCGCAAGTAGCGTTAATTGCGAGAGTTGACTCGCGGTATTAGCGTTTCCCAAAATGAAAAAATTCTTATTTTTGGGAAATAGAATTAGATCTTACTGCTTCTAAAATCCCTTCCCCGCTTGGGATCAATCCATAGATTGTTAGTAAATTTCCCTTCGACTCAGATTTCCATGGATTTCCAAGTTGTCATGTATAGGCAAATCTCTTAAAAAGGTGGGAGATAGCTTTTTATAAATCAAAATAATGCGAAACTTCACAAAAAAAGTTTTAATCATTCTATTTTTTGAGCTGTCCTTCAAGCATATTCTTTACAGCTTCATTCATCATGCTTGACACTTCCTCAATTGAGTAGCCTTTTTTGCCATCCAATCTGCCTTCCTCAGCAGAAATCAGGCTTTCTCTAAGGTGCAGCATACTTTTATGTCGTGCAAATGCTTCAATGTCCATTGCTACCAAGCCCCCTTCTGCGTTTTTTAAGTTATGCATAATGCTTCTCCTTTGCTCTGGAACTACTCAAGCTGTTTTTTTACTTCCATTATACTCATTTCACAATCAAAATCAGAAATACAATCTTTGCTCTGTAGTAAAAGGTATTTTTCATATTCACTTTCCACCAAGCTTACAAAATTCTGCTTGATAAATCTTACCATCTGAAGCAGTTATTTTCATTTTGGAAACAACTGCTTCTTCTATATTCTCCTCCGTCTACCCTGCTTTCCAGGTCACCTCAAAACCCTAAGATTAAAGTAGAGTATTCACTGCCCTCTGGTACACAGTTACCTTAACGGACTTTCCCTATCTTTCTGCTATAATACCCATCAAAAATTGTATATCCAGGAAAATGATTTATACTTACAGCAAAGAAAATGAGAAATAATAAAACAAAGGAAGCTATCATGGAGAAAGAAAAAAAACGAAAAATTATAAAAAAGCGCATTGCAGTATCTCCGAAGCGTCAGATCACCCTTCCCCTGGCCTATGTAAAACAACTGGGCATTGAGCATGAGGTAGATTGCATACTCGAACAAAATACAATCAAGATTCTTCCCGTGTATGAAGATGCAGGAACATTTGATGAGCTTATTCTGGCTGAGCTTGTATCCGAAGGCTATGCTGGGCAGGAGCTTTTAGACAAATTCAAGGAACAGCGGAGCAAAATAAGGCCTGCCGTAGAAAAGCTCCTCGATGAAGCAGATCGCGCATCGAAAGACCCTGATTTAGCTTATACTTATGAAGATGTCTTTGAAACAAAAGAATAACTATGAATCAAATTTTAATTCTTCCGCCAGCAGCAAAATACCTAAAAAAAATCAAAGATGTCAAACTTAAAAAAGTATTCCAAAATACAATTGATCAAATAATTGAAAATCCTTTTCATGGTGAACGAAAAACTGGGGATCTTTCTGGTGTATATGGAGTTGATTTCTATTACAATAAAACAAACTACGAAGTGGCATATACAATTATAAACAATGAAAATAAGCAAATAATAGTTATTCTTGCAGGCACTCGAGAGAATTTTTATGACGAATTGAGGCGATTAATCTAATCCTTTTCCAAAAAAGCTCTGCTTTCTGGAAAGTAGCTGAAAAAATAGGCATAAAAAGAGAAGGACACTTTCGAAAGCCATTCCCCCCTGGTACACATTTACTTTAACGGAAATTCTCTGCCTTTTTGCTGGACTCCGAGTCTTTTGGTAATAATTCTTCTTAGCCAAGATTGTCCTCATTGCTACATTGTGCGCTAAGTGCTCCCTCCACCAAAAATCGTGGAATACCCCCAAGTCTTCCCTGCAAATAACTCTTTCGAATGTCTTTATCATATCGAACTTCTTTAAACTCTCCAAAAGAATACAGATCAGATATCCCCTGAGAGTTTCTCTCTGTAACCCACATTTCATCCCTTCGGAAAAGATCCTGATCCATCAACAATACATCATGAGTAGTAAAAATAAGCTGATTGCGGGAATCTTTCGTGCAATGGGTAAGAAAGCTTTCAAGTAGTTGTCGAGTGAGCAAGGTATGAAGACTACGATCCAGCTCATCAATAAAAAAAGTAATCCCTGAAGAAGAGTTTTGCAATTCAATAAAAGCAGGCAAAAGATCAATCAAGCGCTGAGTTCCGTCAGATTCCTGGTGTAGCTCCAATTTTATCAAGTTGCCACCCATAGAGGCATGAGAAGTAGTAAGTTTTTTGGTTCTAAGTTTACCCTGAGATCGATTAACTTCATAAGTATTTCTTTTATCGTTAAACACAAGCGTAACTTTTTCAGACAAAGAGGATGCTCTATTTTTTATCTCGTCAGGCAGATGGATGCTTTCAACTGGAATCTCTTCAAAATTAATCTTGTCGATACCCGTATCGAGATTGCGCAAGCTATCTTCAAATTTTTTTTTCAACTCAGCATTACTGAATAGAGCCCCATGCATTAGAAATTTTGATTTCGGACTAATCATAAACAAAGAATGTTGAAACCATTGAAACAAGGGCTTGAAAGTATCCATATTTTGATAACAGCAGGCATTTAGATAAAGCTGATTAGGTCGAGTGGAATTTGCGATAAAGGCAGTTTGTTGATTATTTTTAAGTTCTTTGCCAAATTTAATGATTTGATCTTTTCGTTCAAACTGCAACAATCGCTTACTTTTTTTTGTCACCCACAAGCTTTCAGATATCACTTTATACCTGGACAAAGAAAAGCTATACTCATACAGTTGATCCTCAATCAATACATCAAAACCAAAACTGCAGGGGGCATCCATGCTCTCTTCATCAAGACAAAAAGGATCAATATCAATAAATGCTTCTGGCTCAAGAGTCTTGATAATAAAACTTTGACAAAAAGCCATAGCCTTGTAAAGATTTGATTTTCCTGAAGCATTTCCACCATAAACACAAGCAACAGGAAGCATGTTTATACCTATATTGTCAGAATGAGCAACCCTTTGGCGATGCTGCCTTTCACGACTGGGTAAAAAAGACAGACTCACTATATTCTTAAATGACATCCAATTTTCAACAGTAAATCGTATTATCATATTAACCTCTAATGAGAAAATTTCTCTTTATTATACAAAAAATATACAAAAAATAAATAAATAATAAAAAATAAAGAGAAAATAATTAAGTTAAATAAAAATATCCTTACCCCTATTAAGGACGCTACTTGTCCCTTATGCCTGCTATAATCTCCTAAATTATAAAAAATAGGAGGCTAAAAAATGATCTATCCACGATGTAAAAGCACCATCAAAACTAACCTCTCGCCGTATGCTAAAACTGCGGAAACAAGTGGATAGCTTAAAAAAAATAGCTGAAAAAATAAGCAATAAGGAGGGCTAAAATGCGTATTGCTGTATTAATTATAGGGTTAATTTTAATGATAGTCGTAGGTTTTCAAAGTTGCCTGGTGGCAACTGGTGAAGTTATTCTGGAAGGCATGGGTCAAGAAGAGATAACCGGTGGCGGGGGTGCTATTGGCATGTTTGCTGCATTGTTGCTCGGTATAGCTGCAGCATTTGCATTGCGAAAACCTTTTGTATCTTTCGTCATATTTATATTAGCTGCATTATTCGCTTTTATGGCTGGATCAACGGGATTTCCAGATATGCATGTCTGGGGCGTATTCGCTTTAATATTGGCGACACTTTCCATATTTTGTCTCCCTGATTTTAAAAGCAAAATAAAAAGTGCAGTAAAAAAATGGTGGTTTTGGCTTATCGTGGGAGTTGTTCTACTATTATTTGCTTCCACCTGCATCAACGGAAAAGAAGAAATTGTAGAAAAAAAGGAACAGCCAGTTGTTACTGCAAAAAGTGAAAAAAAATACACCGATCAGTTTGTAGTTCAGGTGGGGTCAAAAAACATTATGATCAACGATATGGAGCTCACCCTGGACACA
>PXBT01000150.1 GCA_003566815.1 Caldisericota bacterium
TCACCCCAGGATATCGAGTGGTCTTATCAAGAAGGGCGTTTTTATTTGGTCCAGGCAAGACCTGTTACCTCTTTATACCCCATGCCCCAGCCTGCTCCTGGAAAGGAAGGGCTTAGAATTTTTATCAACATGAATAATTACTCGCAAGCCATGAAAGAGCCCTTTACCCCTATGGGAGAAAGCGTTATCAAGGCTATGGTCGAGGGAATGGTCGTGCAGTTGGGCAAAAAAACAAAGCAAAAGCCAAACATGTGGTGGTATCAAGATCTGGGCGGTAGGCTGTTTATTGATATTACAGACTTTATGCGTACAGAAAAAAGCTGGAATAAGTTTAAAATGCCGGATGATACCGATAAAGACCCTATGACGACTCGAGCTTTGTTGCAACTTTTACAGCGAAACAAGGAAGAAATCATAAATCCTCGCAAAGCAGTAAGTTTTCTGCCTGTGGTAAATCTTAGAATGCTAAGGTTGTTGTTAAAAATTGCTCGACAATATATGTGTGGCGTCTTTTCCCCCATAAAAGCCAGAGAAAAAGCAATTGAGCTCGGAGAGAGCATTATTGATCGAATCCAGAAAGAACTAAAAAATCTACATAGCATGGAAGATCAATTGGAATATATTGAAAACCATGCTTTTAAAATATTTCTTGATGGTTTTGGCATCGTTTTTTATGTTGCTGTTTCTTCTGGTTATATCGGAAAAACTAAGAAAATTCTTGAGAAGTATGGCTTGGATACTTCAAGCTTAAATCTTGTGGAACAATCGGTTCCCTATAGCGTAACCACTGAAATGGGCATGGAAATCCTTGAGCTTGCCAGGCACTATCATAAGTCTCAGAAAAATCCTGACCCTCAGGATGAAGTCGTGCAAGCCTTTATTAAAAAATATGGTCACCGATCCTTGATCGAGCTTGATGTCGGAGCAATAACATGGAAAGAAGATCCTTCCTATGTGGTGGATTTGATAAGCTCCTCCATGGATCCTTCCATCTACGAAAAAGGGCTCCAAAGATTTCATAAAGGCAAAGTGGAAGCAGAAGAAGCTATAAATGCCATTACCCAGAGCCTGGTAGAAAAAGGCAAAAAAAGGCTTGCAAAAAAAGTTGAAAAAATGTTGATAAGTTTCAGAGAAATGTTTGGCATACGAGAATATCCCAAATTTTTTACTCGAAAATTTTTAAGTCTATACCGCGATGTCTTAATAGAGATAGGAGAAAAGTTGACCCAGGAAGGAAGACTTCAAAACCCCTTGGATGTATTTTACCTGACCCTGGAAGATATTCGATCCAAAAGTGATTTAAAAAATAAAGCACAGCAAAATCATGAAATCTTTCAACGCAACCACAAGCTCAGAGCTCCTCGTCTTCTCACCAGCACAGGTGAAAGTATTTATTCTCCCAAAGAAGATTCATCCCCCCACCTTTTAAGTGGTGTTGCAGTTTCTCCTGGAGTTGCTGAAGGGTATGTCAAAGTTTTGGCTTCACCTGACGAAGGAAGTCGTCTGGAAAAAGGGGATATTTTGGTTACAGTAGGCACCAACCCTGCATGGACTCCACTGTTTCTTGCGCTGGGAGGATTGATCATGGAGACAGGTGGACCAATTTCCCATGGATCAGTAGTTGCCAGAGAGTATGGCTTGCCTGCTGTGGCAGGGGTCTCAGATGCAACCATCCGCTTGAAAGAGGGTCAAAAAGTCAGGATCAATGGCGAGACAGGTCAAGTTGAAATACTCTCGGAAGAAGCTATATAGTTGAGGCAGGATATGATGAACAAAAAGCTCGCCATCTTGTTGTTTTGCCTGGTCGTGGTAATGATGGGATATGGCATTGCTATGCCTGTTTTCCCATTCTTGATTGATCATCTGGGGGGCAGAGGTATTCACTTTGGATTGCTGATAGCTTCATATGGTTTGATGCAGTTTATCTTTGCTCCCCTATGGGGGAGTTTATCGGACAAAATTGGTCGAAAGCCCTTGTTATTGATAGGGATGCTGGGACTAAGCTTTGCCATGCTGGCTTTTGCTTTTGCCACTCAACTATGGATGCTATATACGGCACAGATTTTTGCTGGGGGGTTGTCGTCTGCAGCTTTGCCCTCGGCTCAGGCTTATGCAGCAGATATTACTCCCAAAAAAGATCGAAGTGGAGCCATGGGAAAAATAGGTGGTGCTATTGGGCTTGGCATTGTATTGGGACCAGGACTGGGAGGATGGATGGCATCTATTTCCCTCTCTGCCCCTTTCTTTATGGCTTCAGGTTTTGCTTTTCTTACTTTTATTATTATTCTATTGGGCTTGCCAGAGTCGCTTTCTCTTGAGCATCGCACCGTAAAAACCGAGTTTAAGATTTTTCCTGTAAAAGATTTGTGGAAAGCACTTTTCACTCCCATTGGTTTTGGTCTTGTCACTGTCTTTATTGCTATCTTTTGTCAGGCCATTTTCTCAAGTGTCTTTGGCTTGTATGCTTTGGCCAGGTTTAACTATGGGCCTGAGCAAATTGGCACCATTTTAATGGTGATGGCATTGATGTTTGCCTTAGCCCAAGGTCTGCTGGTAGGGCCTTTGACCAAAAAAGCCGGGGAGCAAAAAGTGATTAGCTTTTCTTTTCTTGGAGCCAGCATCGGATTCCTTTTCATCTTATTTTCAGGCTCATATTTAACCATTATGCTCTCAATGAGCTTTTTTGTTTTATTTACTGCTTTGCTCAAGCCTTCCGCGCTGGCCTTTGTTTCCAAAAATGCTACGGGTGGACAGGGAAAAGTCATGGGAATGGCAGAATCCTACATGAGTATGGGCAGAATTATTGGGCCTTTATGGGGAGGCGCCATCTTTGATGTAAATATCAACTTTCCTTTTATGAGTGGTATTTTAATTACCTTTGTCGCTTTTTTGGTTTCTTTGAAGTATATTCATCAAAAAATGAAAGGGGAGCAAGAAAAGAATTTAAGACCGGGCTGAGTTAATCAAAGTCATCATATTTTCGAAAGTTTTTGTAGCGCTTTTTATGTTGTTTTGCGTTTCTTTTTTCTTTTTTTGCTTTATAGCGAAAAGACTCAAAGATTTCAAATTCTTCATCAAAATTTTCAAAATTTTCCTCAGAAGAAGACAAAGAACGCATTAGACGACCAAGATGTTTGTTTGATTTTTTTTCCAAATCTTCGTAATTGTGCATTTCTTTTGCAATTTTCCCTAACTCAATTTCTGCAGGAAAATCAAAATCATGCCCTCGTTTATACGAGCGATATTTTTCATCTTCCATCAATATTCATCACCTCACCCCTATTTTACCCAAATTTTATAGATTCAAAACAAAAAAATAAGCATAAAATTAGCAGAATTTAATTCATTTATAATCTGCGTAAAGGGTCAAAATGCAAGCATAATATCTTGCCGGTTTTAATGACCGTAAATTGCTCATTACAGACATGGAAACACCCTTGGAAATGAATTTAGTAAAGCTGGGCTATATTGAGGGAAATATAATTAGCACTTTGTTTCAATATTAAAAAATATGCAGTCAGATCTTTACTTAAAAGACTGGCATGATTATATTTGATGCTATGAGTAGTATATTTTTATTAATATTGATTATCATAGTTTTTAGTATTGTCTCCACAGGGTTTTGGATTTGGATGATCGTGGACTGCGCCAACAACGAACCTTCTGATGGAAACAATCAGATCATGTGGATTATCATCATTGTTGCTCTACATTGGTTGGGAGCTTTGATCTACTTTTTAGCCCGAAGATCCCAGCGGATAGCTATCTACGGAAAATGAGCCAACACTTCCCCATTTATCTGAAATAAAAAAAAGGGAGGGCAAATCTTGCATCAACAAGAGCTTGCCCCCCCCCTTTTTTTTAAGCTTGGGAGTAATTACTTATATTTAGTAATCCATCATATAAGGATAGCGATAATCAGTCACAGGCACCAGGGTTTCTTTAATGGTCCTTGGGTTTACCCATCGCAGTAAATTGAGGTAGCTTCCTGATTTATCATTCGTTCCTGAAGCTCGCGCTCCTCCAAAAGGTTGTTGACCCACCATGGCTCCTGTAGGTTTGTCGTTGATATAGAAATTACCAGCAGCAAAACGCAATTTGTTGAAGGCGGTGGTCATGGCGTATTTGTCATAAGAGAATATGGATCCCGTAAGCGCATAAGGAGAGGTCTTGTCGCACAGATCCAATGTTTCTTCATATTTATTGTCGTCATATGGATAAACACTCAGCACTGGACCAAAAATCTCCTCTTTCATGGTTACAAAATTTGGATTATCTGTCTCAATCAATGTAGGCTCAATGAACCATCCTTTGGAATCATCACCTTTGCCGCCAGTCAAAATCTGAGCTTCATTGCTGTTTTTAGCTTGCTCGATGTAGGCCATGATAGTCTTATAAGCTTTTTGATCGATCACTGCATTCACAAAGTTGGAAAAGTCAGTCACATCACCCATCTTGATATCATTTATCATAGAAACCAGGTGGCCTTTGGTTTCTGACCATAGAGATTTGGGGATATAAGCTCGAGAAGCTGCTGAGCATTTTTGACCCTGATATTCAAAAGCACCTTGTATCAAGGCTACAGCAAGCTCCCAGGGGTTAGCAGAGGAATGAGCAAAAACAAAATCCTTACCACCTGTTTCCCCTACGATTTTGGGGTAAGATCGATAAGATCCCAGACGCTCGGAAACATTGCTCCAAAGACTGTTAAAAGTTGTAGTGGAGCCTGTGAAATGAATACCTGCAAGATCAGGATGCATCACCACTGATTCTTTCAGCAACTGGCTTTTACAGGGTACGAAATTGATCACTCCAGGCGGCAAACCTGCTTCCATCATAACCTTCATCAGATAGTAATTCGACAACAACGAAGTCGTGGCAGGTTTCCAAACCGTAGTATTTCCCATCAGGATAGCTGAAATATTTAAGTTTAGAGCAATAGCAGTAAAGTTAAAAGGTGAAACTGTAAATACAAACCCTTCCAGAGGTCTGTATTCCATACGATTGATGACATTTTTATCGCAAACAGCCTGCTGGGAATAAATTTGAGATGCAAAATAAGGATTGAATCTCAAGAAATCGATACCTTCACAAGCGGCATCAATTTCAGATTGAAACATGTTTTTGCTTTGCCCCAACATAGTGGAAGCATTGATCAGGTTGCGATATTTTGTTGAAAGAAGCTCTGCAGTTTTCATCAAGATTGAGCCTCGGTCAACCCAGGATAAATTCATCCAGTCATTTTTAGCTTTGAGGCTTTCCTCTACAGCCATTTTTAACTCATTTTCTCCTGCCAACTGGCAATTAGCCAGCAAATGTCCATGATCATGAGGACAATAAACACCTACCGTTTGACCGGTGCGAATTTCCTTTCCTCCAATAATTAAGGGGATTTCAACTACTTCCGACAATTGCCGCTGCAATTCTTTTTCGATGCTTAAGCGCTCTTTTGTGTTTTTTAAATAAGAATATTTTGGCTCATTTACAGGTTTTTGAAAAGAAAACAAAGCATTGTTCATTTATTAACTCCTTCATTAGCATAATCTCTACATCAAGGCTTTTTTCGAGGCATAAGCCCAACATGAAACTATTATAACCACATGGATATAATTATCAAAATAAGCTTGACAAGCGGGGAATTGTTTTCCTCAAATCCTTTTCTTTTGATTAAGAAATGGATCAACTTATAATAATTTCATAGCAAACTTTTTTTGAAAGAGAATATAAAGAAAAGGGTAGAATTATGATCAATAATCGAATGGAGGTAAATTGGACGGTGGAAGATTATTCAAACAAAACCATACACCTGGTCGAAATCAATTCAGAAAATTGGTACAAAGTTTGCGATTTAACTGAAACTCTTTCGGAAGAGCATCAAAAATGCGTAGCGCAAAATGCTTACTCCATTGCAGAGGCTCATTACTCTCCCAACGCCTGGATGAGAGCCATAGCTTTGGGCGAAGAATTAATAGGCTTCATTATGATCGATACCACCTTAAGCAATTTTCCAGAGGGAGACCAGCCCGCAGTATTCCTGTGGAGATTTATGATAGGGGGTCCCTGGCAGAAAAAAGGCTATGCCAGGCAGGCGCTGGATCTTATCTGTGACAAGTATCGAAAAGAAGGTATCAAATACCTTTATACTTCCTGTTCCATGGAGCCCTATGGTCCTTATGAGTTCTATCTCAAATATGGATTTATCGACACAGGAAAAGTAGCTTACGAGGAAGAAGTGCTCAAGTTAAAGCTTTAAACATATCAAGCTGAAACCATACTTATACTCGAAAAAAACATTGTAAAAAAAAGTTTTACGAGTATAATCGAAATATGGAAAAAAGCATGAAAAATCGTGAAGAATATTTGATAAAACTGCTACATTATAAAGACAAGCCACTTATTAAAGTCATTACAGGGATTCGACGCTGTGGCAAGTCCACACTCCTCCAGCTATTCAAAAAAAAGCTTCTTGATAGTGGAGTCCCCAAAAATCACATCATTTTCATGAATTTTGAGTCCTTTGCCTTCGATCATATTACCACTCCAGGCGCCCTGCATTCTTATCTTCAAAAAAAACTCACCCAAAGCAATTATACCCACTATCTACTGCTGGACGAAATTCAAATGGTACCTTCCTGGGAAAAAGTCATCAATTCGCTATTGGTGGATGCCCGAGTCGATATATATATCACAGGATCCAATGCCTATCTTTTGTCCTCAGA
>PXBT01000194.1 GCA_003566815.1 Caldisericota bacterium
AACAACTCATTGAAGAGATGTTGATCAACAATCCTCATCGCGCTGAGCTGATGATGGTGCCCTGCAAAGGGTTGGAAGAGGACAACGAAAAGATGCTTTCTGAGAAATTGAAAAATATACATAGCGATGCCAGCAGAGAAACGATTGAAGCCTGGCAGGATGGCGCAAAGCAATTGAGAGCCATGCAGGAAGCTCCTGATGATGAAGAAAGCTTGAGCTCTATTCCTTTGCTCAAAAGGGAGGATATTGACCCCAAAAGCGAAGTCATACCCACTTTTGCCGAAGAGTATAAGGCATGCAAAATGTTGCTTCACCCGGTGGAAGCCCAAAATATCAGCTATGTTAACTTGTATTTTGACCTCTCCTGCCTGAGTATGGAAGAGCTTCCTTATGTCAATATGCTGTCGTATCTGCTGGGCAAAATGGACACTGAAAAATACGACTACAATGAGCTGTCCAATGAAATTTTTATCCATACCGGCGGTATTCAGTTTGATCCTGTGATTATCAATGACTACCATGATCTCAACACCTACCACCGCTGGATGAATGTCCAGGTCAAAGGGTTGACGCGATCATTTCCCAAGATGTTGGAATTGATGGATCAAATCATGTTTCATTCCAATTTCAATCGACCTCGACGCATCAAGGAATTGGTATCAGAAATGAAGTCAGGATGCGAGGGATCTATCCATCATCAGGGTCATCTGGTGGCCGCCAAACGGTTGAATTCGTATTTTTCCCCTGCAGGACATTGGAACGAGCAGTTGGGTGGCTTGAGTTTTTATCACTTCCTGCTCGACCAGGAACCCCAATGGGCAAATTCCAATGAAGAATTGATACACAAACTGGCAGAGACTGGTAAAAAAATATTCAACCGCTCCAATATTTTGGTGAGCCTCACAGCTTCAGAGCAGGATATCAGGGAAAAGAAAAAAATATTGGCAGAACACCTGGAGCAAGCGCCTGAAGCTCAAAGCCTGACCCCTCAGCCCCTGCTTTTTGAGGAAAATATACAAAATGAGGGCATCATGAGCTCCAGCAAGGTGCAATATGTGCTGAAAGGCTACAACTACAAGCGACTGGGGATGCCCTATAAAGGATCATTGCAGGTGGTCGAAACACTGGCCAGCCTGGATTACCTATGGAATCGAATCCGCGTGATGGGAGGGGCTTATGGGGGATTTATCAAGATTTCCCGCAGTGGGCGTATTGTACTGGGCTCCTACCGAGACCCACAGTTGAGAAAGACTATTGATGCTTTTGACGAGCTGGGCGCTTATTTGAGAAAAATAAACTTGAGCGAGCGAGAGCTGAGAAAGTATATTATCGGAACCATGAGCCATGTGGATGCACCCCTTACACCCTCAATGAAAGCATGCAAAGGGGATGTTCAGTATATCAGTGGTGTTACGACAGAGGAAATACAAAAAGAGCGAGACGAAATATTAAGCACTCAGCTTAAGGATATTCATGAAATGAGTGATTGGATCAGGGCATGCACCGAGAAAAATTGTTTCTGCGTGATGGGCAATGAAAGCCGAATCAAGGAAAACAAAGACCTTTTCGGAAAACTGACTAAAGCTTTTCGATAAGGGTATCGATACGGTCTGCCAGCTGGGGGTCCATGGTGCCATTGATCATGGGCTTTCCTCCACCTTTGGCGCCATGGGACTTAAGGAGGTCAAACAGCTCGTTAGATCCTTCGCCGGCCAGGACAAACTGCCCATTGTCCGATATCAAGAGGACTTTTCCTCCATTTTGCTGAATAGTGTTGGCCAGCAGGCGCAAGGAAGGCATGATGGAGGGAAGATCTCGCAGGACTATCCACGATGTGCTGGGAGGAATATGGGAAGCGATTTGCTGAATCCATTTTTTCTCATTTTTGAGGTGTTCCTGGGCTTGAGATAAAAGATCATTGACGCGATCATTGACCTCACCCGTCAGCTTTTTTTTCAGTTGGTGCTCCCATTGGGTGTATTGCTGAGCTATCTTGCCCAGACGAATGCCAGCGGCAAAAGTGATGCGAACGGAAGCTTTATTTTTGCGCTCCCAGTGAAGAATGCTGAAACCTCCGACATGGGAGGTCTTTTCGACATGAGTGCCTCCACAGCCGCAACGGTCAACTCCTTCGATTTCAACCACCCGGATAGCATCTTCGCATGATAATAGTTTGCGAAGATTTTCAGTCGATCCGTGTTCATGGATGATCACAGGAAGATCTTGCATAATGGAGACTTGAACTGCTTGCTCCAGCTTGCTCCATGCATGAGCATTGTTTTCTTCGGTCAGTAGTTCAATCTTGGAGAAATCGTCAAAAATGGTGAACCCTGTGCTTTCCCACCCATAGTGTTGCATGGCAAGCCCCGAGAGGATATGCTGGGCTGTATGCTGTTGAGAAATTTCCCATCGCCATAAAGCATCCATGCAGATCTGAACAGGCTCGAGAGGTAGGGGGTCAGGGGCATCAATCTTCCAAAAGGGGCGATCCTCCACCAGCAGGGTTTCATGGATCGGAAAAGTGCCTATGGAGGTGATGATGGACGCCTTGTCGGGAGGTTGTCCTCCTCCGCCGGGATATAGCCTGTCATTTTTGAGGGCAACCCATTGCTGACCTTCAATAAATCGAACATCTATTATCTCGCCCTGCATAGTTTTTTGCATGCTTTCTCCAGTCTATAGGTAGCCAATATGCATGACAACCTTGCCTATAATGCGTACAGGCTGGTCGACAACGACAATAGGGTCAAAATCAGGGTTGGCTGATTTGAGTACCACTGCATTTTTCTGAATCAAAAGCTCTTTGATGCACAAACCTCCCTCTTCTTCAAGATCAATGACGGCAATGTCGCCATTTTTTGCCTCCAGGTCAGGGGAAAAAATGACCATGTTTCCATCGACAATGCCTTTGCCTATCATGGAGTTTCCTTTGGCGCGAACAATAAAGAGACGCAGGTTTTCGTTCCGCATGGATCTGGCATAGGAGCGAAGAAAAGACTGGCTGAAACTTTCGTGCCCTATGGCATAGGAGGAATAGTCATTGGAAGGGGTGCCGCAAGGGATAGAGGCGGCAAGAACGGGAATCTCCACCATGTCTTCCTCTACGGTAAAGATATCGTGCTCAAATATACCTGTGGTGATTAGGGTTTCCTTTTCGCTCAACCCCAGCGCCTGACCAATTTTTCTTAATTTGTTGAGGTCCGGCTCACGCTCGCCATGGATCCATCGAGAGATGGTGGACTGCGAAATGCCTGATTCTCTTGCCAGGTCCAATTGAGTCATTTTTTTAAGCTCAAGCTGTTCTTCAAGCCATTTTGCAAAATTCAATCTATTTTCTCCTTTGGTACATTTATTTCAAAGCTCATTGCTATAATACAATCTTTGCCTGAAAATTGCAAGAATGAATTTAAAAAAAATAATGCTTGACAAAACAGCATAAATAACTATGAATGATAGCATGAAAAATGAAATTTATTTCCAAATAGCATAAAGGAGGTATTTGGCTATGCATACAGGATTCCCTTCCCCTGCTCAATCTTACCATGAAAAGTCCATGAATCTTCAGGATCTTTTGGTGCCTCATCCCGAGACCACCTTTTTTATGCGCGCAGGGTCTTCGTATGAAGAGTATTGCATTCAAAAAGGTGATATCATGGTGGTTGACAGGGGAGCACAGCCCTCTGCGAAAGATCTGGTGATCGCTGTGGTGAATGCTCGGCGGTGCCTCATGCGATTTGAGAAGCTTTCCCGATGCAGTGCCGGGGAGGAGGATGCCATAGAAGTCTGGGGTACGGTTACCAGCATTGTTCGTCCTATGCGCGTACTATGAAAAAGCTGATTGCGCTCATAGACTGCAACCAGTTTTATGTTTCCTGTGAGCGAGCTTTTAACCCTTCCCTCGAGGGTAGACCTGTGATTGTGCTGTCCAACAACGATGGATGCACCGTCTCATGCTCTCCGGAAGCCAAGCAAATAGGCATACCTGTGGGAGTGCCTGTGTTTCAATACCGAAAAGAGATCGAAAAGCATGGGGTGGTGATGTGTTCGTCCAATTATGCTTTATACAGCGATATGTCCAGCCGGGTGATGAAAGTGTTGGCCGACTGTGCCAGCGAGATCGAAGTTTATTCCATCGACGAGGCTTTTCTTCGTTTTCACCAGGCTCCAGGAGGCGAGATCATGCGCTTTGCAAGTCATTTGCGCCAGCAGGTTCGGAAAAAAACCGGCATCCCTGTCTCTGTGGGGGTTGCTGTTAGCAAAACTCTTGCCAAACTAGCCAATCGGATCGCCAAAAAAAATCCCTCCTGCCAGGGGGTTTGCTATTTAAGCGATAAGGCCCAAATCAGCCTTGCCCTTGCTCAGACGGCTGTGGGAGATATTTGGGGCATAGGCAGAAAATATACCGCATGGCTGGAAAGTCAAAAAGTTCATACGGCGCTTCAGTTTGTTGATCTTGGTGATACCTGGATACGAAAACGGATGACGATCAAGGGTCTGGCTACAGCCTGGGAGCTGAGGGGCATGCCCTGCCTGCCTTTTGGAGATACGCGAACTCACAACAGGGAAATATGCTGTTCGCTTTCGTTTGGTCGCCCTGTGCAACGACTGGAGGAAATCAGGGAGGCTCTTACGCGCCATGTCCTTCAGGCAGTATCGCAGCTTCGAGATCAGCAGGCGGTGGCAGGGGGAGTGGGCGTGTTTATTCACAGTCACCGAAGAGACATCACCCATGCTTATGCCAATTATTATTCGATTTCGAGTCCCCAGCTGAGCGACGATCCTTTTCTGTTTATTCGCCTGGCTTTTCGTGCTTTAAATAAAATCTATCGGCCCGAAATATCCTATGTCAAAACGGGGGTGTTTTTGCTGGATATCAGCCCAAAGCAATATCTGCCTCCCTCCCTTTTTGAGGAGGAGAGCAGTAGGGACAAGACCAGCGAGGCCCTTATCCAGGCGATGGAGCATATCAATCGGCGATGGGGAAAGCATACCGTAAGACCTGCGACCATGGGCAAAAAAGTATCCTGGGACATCAAGCGCGATCACCTCTCCAACCCTCACACCACCTCCTGGAAACACCTCCCCGAATGCTAACCGCAGACGAGGGGACGGGGGTGTTGTCTCATAAAGTTTGCAGTTTTTCCTGAGTCACTTTCCAGAAAAGATCATAAGACCATAAAGAAAAATCATAATTCAAGCCTGCAAATGGGCGAACATCCTTGATGGCTTGCTCAAAGTCAAGCAAGGCAAATCTTTTTCTTAACAATTCCAGCAAATCATCCTTATTTAATCGTTCATCTTTCTCAAGATTTCCAGTCTGTTTCAAGCGTTGCTCGGTATGATAAAGGCTCACGGGCACATTTTTGGATAGAAGCCATAGGTAGTCAAAAAAATCCCTTCCCTTGACTCTTGATTTCCATTTTCTGCACAATATGGCATGAATTTTTCCTGCAAAAAGGCATGGAAGAGTGTAGGTTTTTACACTATAAGGAATGGGATTTAATAAGTAGTGGGTTTCAAATGAGGCACCCGAGGGTGGATCGAAATCAAGCTCCAGCTTAACTTTTAAAAGATCGTTGGATGAAAACTTCAAATTAGACGGATGAGATGGATATATATTCATTAGGTGTCTTTGAGTATTGCCTTTCAAGAAAGCAGACTGAATGGCAGATTTTTCTTTTTTTTCTTTCAAATTGATTTCCATATGAAATCCATAGGCCTCAAGACTTTGTTGGATAAGATCAAAATAATTCTTAAAATCAAAATCAATTTCTTTTTCCATGAGAGTGAAATCCAAGTCTTCTGAAAAACGGTTCAGTTGATGCACAATCCTAAGTGATGAACCTCCATAAAAAACAGCTTTTTGAAAAAAATCACTCTTGGAAAGCCCCAATAAAATAATTTCCTGAACGATTTCGAGCACAGCTTGTTTTAACTCGTTTTTTGAATGAGTCTGGTAATTTGAAAGCATTTCTCTCAGCAAAGTGTTCATTTTTTACTTCCCTTCAACCATTTATGCAACAAGCGCCCATTGCTCTGATGATAAAAAGAACTTAAAAAATCAATCATAGAGATATCCATATCCATCAAAACATCAGGGTCAATACGAAGATCATCAAGCAATAATTGCTCCATTGCTTTTAAAGAACGCACGCCTCGTATCTTGGACAAAGTATCCAGTAAGGCTTTTTCTTTGGAAGCAATAAGGAAAGGATGCGCTTTATCTTCAGCAATCCGATGAACTCCGTATGCATATACACGGGAAGGGATATCATAATATATAAAGTTGCCCACAGGAGTATAAAAGATTTTGCTTTTTCTCTTTTCAAAAGATGCCGAAGTTACCCATTTAACTTGCTCAGGTATCATCCCATGATAGCTTAAGGCTGATTCAAAGGAGATATAAGAGGGGTTGCAAACGAGGTTGGCTATTGTATAAATGGAGCAATCCTTCGAATCTGCATCAATATAAAGCCCCCTTCGTATGCGAATAATCTTTCCATTCCGAACAAGCTGGCTTATTTTTGATTTAGGGTAGGCATAGTCTTTATATCGATCGGTCAACAAAGCATAATCCATATAAATTGCTTTCTGGTTTTGCATACTATTCTCCACTAAGTAGATATTTTAACTACTTTCTGGAGAATATCAACAGAGACAGACAAGGGGACGGGG
>PXBT01000175.1 GCA_003566815.1 Caldisericota bacterium
ACTGGCTTACCGATGATGCCATAAGCCGCTCGAGCTGGTGCTACACCGAAGGGATCGGGTATTATACACCAAAGCAGGTGCTGCACAGCTTTTTTGACAGGATCAGCAAGAACGGCAACCTATTGCTTAACATCTCTCCCAAAGCTGACGGGACCATACCACAGGAGCAGAGGGATATTCTCCTGGCTATGGGGGACTGGCTCGGAAAATACGGCGAGGCTGTTTACGACACACGGGCATGGACCAGGTATGGCGAAGGGCCTACACAGATGGGTGCCGGCCACTGGCACATGGATGGAGTAGGGGGGCAGGCGCCATCGGCGGGGACTCCCGAGGATATCCGCTTTACAAGGAGCAAGGACAACAGGGATCTTTATGCCATTGTGCTGGGCTGGCCTGGTGATAACGAGATGCTTCCCATCACTTCCCTTTCGGGGGAAGTGTTCGCTGTTGAAGATCTGGACGGGGTATCGCTGCTCGGACCGGAGGAGGGTATGTATATACCGCTTGAGTATCATCAGGACGATTATGCCCTGCATCTTACGCTTCCTGAAAAACCGGCTGAAGAGTTGGCCTATGCGATCAAACTGAGTTTTTCGGAAAAAATACCCGAGTAGCTCATTCTCCCGGTGCACTTTTGTGGAAGACAACAAACCCGATGATGAGTTAGTTTGATATTCAAGACGGGTCAGGTATGAATTCCGGAAAGGGCTTTTCTCCTTCAGCGACAAACAACGTTCCGGTTATTCACCTCTATGAGAGAGTTGGACCTTGGAGAATCCTAAGTATGAATTATCAGACAATAATTTTATTTTCAACCAATTTTTTAGCTATGTACTTTCTAATGACTTTATAATGATATTGTGAATTCAGACACTGGAGATTCTGATGAGGTCATGTTATTCGACTTTGGAACTTTAGAAAAGGTGGACGACTGGCTGATTGTCAATGATGGCGTTATGGGCGCCTCCCGAAAAACAGGTTCACTTTGAGTGATAATAATATGCTGTTTTCTCGGGGAAGGTATCGCTGGAATATAATGGTGGCTTTGCATCTACCAGAACAAAGGCTATGCAGTTTCAGCCGGACGGATTTAAAGGCATCCTAATTAATCTAATTATAATAATCAGACAGAAATATGGCAATAATATCTCGACGCATCTTCGTAAGACAGGCATCTTTAATAGGTGTAGGCATAATTTCTGGATGTTCCACACATAACAGGAGGAGGAAGGTTTCTAGAAAAAGGCATGTTGCTGAAGGAGCTGTTTTTCCAGATTTACCTTATCCTGATGGTAAGCGCATACCGCTAGGATGGAATGTTATGCCGGTTCTGGAAAAAAATGCTGAGTTTCTGGAAACAAGATTGACTTTCAGAAGGGTAAAGCCGGCAGATATTCAGGCACCATGTTATCTCCGGATCACAGCAGCCCTGGACTTCAGGGAAGAAAAACATGTGCTTGCATGCCTGTCAGCCTCCGGGACTGAACTCGGATTATTTATCATGAAATATGCTTACCCATTTCAGCCTTTTGAGATTCCTATTGAAGAAAAACATCTTGAAGGGATTTTCAGGGAAGGCATAACTCTTAAACTTACCAGGGGCACAAGTGAAGCATGGTTTTACATGCCTGATCATAACTTTTTGAAAGTTAATGATGGGTATCAGCCCCATCTGCTTGCAGGACAAAGTAATGATCCCGAAGAAGCCTTTTACAAAAACCTGTTGTCGATGAATTCATTCAGCCCATTTGGCTGGATTGGAGGGTGTGTGCATGATGCTTTGTATGAGATGCATATTAATGGCCATAGGGAAGCTTTGTCTGCATTGAAGATGCATCTGGAATGTTACCTTGATGATGAAAAGGGAATTGTTTTTGAAAATCCGCATACCATTGCGTTAGACGGCACTTTTAACAGTGTAGAAGATTTTTTGCCGTTTAGCAGCATTGCTGCTTTATACCCGGATCATATTTCAATTTCAAAGGCTTTGGATTTTATTATGAGCAGAAGAAATGAGCAAGGACTCATCAGTGGCGGCCATATAACAACAGAAGGTTGTTATACTCTTGCATATCCACTATCGGCAATTGCAGCGATCAGGAATGATGCCCGGCTGGCTCAGATCGCTGTTGACCAGCTTACACACAGGATGATTTATCTCACCGAAACAGATGCTGTTTATCAGCGGTCAAGTATAAACGGATCAAAATCATATCGCAATTGGGGACGTGGAGTGACCTGGTATTTACTTGGGATAATTAAAACATTAAGAATTATAGATGGAAATAACTTTGGTCATATTAAGGGTATTGACGATATCAAGTCTTCCTTTGTTCATTTGGCTAAGGTTGCCGCCAGGCATGCTGATTCAGAAAGTATGTGGCATTCCTATATTGATAATCATGAACTTGGTGTTGATACTTCCTCCACAGGTGGCATTGCAACGGCGATTACACTGGGAGTAAGACAGGGACTGCTCGACAAAAAATATTTAGACTTGACTGAAAGATCATATAATAGTTTGCTCAATTATTTGTCAGCAGATGGTTTCCTCAGGAATGTTTCGCAGATAAATCGTGGAGGAGAGGATCTGCAACTGAGCCCATATCGCGTAATCGCTCAATTTGGGATGGGACTCATGGCACAATTGCGCGTTTCGCTTGATGGACCAGCCAACTATAAAATGGGTGAAAAATGAAACTATTAATTGCTTTATTGTTTCCGGTAATTTTATCCTGCTCTAGTATTGCTGAAGATAAAAGGCCGGATGAATTTCCTGTTGTATCTTACAACAATTTAGAAGTCAGTAACTTCAATCTCAAAATATCTGCTGCAATGAATAATGGAGAAAAGTGGGTTTATCATCCTCTTCTTGTTATTCAGGAATATCGCAAGATTGCAGATGCGGGTTTCATCAGTATTTTGTTGAGTAATGACCGTGTAGAAAATCCGCTGAATTCAACAATTACTGTCGTTGAAGAAGGTTATCCCGATGATTCTGTCAGAGGACAATGGTTACAGTTTCATTTGGGGCGCGAAAACTCAGAATCAGCATGGAAAATTAAGGAGATTCGCCAGGCAAACCTATGTGGAAGAATGAACTCGCCAAAAGAATTCTCTAAAGAGCTATGCCCATAAATGAAAAGCGTTCTCTTCCCATGAAGGACATTGGCCCTCAATATAAACTCGACGATTCGTGTCCGAAATCATGTTCAATCTACAGTTCCGGCCCAACACGCAAAGTGCCAGATTGTCGCGGAATGACCCGGGAGTAGGAAGACTGGATTGATGAGGAGTCTACGAATCTATAACTGGATAAATAATATTATATTTGTACT
The DNA here is from genome assembly GCA_003566815.1 of Caldisericota bacterium. Lineage (GTDB taxonomy): Bacteria > Caldisericota > Caldisericia > UBA6126 > UBA6126 > T3SED10-260. Next base: position 3,342 of record PXBT01000175.1, read on the forward strand.
ACGACGAACTATCAAAATATCATTAGAATAAATCCGGAGAAACGATTCGGTAAACCATGCATTCGGGACACCCGAGTTTCTGTTTATGATGTTTTGAGCTGGTTAGCTTCAGGGATGACTCATGAGGAAATAACCACCGACTTCCCTGAAATTACGGAAGAAGATATTTCAGCCCGTCTCTCTTATGCCGCAGAATGAGAGAGAAAAATCAGGGTTAAGTTTAATGAATTATAAGTACATGGAGGGAATGGTATGAAACCTGAAGAAATCAAGCAAGAAATAAATAAATTAAATCTTGCCGAAAAGTTATTATTGGTAGAAGATATTTGGGATTCTATTGCTCAAGGTAATTCAGAGCTTCCTATGCCAGAATGGCAAAAACTAGAACTCGATAAAAGATATAAAGACTATAAAGGTGGAGGACTAAATCTTCATGACTGGCAATCAGTACACGAAGCTCTTAGGAATAAATATAAATGAAACTTCTCTATACTGATAGGTCGAAAGATGATGTTGAAATTTCTTTTGCCTGGTACGAAAGGCAACGGAAGGGTCTTGGTTTTGAATTTTTAGATTCTATAGAAGCAACCTTGCAAAACATCAGGAATAATCCAAAGATGTATCAGATACGATACTCGCGTTTTCGTGGTTGCCCCATAAGGTGGTTTCCTTTTTCAATATTTTATTCAATTGAAGATCGTGTAATTGTCGTACATGCTGTATTTGACAATTGACAAGATCCCCAAAAGAAGCCTTAAAAACGTTTTGCTATGGTCCGAAATCATGTTCATTTTACAGTTCCGGCCCAACACGCAAAGTGCCAGGTCGTCGTGGAATGACCTGGGAGGAGGAAGATTGGATTGATGAGGAGTCAACGGCTCATAGATCTTTAGATGAGTGAAATAAAGCTTAACAAATCACTGAAGCCGACCGTAACGCGTTTCACGCATTTTGCGGAATTGGTAAAACTCGCGGTATTTGAAAAGCGTCCTCTTCCCCGGAAGGGGAATGGTATTTATTACAGGCAAAAAAAGAACAAAATGACTACTGAAGAGTTTTGGAAAAAATACACAGATGAGGATTTCCTGGAGAGGTTTGATGAGATCCTGGATTTTTTTTCGAAGGAATTACCCGCCGGTTTTTTGGAGGAGCGTGATGCGGGCGAGGTCATCTTTGAAATAAAGGACCATCTTGTGTCTGCCAGGAAGTTTGACCGTGCGCTGAAATTTCTTAACCTGATCAGGGAAAAGCACCCGGGGCTTTACCATGAAAACTTCCATTATCTTGATGGCTTCCTGGTGGATTATTATTGTTTTCATGGCGATGCTGAAAAGGTTGGGGCTGCGTTCGCAAATTTTATTGAAGATCCTCTTCGTGATTACGATATGTTTTTTATCACCTTCAAAAAGCTGCTGTTCTACCAACATTTTGATCTGCTGGACAGGGCAATAACCGGAAATTACGACGATGTGGCAGATTCCGACAAATTATGGGGATATCCGGAGTATGATCTGGCTATATGCAAGCTTTATTCAGAGTTGGATGGTTTTTATGAAATAGACAGCAGTGTTTTCCCCAAAGACCAGTTGCTTAAGGTTTTGAAACGATATCGTTTTGACCTTGATGAGAAGTTGCTTTCATCTATCGAACAGGGTGTTTTTTCTGATGTTTGCACAAAGGAATTGCTTGAAGATATTTTCATTAACGATCGCCAGATGTTCAGGTTTACGCTGCAGTGGTGTTTTATGAAATACATGAAAGGCAAGGGAGTTGGATTTGCATTGAGCGGAAGGGTTTTTGAAAAAATGCTGACATACTGGGAGGCCAACATAAAGAAGAAGAAGAAACGCTCACTTGAATTATATTTCGATGTTCATCCGCATAAATTTGAAAAACATTTAGTGGACCTGTCGGGTGATATTACTTATGATAATAAGCCTGAGATGGTGGCTGTTCTTTGGGGCTGTTCATATATTTACGATTTTCTGTCAGGTACCGGATTGATCAGCAGCGAGGTTTATGAAAAATTCATCACCCAGTCCGGTCGCCTTAAGGGCCTGATGATCGGCCAGTTTACTCCTGATTTGTGGGAATACAGCTTTGTTCATACCTGGGGGCGGCCTGACAGTGTTTCTGAGACCGAGTTTACAGAGGAGCGGAAAATATTCCGGAAATCCATCAACTTCAAACGTGCCGGTTTCAATGAACTCAAGAAGGAGATAACGGCCGAGCTGGTGAATATCGGGGCCCTTTCAACCTGTATTGAGGAAGGCGGCAAAGGCAGGAAGGCTGTTTTGGATTTATCTGAAATGCAAGATCTTTTTACCCCTTCCGGGGAATACGACGAACCCGGTGATTAGTTAGTTTGATATTTCAGACCGGCTTTTTTCATTAGGTAAATTGCAAGAATAAAATAAAATACCGCCGATATATAAAAAGGAAACGCTCCCTAAGGAGCGTCAGACTAAAGATGCTATCTTTAGTGATGTTACTATTGTAAATATAACACAAAATTATTAATAGTCAACTCCCCCCGGAAGTTCAGAAACGCGATGGATTTGTTTTAGAGCCGCCGCCACCAGCTTTGCTCACGGAACGCTACAACGGCTCATTTATATCATTTTCAGCATTGGAGGATTGCAGATGAAAGACGATCAATTAATGTTTGAGAATCGAAAGGCATTCAGAGAATGGCTGGTTCAAAACCACCAGAAGAGCCCTGGCATGTGGCTGGTATTCAGTAAAGACGCCGGGATCAAAACTCTGACAGCTAACGAAGCCCTGGAAGAAGCGTTGTGCTTTGGCTGGATCGATGGCCAAATCCAAAGCCTCGGGGCCAAGAAGTACATCAAGCGATTTACACCGCGAAGAAAGCGTAGTGTCTGGTCCGAGCGTAACCGGAAGCTTGCAAGGAAACTGATTGCAGAGGGTGCCATGACAGATGCGGGCCAGGCTGCGATAGCGCAAGCCAGGGAGAAAGGAACCTGGGATAAGCCTAATCTTGAGCCGATTTCAGAGGTACAAATCGGCATCTTGACCGACAAATTATCCGGGTCAGGAAATGCGCTGACGAATTTCCTGAATATGTCAGCTTCTGTAAGACGAACCTACACTGCGTTTTATTTGTCGGCCAAGAGTGAGGACACCCGAAAGAGGCGGCTTGAGCAGATCATTGAACGGCTTAAGGAAAACAAGAAGCCGATGTGA
>PXBT01000200.1 GCA_003566815.1 Caldisericota bacterium
CTTGCTGATGGGCAATCCATTGGGCATGATGCAAGCCTCTCAGCGTCTTCATTTTAATCCAGCCTTGCATTATGCCCAATGGATTGCCCATCAGCAAGCTTTGCCCTTGTTGGTATATTTTGGACTCTGGGACGACTACCCCGAAGCCCAACTCAGGCATTTTCACTTTATGTGGGAAGGAATAAAAGAGCTTTATCAAACTTCATTAAAGCATGGCATCAAACTGCTCATTCGCCAGGAAAACCCCTTGAATGGAGTCATTGAACTTTCCAGGGATGCTGCCTGGGTCATTGCCGATGGTGGTTACTTAAAACATCAACTAGCCTGGAAAAAAAAACTTGAAAATGCAATAGACTGCCCACTAAGCACAGTGGAAAGTGATGCCTGTGTCCCAGTGGCGCTGGCCTATCCCAAAGAAGCATGGCAGGCAGGACACCTTCGCAGAAAACTGATCGCTCAGCTCAAGCCTTATGATTTTGAATGGCACGCTCATCCACCCTTGTCCAACGATATTTCTTCCTTATCCTGGCTCAAAGGCATCCATCCCCCTTCGTTCAAACTTTCTTCTCTGCCTTGCTCCAGGCAAGTAGCTCCTGTCAGCTGGATAAAAGGGGGCAGAAAAGAAGCGCTGAAACATTTCAATCGATTCTTAAAAAAAGATCTGCCCGAATATGCAGAGCGAAGAAATCATCTTTCTCAACCTGCTCAATCCAACCTAAGCCCCTACCTGCATTTTGGACAAATATCCGCCATGGAAATCGTGCAAAAAGTGCTGGAATCCAGCCCCAAAGTAGCTGAAGTCTTTCTGGATGAGCTGGTGGTACGAAGAGAGCTCTCCTTTAACTATTGCTACTACAATCCCCGCTATGATGCCTTTGATGGTCTGCCCGAATGGGTAAAAACCACCCTGGATCAGCATCGTATTGATGCTCGCTCGTATACCTATGAGCTTTCTGAGTGGGAAAATGCAAAAACTCATGATCCCTATTGGAATGCTGCACAAAAGGAAATGGTAAAGACAGGTAAGATGCATAATTACATGCGGATGTACTGGGGCAAAAAACTGCTGGAATGGTCAGAAACCCCTGAGAAAGCTTTTGATACTGCTATTTACCTTAACAACAAATATTCCCTGGATGGAAGAGATCCCAATAGCTATGCCGGAGTGGCCTGGTGCTTTGGCAAACATGACCACCCTTTCCAGGAACGCCCTGTTTATGGAAAAATTCGCTCCATGAGTGCCTCGGGTCTACGCAAAAAACCCGGCCTGGAAGCCTATACAGCCAAATGGAGACAGGGGGACGGGGGTGCTGTCTCACTTTTTTCAAAAGTCCTTTGATTTTTGTGATTTAAGACGTAAACTCGATATTAAACAAGCAAAGTCCTGCAAGAAGAAAACATGCATTGTAAAGTCATGAAGACAGGGGGTTAAATATGGAATGGAAGGCATTTCTATTTTCACTATCCGTCATGAAAGGCAATATCTTTCGATTTTTTGCTCCTGGGGGTTGTAACCGCTTTCTTCTTTCTGGTGGAAACCCTGTCAACCGTCTATTTTTATCACCATAGCAAAGTAAAGCTCGTTGACACGGAGGTAACAGTAACGCAATAAAACCTCCAGAGAAAAAGGTGAGATTCTACTGTTAATATTTCAAAAGTCCTTTGACTTTTGTGTAAATTTTAACATAAAGTCCTTTGACTTTTGTGATTTAATGCGTAAACTCAATATTAAATAAGCAAAATCCAGCAAGGAGAAAACATGCATCGTGAAGCCATGAGCCAACTGATCAAATGGAAAAACAGCAACTATAAAAAACCTTTAATCATCCGAGGGGCAAGACAAGTAGGGAAAACATGGCTAATGAAAGCTTTTGGAGAAAAACACTATAAATATTTCGCTTATATCAACTTTGACAACAATTCCAGAATGAAAACACTATTTCATAGTAATCTTGATATTGAGCGATTGATTAAAGGTCTCCAAATTGAAGCAGGAATGTCTATCCAGGCAGAAAATACTCTCATGATTTTTGATGAAATCCAGGAAGTACCACGGGCATTGACTTCATTAAAATATTTCAATGAAAATGCGCCTCAATATGATATCATCTGTGCTGGATCACTTTTGGGCATCACTATGCACCCTGGGACTTCCTTTCCTGTGGGCAAAGTGGATTTTATGGATTTGCATCCCATGTCTTTCATGGAGTTCCTCAATGCTCTTGAATATCCCAACTATGTTGAGCTCCTCCATAATAGAGATTTTCCCATGATAAAGCATTTTAAATCTGTTCTACTGCCCTTGTTAAAAGAATATTTTTTTGTGGGAGGAATGCCTGAAGTTGTTTCATGCTATAGGAAAACAAAAGATTTACAGGAAGCCAGAAAGATACAACTTACCCTGCTGGAAGCCTATGAACAGGATTTTTCCAAACATGCTCCACCAGACATTGTTCCCAGAATTCGCTTGATTTGGCGGTCCATTCCCACCCAGCTTGCAAAAGAAAACCGTAAGTTTGTCTATGGCTTGATCCGTGAAGGAGCTCGCGCCAGAGAATTTGAACTTGCCTTAATGTGGCTTCAGGATGCAGGATTACTGAAAAGGATCAACCGCATTGAAAAGCCTGGGCTTCCTTTATTGGCCTACCAGGATAACTCAGCTTTCAAAATATTTTTGCTGGATGTAGGCCTCCTGGGGGCAATGAGCCACTTGGATGCCAAATCTCTTCTTGAAGGACATCGTTTATTTACTGAGTTTAAAGGAGCATTAACTGAACAATATGTCCTGCAGGAATTGCAAACCTTCAATGAGATGAAACTCCACTATTGGACCGCAAGCAATGGAACAGCAGAGGTAGATCTGGTGTTTCAATGGAACGATGAGGTCATTCCACTGGAAGTGAAAGCCAACGAAAACCTTCAAGCAAAAAGCTTGAAAAGTTTTGTTCAAAGATACCAATGCCAAAAAGCCCTAAGGACTTCTCTTTCCGATTATCGTAAGGAATCCTGGCTCATCAACATCCCCCTGTATGCCATCTCTCAGTTTCGAGAGATTCTGGAAAACTTTGACCAACCATAAAGCTAAGCATTCGATGAAATTTTAATGTAAAAACATTATCGATTAAAAAGTCTTGAGCAACAAGACAGGTGGTTAATTATGGAATGGAAGGCATTTCTATTTTCTCTATCCGTCATGAAAGGCAATATCTTTCGGTTTTTTGCTCCTGCTATATTGCTGGGCTTATTTTTGTTGATGCTTAATGCTATATTTGCTTTGTTATTCCGTACATTTCTATGGATTGCTATACATTTTGGTGATCCAATAATCAGTGGGTTTGGATTATTGTTTCATATTTTTTTTATTTTTCCTATCTACTGCCTGCCCTACGTTTTATTTTGCCCCAAACTGAGATGGAATGTAATGCTCAGAGGGTTTCGCCATCTTGGATACAAAATAAGGATCAGCAAAGACGAATCCACGAATGAGATTAAAAAATACTTCGGGTCAATATTTTTTTCACGACTATGGCATCAATTAGGCAGTCTTGCATTGTTGTTTGTTTTTCTTCCATTCTTTTCATTAATTTTTTTTACACAAATAATCGGGCCCCTGTTAGTTGTTGTTTTGCTATTTTTATACACCCTGATGATTCTCCCAGCAATTAAAGGGTTTGTAAAACACTTTTTTTCTGAATGCATTGTGTTGGATTGCTTTGATAGCAATCAAATAAAAGAATACTTTCCCACCATCAATTTAACAGATAACCTGAACAATAAAGCTTTATATCAAGATAAAAAACTATCTTCCCTGGTAAATTTCCATCCAAAAAGACTGCTCCTATGGAAAGCTGTTCATTTATTGCTATTGCTTATCCTCATCCTCTGGCTTGGCTATGGGCTCACAATAGCTCAGGGTCTCCCTGCTTCTGCCTATACCCAGGAACTGTTTCCTATAGGAGTAGCCTATGAAGAAACCTTCTTTTTGTCGTTTTCTCACTTTTTGTATGGTTTTGCCCTGGCTCCGTTTTTTTACCCCATCATTAATTTAGATTTTAGCTTCTTATATTTGATTGAAGGAATAAATCGTTTTACCATGAGCAATCCCTATGCTTTCATTGTCCAATTCCTATTCCTTCTGATCCTGGGGGTTGTAACCGCTTTCTTCTTTCTGGTGGAAACCCTGTCAACCGTCTATTTTTATCACCATAGCAAAGTAAAACTCCAGCAATCACTCCCGATCTAAACCAGATTGGCAAGAAATTTCTCTGCCGGGGCTATACGGATGCCTTCTTTGGTGTTCACATCTTTCTTGCCTTCCAATGTAATATGCCAGGCCTTGCAGTCAGGAAACTTGTTTATAAAATACTTCATCGCCTGGGTGGGGTTTTCATCCTTGATTTTACATTCAATACAAAGTGTGGGGCTATCGTCTTCAATGATTAAAAAATCAATCTCTCTGCCATCAATATCGCGAAAATATCGAAGCTCAATATTTCTTCCCTCCGTATCCTGTAGCCAATAGACCCATTTTAGCAAATGCAGAGCTATCATGTTTTCAAATTTTGCGCCTTCATCCCTTATTTGAGTCCAATCAAAATGATAGTGCTTCTGCTCTTTTTTTACTGCTCGAAGCAAATTGCTTTCAAAAGGGGGTAATCTGAAAATAGCATATAATCTTTCCAGGATTTCCAGCCATGAGCTTGCTGATTTATGGCTTACATTTAAATCCTCTCTAAGCGCATTCACTGAAAGAGGCGAGCCTGTCAAATGGGGCAATCGAAGTATCATGAGTTCTATTTTTTGAAGCAAAGTTGTATTTTCAAGGCTTACAATATCTTCCTGAACCATTCGCATGCGATATTCTCTTGACCATCTTTTCAAAAACTTTTCTGAGCCTGAAAAAAAGGGTTCAGGGAAACCACCCAGCAGAAGTAACTGTCTCAGGTCTTCTTTATTGCTAATGCCCAACTCGAACGCAGACAATGGAAGCATGCGCAGATAATGGTATCTCCCCTGTAAAGAATCGCCCCCATGCCTGTAATAATCCAATCGAGCGCTTCCTGTCACAAGTATTTTCCTATTATTTCCATGTAAATCAAAAATACCTTTAAGGTAGGTTCTCCAGGATTTGTATTTGTGAATTTCATCAAAGACTATCATGGAAGCTTCAGGAATTTCATGCTCAAGGATTATCTCTCTATGTTGTGAGACATCCCAATTCAAATAAACTCCCTCTTCTCCAAGCATCATCTTTGCCAGGGTAGTCTTTCCCACTTGCCGTGGTCCGCCCACAAACACCATCTTATGATTCAAATCCTTTTTTACCTGCTCTGCAATATAGCGTAGTTTCATTTCATTTCTCCATTTTAATAACTACCGTAAGTATACGAGTAATTTTGCCTCCAGTCAAAAATACTCGCGAGTTTTTTCGACTGAGCTAAAAAAATATTCTCTATCCTAATCGGGGCTTTTTAAACCCCCGTTCACCCCAATTTCTCCTATTCAAACTCATAGAGTAGAATACTTTCCAGAACGGTTATAAAATTTACCCAGGTATTTTGATAGTTGACTGTAATTTTTACTGGGTTAAAATGATAATATGATAAAAAGAAGATTGTTTCCCGAGTTGATTAAGCATCTCAAAGAAAAAGAGATTAGCCTGATTGTAGGCCCAAGACAAGCGGGTAAAACCACGCTGATGAAGCTTCTTATGCACGAGCTGAGTAAACAAAACCAGCCTTCTCTGATGCTCAACCTTGATATTGAGGAAGACAAAAAGTATTTTGATACGCAGGAACTCCTCTTGCGTAAGATCAGGCTCGAGCTTGGAACTCAGGGTTACATCTTTGTGGATGAAATTCAACGGAAAGAAAACGCCGGGCTGTTTTTAAAGGGTCTTTACGATATGGATCTTCCCTATCGATGGATCGTCTCTGGTTCAGGTTCGCTGGAGCTTAAAGAAAAGATACATGAATCCCTGGCTGGAAGAAAACGAATTTTTGAGTTATTTCCTTTGAGTTGGGAGGAATGGGTTGATTATCGCACTTCCTATCGCTATGAGGATCGTCTGGATGAGTTTATGGAGCTGGAAACAACAAAAACAAAGGCTTTGCTGGAAGAATATCTGAGTTTTGGAGGTTTTCCAAGAATTGTGATGGAGCAGGAACTCTCAGAAAAGAGAAAAATCATATCAGAGCTGTATGAAAGCTATCTCTTAAAAGATCTGGTGGAGCTTTTGGGTATTCAGAAAACGGAGGAGTTCACCGGCCTGGCTCGCTTAATGGCCTCTCAGATAGGCAGGATGGTAAACAAGCAGGAGCTTTCCAGCACCCTCGGCTTGCATATTCATACGATCAATCACTATCTTTGGTACATGGAAAAGACTTTTTTTATTGAAAAAGTGACACCCTTTTATCGCAATATTCGCAAAGAAATCTGCAAAGCTCCCATGTA
>PXBT01000149.1 GCA_003566815.1 Caldisericota bacterium
ACAGCAAAAATTTCATTTTCATTGCGTATGACTCCAAACTCTGGGTGAACAAGTCGATCGACAATATACTGCAGGCCCATTCCATGAGAAGATATAGGTAAAATTTCCTTATAATCGGGTAATTTATAATTTTTATATTTAAAAATAGCATCATCAAAGCCAATTTTTTCAACTGCTCCTGAAGCAAGCTCCATTTCATGGTCCATCTCATAAAGTTTGAATTTAATGGAAGAACTACCGCAGTTTAACACCAATATAATCATATATCTTCTCCTGTTCTCATTTAATCAACATTTACCGTCATCAGCATTATTGCATAATGACAATTCATCTATGGTATGATTTACTTATTTTTCCCAAAAAATCAAAAAAAAAGTTTTTTTTGGGAAAAAACTTAGATAGAATGTTTTTTTTAAATAGAACAAGGATGAAAAGAATGGAAGAAAAAAAGTTAAAAGAATTTAAGGATACTGTTTTTTTGCAAAACTTGACCAACCTTCTTTGGGAATATATGTTAGCCTTTCTTGAAGCTAAAGAGGCCCAGGTTTATATGTGCAAAGAAATGGACAAATTCAAGCAAATACAAGAAAAAGAGAAAGCTCGCTCCAAAGCATGTATGACTGCAGACGTAGGAAGGTCTCTCCTCGAGCTTTCTGATCATATTGTGCGCATCAAAAATGCTGCAAGCAAGTCGCAAAACATCCAGGTGATCATTGAGGGCATGGAAATGGTAAGCACTGAGCTTGAAAAAGCCCTTATATCGCTTAGTCTCGAAAAAATAAGCCCCATAGGCGAACTTTTTGACCCCCACCTTCATGAATTAGGCGGGATGCTGAGCATGCCGGAAGTGGAAGAAAATCGAATCATTGAAGTTGTTCGAGATGGCTTCAAGTGTGGTGAACAATGGATTCGCCATCCTTTGGTTGTAGTTAATCAGCATAAAAAATGAAATTAGGGCATATTGATAAAGTGGCAAATTTAATAAATTTTAAATTGAAATATAAGCAAGATAAAGCTTAAAGAGAAAAAGGAGGAATAAATGTCAAAAATTATTGGAATTGATCTGGGGACGTCCAACTCTGCTGCAGCGGTGATGATTGGCGGAAAACCCACCATAATACCAGCCGCAGAAGGAACCAGTGTTGGTGGAAAAACAACACCTTCCTATGTGGCCTTCACCAAAGATGACCAAATGTTGGTTGGAGAGCCTGCAAGAAGGCAATCCGCCCTCAATCCTGAAGGTACGATTTCTGCCATCAAACGTAAAATGGGGACCAAAGAAAAAGTTACCATCAGAGGAAAGGAATATACTCCTCAGCAAATTTCTGCTTTTATATTGAAAAAAATCAGAAAAGATGCCGAAGCATATCTGGGAGAGCCGGTTGATAAAGCCGTTATCACTGTTCCCGCTTATTTTAACGACGATCAAAGACAAGCCACCAAAGATGCGGGAGCCATTGCAGGGCTTGAAGTGGTTCGTCTGGTCAATGAGCCTACCGCGGCAGCTTTTGCTTTTGGTTTGGATAAGACAGATCAAAACCTTAAAATCATGGTCGTTGACTTGGGTGGAGGTACGCTTGATGTAACCATAATGGACTTCGGAGGCGGCGTCTTTGAAGTGGCTTCCACTTCGGGCGACACCCAGTTGGGTGGAACCGATATGGACAATGCCATTTTTGATTATGTGTGTGAAGAATTTAACAAAGAGCACCATATAGACTTGAGCAAAGATACTAATGTAAGTTATCGACTCAAGGAAGCAGTGGAAAAAGCCAAGATTGAGCTCAGCACAACCCTTGAAACAGAAATTAATCTTCCCTTCATTACGGTGGACAAAAGCGGCACTCCCCTTCACCTCAATATGAGATTGAGCCGAGCCAAACTTGAAACATTGGTCAAACCCACTGTTGATCGCATCAGAAAGCCAATGGAAGATGCCATAAAAGATGCAGGGCTTACTCCTCAATCCATTGACAAGGTTATCCTGGTAGGCGGACCTACCCGAATGCCTATCGTCCAAAAAACAATTGAAACCTACATGGACAAAAAGCCTGAACGAGGAATTGATCCCATGGAATGCGTATCAATGGGTGCTGCCATTCAGGGAGGTATTATCGCTGGAGATGTTAAAAATGTAGTACTGGTGGATGTAACACCTCTAAGCTTGGGAATTGAAACTATGGGCGGAGTTTTCACCAAAATGATTGAGCGAAATACTGCCGTACCCACCTCAAAAACTCAAGTCTTTACCACTGCAGCTGACAACCAAACCAGTGTCGAAGTTCATGTGCTTCAGGGAGAGCGCCCAATGGCTGCTGACAACAATTCTCTGGGCAAATTTATTTTGGATGGGATTCCTACCGCACCCCGGGGAATTCCTCAAATCGAAGTCACCTATGCAATTGATGCCAACGGTATTGTGAATGTTACTGCCAAGGACAAAGCCACTTCAAAAGAACAGCACATCACAATATCCAATGCAAACAAGCTGGATAAGGATGAAATCGAAAAAATGAAGGCAGAAGCTGAAAAATTTAGTGAAGAAGATAAAAAAAGAGTGGAACAGATTGAGCTGAGAAATCGAGCTGACACTATGATCTATACGGCAAGAAAGACCTTGAGCGATGTAAAAGAAAAAGTATCTGCTGAGCTCATCGAAGAAGCTGAAAAAAAGATTGCTGACCTCGAAAATGCTTTGAAAGAAAATCAAATGGATCAGCTTGATTCCCTTATGGAAGAAGTTTCACAGAGTATCAGCAAAATAGGAGAAGAAGCCTACAAGCAAACAGAACAAGAAAATCCCACTGCTGGAGATCAGCCGGCTCAGGATGAAAACCAACAAGATTCATCCGATACTGTTGAAGGAAAAGCAACGGAAGTCTAATCTTCCGTTGCTTGTATACTGTTTTTGCAAATAAATTTTTTTATAAAGGAGTATTCAACTGGCTAATCGAGATTTTTATGAAACACTTGGAATTCAACGCTCCGCTTCGTCTCAGGAAATACAACAAGCCTATCGCAAGCTTGTCATGCAGTATCACCCTGATGTCAACAAAGACGCCTCAGCAACTAAAAAAATGGCTGAGATCAATGAAGCCTATAATGTTTTAAGCGACCCCGAAAAAAGAAAAAAATATGACCAATTTGGAGAAGCCGGTCTAAACTCTGATCAATTTACAGGAGGTCACTCTGGAGGATATCAACAGGCAGATTTTTCTGATTTCTTTTCAGGAACCCAGGGTGGAGGATCCTTTTTTGAAGACCTGATTGGTAACTTTTTTGGACAGCAGAGCTCATATGGCGGAAGCAATGAAGCCTCAAGCCAAAAAAAAGGAAGCGATATCTTTTTCGAAACTGCTCTGACCTATGAAGAAGCAGCTGTCACAGGAAAAAAAATACAAGTTCAGCTTGATCGCATGGAATCTTGCGAAAAATGCAAAGGCACAGGCGCAAAAGAAGGTACGCAACCCAAAACCTGCTCACAATGTCAGGGAAGTGGAAAAGTGATGGGCGTTCAAAATACTATACTGGGCTCATTTAGAAGTGTCACAACCTGCCCCAAATGTCAGGGTAAAGGGAAGGTTATTGAAAATCCCTGCCCTTCGTGTAATGGAACGGGAAGAAATAAAAAAAGCAAACGCATTGATCTTGAAATACCTTCCGGGTTAACCGAAGGAGTAAGGATCCGATATAGAGGCATGGGAAATGCAGGCTATCAAGGAGCCGAAAATGGTGACCTGTATGTACAGATTCGACTCAAAGTTCATGAACATTTTCAGCGCAAGGGTAATGATTTGATTTACCAGACCCGGATTACCTTTCCTGAAGCAGTCATGGGAACTAATCTTACGATACCCGGGCTCTATGGGACAGAAAAAATCAAAATACCCCCTGGCACTGAATCAGGTGCAATATTTACTATAAAAAACAAGGGAATGCCTTATCCTACTCAAAGCAAAAGAAAAGGCAACCTGGTTATTATTGTCAAGACCATTATCCCTTCAATAAATCAGCTTGATAAAGAAAGTCAGAATCTTGTAAAAGAATTAAGTAAAAAGCTAAAATCATAAAAACATCCGTTTGACACAAAGGGGACTGTCCCTAATGTGTCAAACGGATGTTTTTTTTAGGATTACTGTAGTTTTCCGTCTTTGATGGTCAGGATTCTGCCACTCATTTTTGCTAATTCCTGATTATGTGTGGCGCATATAATGGTCATTTGAGTTTTTTCATTCAAATCTCTGAAAAGCTCAAACATTTCGATAGAATTTTTACTGTCCAGGTTGCCTGTAGGTTCATCAGCTATAAGTATCCTGGGATCATTCATCAATGCTCTGGCAATAGCAACCCTCTGCATTTCTCCTCCCGACAATTGGGAAGGTCTATGTTTTTTTCGATGCTCCAGATGCACCAGTCTGATAATTTTATCCAACGCTTGATCATCTTTTTGTTTCTTCATGAACACGAGGGGAAGCAAAATATTTTCTTCAACATTAAGGGTGGGTATCAAAAAGAATTGCTGAAAAATAAAACCAAAGAAATTGCGACGAATCTGGATGCGCTTTCTTTCCTGGAGAGGGATTTCCTTATCATCTAAAAATATTTTTCCATCACTGGGTTGATCCAGACATCCAATCATATGAAGCAAAGTGGACTTGCCCGATCCAGAAGAACCCAAAAGGCAAACAAAAGAACCAGGCTCAATTGAAAGGCTTACATTTTCAACGGCATGAACTTCTTCGGTACCTCTTTTATAAATTTTACTTACCTGATCCAGGCGAATCATGGGCGATAAACCCGATGATGGCTTGGTTTCAATGGCATTATTCATTTCGTATAACCTCCAAAGGTGATATTTTCAATAATCCGGATGCTGGCAATAACACACTTATAGCTCCAATAATTACAGATCCGGCAACTGTCACAAAAGCCATAGGAAAGCTAAAGAGAGACAATCTTCCAGGGGGAGCGCTTTCAATAAGGGTCCTGATTCCTGTTTCCAGGGTTGCTGAGAGTCCAAAGGCTAGAACTATTCCAGCAATAGCACCAATCAAAACAATAAAACCAGTTTCTATCATGATCAGTTGCATGAGTTGAGGATTTTTTGCGCCCAAAGCTTTAAGCATGCCTATCTCTTTTTTCCGCTCTTCAATGCTCATCAGCATTGTATTGATAAGTCCAATTAACCCAAGGAGCAAAGTGAACACCAGGGCAAGGTTGAGTAATTGTCGGGTAGTAATCAATAGTTGCTGAAGAGTATATTGTGCTTGACGATAGGTAACCGTTTGAACATCCTGGACATTGGCCAACTCGGTTGAAACCATGCCAATGCTTGCGCTTTCAGCTGTTTGAATGGCAATAGCTTTGATCAAATCATCTTCACCCATCATTTCATAAGCCCATCCCATAGGAATGAACACAAAATTATCATCCGAGGTACCAGTTTGGTCGAGTATTCCCACAAGAGGACCTGTAGCCATCATAGTGTCTTCACCAATATGCACAACAAATTCAAACTCCTGTCCTATGGTTGCTTCAAGCTGTTGGGCCAATTGGTACCCAAGAATAATCTCATGATCATGATCATGCAAAAAGCTTCGTCCCTCAAGCATGTTCCAATATGGCTTCAATTGAAAAATTTCACTCTCTATGGCGTATAAAATGGTATCTATTTCTTTTTCCTTGCCAGGAGGATGTATTTTGGTATGTCGATTATACATGGGGCTTGCTATCTCAACGTCAGGATGTTCCCTGATTTCTTCCAGTTGCCAAAAGCTCAGCGACCCCTCTACATAGCCTCCATGAAGCAACAAAGAGGTTGCTTCAAAAGGACATCCTTTGGGTACAGCTAAAATATGAATTCCAAAGCCTGAAAATTCACTTTGAAGAGCTTTTTCATAGCCTCTTCCAAAAGAAAACAAACTAAAAAAGATGGCAATAATAACACTAATCCCCACGATGGTCAAAAGAGTTCTCGCACTTCGTATCCAAAGGTTTTTGAAAGCTAACTTGGCAATGTTCATACGCTTTCCTCCATGCTCATGATAGCTACAGGTGTTAGAGATGCCGTGCGAAAGATAGGGTAAATGGAAGCCAAAAGACTGATAATAATTACCAATGCTGTACCCCACAGCAAAGTTATGGGATTAAAATATAGCAGAGATCCTGTCGGGCCTGCCGGGACATATCGAGCAAAGATCTGCTCAACCCAGGGTCTTAATAAAAAGCTTAGGCCAATAGCTAAAAAATTTCCCATCAATGCCATGATCATCGATTGATATATGATTAGCATAGCAAGGTGACCATTGGTAGCCCCGATAGCTTTCATTATTCCAATCTCTTTGATTTGTTCCAAAATTGACATGTATATAGTGTTGAGCAATTGAAGCGCACTTGCAAAAAGGGTAATGATAAGGATTCCGATGAGAAATGCCTGAATCATGTCCAAGAAACTCATCACAGCCGCAATAACTTGTGTCATAGTGACTACCTGCACATCAGGCAACCTTTCAATCAACACCGAAGTTTCATCAATTCTCTGTAAATCATTAAGCACTACCGCTACGCCAGCCAGGATATCACCTGACTCAAGCTCCCTCTGAGCCATGTGCAAAGGCATAAAGATCAAATGATCGTCCTCTACCCCAAGCTCAGGCAAAACTGCTTTGACTCGATATTGATTGCCTTGATGGCCCACCCCTATCTTATCTCCGACGCCTACTCTTCTTTCCATAGCCTTGTGATGACCCAGCACCACAGCATAGTCGTCTTCAAAAGTATTGATTTCAATATCCCAGTCGGGTTTCATGTTAAAAATTTCGTCCGTGACCCCATAGAGAATGTCACTTTTATCATCAAGGTCAGGGCTGGGGATCATGCCCATCATAAAGCCATAAAATCGCTCAACATTGTCCATGGTTTCAAACTCATCAAGCATGCTCCCAGGAAGACTTCCCGGCAATATGCCTCCATAAAGTACAAGAGCAGTAGCTTCATAGGGGCAACCTTTGGGTATGGCAAGCAAATGAGCCCCCAATTGATTAATATTGCGCTGAATGGAACGAGTATAACCCTCTCTCAGCCCTGTAAGATTAAAAAATAAAAGCATAGCAACCAGGACCGAGCCAACGGTAAGAAACATTCTATTCTTGGATCGATAAAGAAATTTGAAAGAAGTGATTAATAATTTCATAGGGTGTTCCTTAAGAATTTACATCTAAAAATTCTACTTCAAATGCCATAATGCTCAGCAAAGTTCCCCTCATTTCAAGAATGCCCATAACTCTGACTCTTTCCCCCAGAGCAGCCTGAGGCACATCAAAATTGTTGGGAGACATGTTAACATAAAAACGAGTTCTGCTACTATCCTCCATAAAGAAAAAACACCCTACAGGACATAAAGTCTTGATAACTCCTTCTGTTTCAACAAAAGAACCCAAATATTGGCTGGAATTTTTACCCAGCTCATCCATGCCAAGAGTGGTGATAATCTCAGGATCAATAGGATCAGTCACACCCTTATAAAGCCGCTCCAAGGCACCTGTAGGGACATTATTGGAAGAAGGACTGGCGCAGGAATAAAAAGATAAGACCATCAACAAAGACACAAAAAAGATTAATGTATTTTTCATTTTACATTCACATTGCCTTTCGATAAAAATTTATATTAACTGTAATAATGTAACATTTTTTTTAGTTCACTTAAGTTCAATATGTTTTTTTTATTTTCCATCCCATTCCATATATACTATATAATATGGAAAGAAGAATGTTGCTTGTTCAATTGGGGCAATCCTTTTCTTCGCTTAAGCACCGAAACTTTAAGCGATTTATACTAGGGCAGAGTATTTCGCTCATAGGAACCTGGGTGCAAAATATTGCCAAACCCTGGTTGGTATTGGAATTGACAGGATCTCCATTGCTTCTTGGTATTACAGTGGCAGCACAAACTTTCCCCCAAATGATTTTTACCATATTTGCGGGATCTCTCATTGACCATCTCCCCAAAAAGAAGATACTGCTTGCAACACAGTCAGTTTTCATGTTTCTTGCGCTATTGCTCAGTTTATTGGTGTTCACAGGCTGGGTTGAATTTTGGCATGTGTTGGTGATTGCGCTTGTCTTTGGAACCAACAGTGCTATCGACATGCCAGCCCGACAAGCCTATATGATCGAACTCGTGGGGCGAAAAGATTTGATGAATGCAATAGGAATCAATTCCACTATTTTTAATCTTGCCCGAGTGGTTGGCCCTTCCATTGGTGGTCTGTTAATTGCAAGCCTGGGGATAGCAGCCTGCTTTCTCATCAATGGCCTCACCTATATCGCAGTTATTTATGGACTGATCCTTATCGATGCCCCTTTTAAAATTCAAGTTGTCGAGCGCATCAATCTTCGTCTCCTGATACATGATATGGTAGAAGGTATTCGGTATGTGCTCAACAAAAAAAACATGCGCTATATTTTTTCATTGTTTTTCTTTATTGGAATCTTTGCGCTCAACTTTAATGTGCTCAATCCGGTACTTGCAAAATCAGATTTTCAAATGGGTGCCGCGGGTCTTAGCATATTGATGGCTTGCATGGGCGCAGGAGCCCTCACAGGAGCACTGATGATCATCTTCCTGAAAACAAAAAAAGCGGTATTGAATAGAATATTCGCTATTGCAGCAGCTCTTTCCATATCGCAAATTTTTATGGGACTTTCCCCTTATTTCTGGATAGCTTGCATATTTATGGCCAGCACAGGTTTATTCATGGTCTTGCTATCAACCCAGGTCAATTCCACCATACAGCTTGAATCCGATGATCAATTCAGGGGCAGAGTAGTATCCTTCTATGTCTTTGTCTTTGTTGGAGTGGCTCCTCTTGGCTCCATTTACTCGGGAAGCTTCTCTTCATGGCTCGGCGCGCAGGCTACCTATATTTTATCCGGATCCATAGCTCTTACAGCCACATTCTTGGTTTGGTTGAAGCTTCAAGGAAAAGAAGGACTTGTACACATTATCCAAAATTTTAGTAGAATAGGATCAAGGTTAATAATTAGCGAAAATTCATGGAGTAGAATAAATGGCAATAGATGGTCATCAAAAGAAAACCAGTCTTTCTCTGCCCCTTCTTAAATCACTCATAGCTCATGCAATTGAGTCTCGCCATCATGCCTATGCGCCTTATTCAAGCTTTTCAGTAGGTGCCGCCCTTTTGACTGAAAATGAAAAAATTTATGGTGGTTGCAACATTGAAAATGCTTCTTATGGTCTAAGCATATGCGCTGAAAGAGTAGCCCTTGGGCATGCCATATCATGTGGAGCAAAAAAATTTTATGCCATGGCTGTAGTATATCATCAAAAACAAAAAGCTCTTCCCTGTGGCGCATGTAGACAAGTTTTACACGAATTTAACCCTGACATGCTTATCATCAGTTGCAACCTCAGCAAAGAATTTGAAATTCTTCTTCATGGCGAATTATTTCCCTATCCTTTCGATTTGAAGCAAAATCCATGAGAGGTAATAATAAAAAACCAACCCTCATCGTTTTAACAGGCGGAGGGACTGCTGGACACATTTTGCCCCACTTTGCGCTTCTTCCTCTCTTCGAAGAAAAAGGTTGGGAAGCTGTTTACATTGGTTCCAGGCATGGAGCTGATGCTACTATTGTGCAATCCATGAGTGATTTGCCCTTTTATGGCATCACTACCGGCAAACTCCGCAGATACTTTGACCTTGAAAACTTCAAAGATTTTTTTCGAATCATCAAAGGTTTTTTTCAATCCATAAGGCTTCTGCGCAAAATTCGCCCTGATGCTATCTTTTCCAAAGGTGGCTTTGTAGCTGTTCCGGTAGTATGGGCAGGATGGCTCCTCGGAATCCCTTCCATCCTACATGAATCCGATCTGAGCCCAGGGCTTGCCAATTGGTTGATGATGCCTTTTGCAAAAACGATATGCCTGAGTTTTACTCAAACCAAGGATCAGGTTAGAAGCTCAAAAGCTATTCATACAGGTTTGCCCGTCAGGCCATTTCTTTATCAGGGAGATGCATCTCGAGGAAGAGATCTTTGTAGCTTTAATGATAAAAAAAAGATTCTGCTCATCACAGGAGGCAGTCTTGGGTCGCAATCCATAGATCAATGGATATCAGATCACTTCTCAGAGATTTCAGGCTCCTATCAAATGATCCATATAGGCAAAAAACCCCCGGAAAGACAAAAAAATACCACTCTGCCTTCCTATCGCTTTTTTGAGTTTGTCAAAGAAGATCTGGCCCACCTCTATGCCTGTGCCGATCTGGTAGTTTCCAGAGCAGGAGCAAACACCTTGTTTGAGCTTGCAGCCCTCAAAAAACCCTCCCTTTTGGTACCTCTCTCCAGCCAATACAGCAGAGGAGATCAGCAAGCCAACGCCAAATTATTTGCACAACTTGGGATAGCGGAAGTATGGCAAGAAGCATCCGGTGATATCCATGACTTTCTTTCTTTGTTGAAAAAGCTTGATACCAACAGGGACCAATACATTCAAGCGATGAAAAATTTTACAGTAGATAGTCCAGGCAGAAAAATAATGGACTTGATCGATAAGTACAAGAAAAAAAAGAGAAAATAAAAAAGCAGTCCCGAGGAGAATCGAACTCCTATTGCCGCCGTGAAAGGGCGGTGTCCTAACCGTTAGACGACGGGACCACAAAAATGAGGCATGAAGGATTCGAACCTTCGACCCTCTGCTTAAAAGGCAGATGCTCTACCGGCTGAGCTAATGCCCCAAATACCTTTAATAGGATATAAATTTAAAATTACTTGTCAACCAAAAAAACATCTAAAAGCATTATACCAAGTCTTTTAAGAAAAATTAAATCGTTTTTCTACATTGCGAAACTTGGTAAAATTGCGCTCAAACAATAACTCGATCTTTCCTGTTGGCCCATTGCGCTGTTTGGCAAGGTAAAGCTCAGTTTTGCTTTGATCATTTTCATCCGTACGGTGCAAAAACATAACGACATCAGCATCCTGCTCAATGGATCCTGATTCTCGCAAATCAGACAAGAGCGGTCGCTTATCCTGTCTTTTTTCTATATCTCTACTCAACTGAGAAAGCAAAACAATGGGAATATGAAGCTCGCGGGCAAGATTTTTCATCTGACGGGTAATTTTGGATATTTCCTGTACTCGGTTTTCTACCCGCTCCTGGCTATGCATCAGCTGAAGGTAGTCCACCATCAGCAAAAATTTTCCTTTTTCTGCATGGAGTCTTCGTGCTTTGGATCTCACATCCAGAATCGAAACATCAGGAGTATCGTCGATATAAAGAGGGGTTTCATAGAAAACACTGATTGCATTTCCTATGCGTTCCATGCTTTTTTCATCCACATCTCCCGATCGAAGTTTTTTCATATCCACTTCGGCAAAAGAACACAACACTCTTTCCACCACTTGCTCTTTTGACATCTCAAGAGAAAAGATAGCTACCGGGATTTTTTCATTCGTTGCTACATTTACTGCAACATTAAGCGCAAATGAAGTTTTTCCCACAGAAGGTCTTGCCGCCAGTATCAAAAGGTCAGAAGATTGAAAGCCCGAGGTGAGCTCATCCAAATCATAAAAACCAGAACGCAAACCAGTTACCGTTTTTTTGTTCTTATAGGAAGCCTCAAGGCGCTCAAAAGTTTCTGGCAAAAGCTCCCGGATATGTAAAAAATTCATGGGCTTGTTGCTTTCCGACAAATCCATGATCATTTGCTCTGCCTGATCAAGCAATTCTTCTGCAGGAATGGTTGAAGAGTACTCCAACCCTACAATGTTGTGCCCTACTCTCAGCAATTTGCGCTGCAATGATCGATCCAAAATAATTCTTGCATAGTACTCGGTGTTGGCAGTTGTAGCCGTCCCCGAAGCCAAATGCATAATTTTTTCGATGCCGCCTACTTTTTCAAGTATGCCTCTGCTTCTAAGCTCTTCAGGCAGAGTCACTACATCAATAGGGACATTTTTTTGAGATAAATGCTGAATAACTTCGAAAATAAGTTGATGGGCCGGGTCATAAAAAGACTCCGGCCCAATTAGACCTTCCAGTTTCAACAAAGCATCGCGATCGATCAGGATGGCGCCAAGCAATGCTTCTTCAGCATCAATACTTGCTGGAGGAAGGTTGGCTGCCATTGTTTATTCTGCTAGTTCTTCCACTTCAATAGTGATGTTGGCCATGACTCCATGGAATAGCTTTAGCCCAATCTTGTGCTGACCTATGGTTTTGATGGGTTCATCCAAAACAATTTTCTTTTTGTCCAATCCTGGAATAGGATGAAGTTTACCCAATTCAGAAAAAATACGATCCGTGGTGATAGCTCCAAAAAGCTTGCCTTCCTGTCCAGCTCGTTCTTGAAAAATAATTTTTACATTGTTTTCAAGTTCATTCTTGAGCTCCAAAGCTCTTTTTTCAGATTTTTCCATTCTTTTCCGCTCAATAGCAATGCGTTCGTCATAATTCTTTTTTGACTTTGCGTCAAGGACAACACCCATTCCTTTGCGGACAATAAAATTTCTGGCATAACCATCATTGATATGGACAACTTCCCCTTTTTTGCCCAAATTATCAACACTTTCCTTGAGTAATACCGGTATTTTCTTCATCGGACAATGTACGGGAGAAGTGCTAATTCTCTCGCCCTCTTGATTTCAATGGTAATTCTGCGTTGATGTTTTGCGCATGCTCCTGTATTTCTTCGGGGAAGAATCTTGCCTCTATCAGCGATGAACCTTGACATCAAGTCCACATCCTTATAATCAGGCTGGATTAAGGGGTTGGCGCAAAAAAAGCAAACTTTCTTTCTTTGACGCATAAAAGGTCTTCGACCTCCATGTCCGCCAAACGATCCAAAACGGGGGTTTCTATTGAATCTGCCGCCTCCGCCTGCACCAGATCCGCCACCACTGTTGCTTCTGGATCCTTCACTTCTATTTTCTGTAGTTGTTTTTTGTTCGTTCAAGCTATTTCCTCCAATTCTTCAGGCACAAAATCATAATCTTCAAAGTTTTGTTCATCCAGGGAGCCTGAACCCTGTTTTTGCTCGGAGCTTTCCGTCGAGGAACTCATCTCATCAGATGAGCTCGGATTTCTTCGTTCCAGCATAAAGGTGTTTTGAGCGTTAATGTCAGTAAACCATGTTTTTTGCCCATTCTTTTCAAAAGGTCGAATTTGCAATCTTCCCTCAACATATACCAGCATGCCTTTGCAATAATATTCGCTAACTTTTTTTGCTAAATTTGTCCAAGTAACTACCCGAACAAATAGAGTCTCTTTTTTCCACTCCTCATTTTGGCGATAACTTCTATCTGAAGCAATCCGAAAAGAGGTTACCTGGGTCCCCGACGGAGTAAATCGTGTCTCTGGGTCAGCCACTAATCGACCTATCAGCATAACCTTATTCAACATTCTTTTTGACCTCTTCCGAATTTTCGTTCACTTCAGTTGATTCTTCCTGTACTCCTTCTTCTTCTTCTACAGACAAGTCCACTAATGGCTCTTCCTGCTTAACCTCGGTTTCAATGGGATCAATTGCTGGCTCTTGAGCTTCTGCTTCAGCTTTTTTTGATGGTCTTGCTTTTTTGGGAAGAGTACGCCTGAAAACCATGCTTCTCATAACTTCTTCTGTGATGCGGGTAAAGCGATTCATCTCCAAAGGAACGCTTTCTTCAGCATCAAAAATGAACAAAAAGTAATGTCCTTCCCTCTTTTTTTCGATAGGATAAGCAAAGCGACGCTTGCCCCAGTAGCGAACTTCATGCATAATTCCATCAGATTGGGTAATAATTGAACTTACTTTGTCTTTTAATTCGTTGGCTTGTTCTTCGTTTAATGACGGATCTAAAATGTAAACTGCTTCATACGGTTTCAAATTTTAATACCTCCCTATGGTTAAAATTAGCTTTTATGCTTTCATTTCATAAAAGCAGGGCAATCAGCAATTTTAACTCAATTTAAAAAAAATTCAAATTGATTTTTTTAAATCCCACTCTTTCTTTGATGGGCAAATGGTATTCAATCTGCATTCTGCGCAAAGAGGCTTTAAAGCTTTGCAAACTCTCCTTCCATGAAATACCAGCAAAGTGGCAAAATTTCCCCATTGTTCTCCTGGCACAATTTTCATCAATGAGGTTTCAATTTTTTCTCGTTGAGTCTCTTTGCTCAATCTTAATCGATGAACCAATCGAATAACATGGGTATCCACCACTATACCTTCGAGTTTACCAAAACCATGAGTCAGCACTACATTGGCTGTTTTTCGCGCAACACCTGGAAGGCCAAGCAAATCCTCCATAGTATCGGGCACTTTCGAATGGTAACTTGCTTTAAGAATTGTGGCTGTTTTATGTAAATGTCGAGCTTTGGTTTTATAGTAATTAACCGTCTTAATCATGGCTTCAATAGTTTCAATGTTCGATTTCACCATCTCCTGGGGAGTAGGAAAAGCATTAAACAACATCGGGGTCACCTGATTAACTTTTTCATCCGTGGTTTGCGCTGACAACATAACAGCTACCAGCAGTTCCCATGTGTTGGTATAGTTTAAAGCTGGCTCCAAAGGATATTGTTGATCCAGCAATTTCAAGACCAAAAGGGCTCTTTCTTTTGCTTTGCTCATTCAGGGGTGTGAGTACTGGCTTCAACTTTTGACTTGGGAGCAGAGGATTTCAATGAGCTTCCAATGCACATCAAGATTGCCCCTATAACTGCGCATACCAAAAGTAATCGAACCAGCCAGCCCAAAACAGGCAGGAGCAACAACAACTTGAATATACTAACCCCCAGAAGAACTGATATCCAATTAATATAAGCTGAAAGTTCTTTTCTTGGTCTCACTATCCAGTATTGGAGCAAAACTCCCACCAAAATACCTGCCAGCGTGGAAGACAGGCTCCAGATAAAAAAAGCAAAAATTCCTGCAACAAGAGCAAGCTTGTAGCCTACAATTAACAGCAATAGGATCAATATGGCCAGTGGAACTCCTATAAAAAAAGTTAATCCAAAAGCAGTTGAGATTCCAAATTTTCGTACTGCATTATCCATTATATCAAGGGTAGGTTTGCGCAATAGAATAATTAAGATAAATCCAAGCAATATGGAAGCCAGCCAGTCAACCACAGCCATACCTCGAATCAAACCTTTCAAAAATTCTGTATCTCGCACTGGCTTGTCAGTCGGTTTCAACACAGTATAGGATATTTTTCTTACCTCTGCTCCTTCTGCAATAAAAGCTTCTTCGGGGCTTTCATAAAACAACTTTTGGATCAAAGCGCCCTCAAAGATCTCAACTTTCTCCCGAGCTTTTAGTGAAAACCTGCCCAAAACAGTACCGCTAATTTCAGCACTATTGCAATTCACGCTAACATCATCCATAACCTGACCATTCAAGCGAAAAACATGAGTCCCGGCAAATATTTCACCATGAACCATCGCATCTTCTTCAAGCACTATGGTGCTTCCCATTGCAAAAATATCACCATCAACCACCCCGGAAATCCTCAGGGTATTGCCCAAAGCAAAAATATTTCCCCCAACTGCGCCCTCAATAAATATATCTTGTCCGCCTACATAAAGATTATTTTCAACCTCAGAGGATATGTTAACTATCATGCCTATTACAAAAAGGTCTTTATGTATGATGTCAGCATCGATTTCAATCTTTTGACCAAAGGCGAATAAATTTCTCAGTTGAACAGGAGCCTCATCGGTAATACGAACTTCTTCATCGAAAGGCCAGAAAACAGCAGCTTTTGCCAAACTGAAGGTTCCAGCAATTAACAGCATTGCTGTTAGTCCGGCTAATATAATTCTCTGCCAGGAATTTTTCATTTTTATGCCTCCTTTTTAAAGTACGATTTATTTTCTAAAAAATAATTTAAAAAAAACCACTGTAAGGCTATTATGGTTTTCCCATCCTTTATTCTACCTTTGATTAAGTCATTATAAACTTTTTCAACAGGCCATTTAAGCACTTCAATATGTTCATGCTCCTGATCAAGCCCTCCACCACTTTGCTTTTGATCTTCCGGCTCTATAACCCCATAAAACAGATGTAGTCGCTCCGATGAAATACCCGGGGATATATAATAGCTCTGTACAAATTTAAGCCTGGACACCTCATAACCAGTTTCTTCAAGGATTTCTCTTTTGATGGTTGTGTAGGGTTTTTCATTATTATCAACCATTCCTGCTGGAATTTCCACCAATTCAGCGCACCCATGCCTAAAAACAGGATATCGAAATTGGCTGACCAATATAATTTCCTGAGTTGCAGGGCAATACAGCACCGCTCCCACAGCATCATCTCTTACTATTGCGATCCTGCGCACCAAATCCTCTTTCTCTGTATTGCATCTTTTGATTTTTAACAAAGCTTCTTCAATAGCTACATATCCTTCAAACAGTTTTTTTATATTAAGGACAGAAACTTTATTGCAAGGCATATTTCCTCCCTGATTTTCAACAATATTTTGTTTAATTTTTATTATAATTTATATTTTTTTTTTGCATATTTTTATTTTTTCTTGAAAATATGAATGAGGCATTTGAATTTAATTGCATAAAAGAGGAAGAATGAAAAGAATTGAAGTTCTTGGCATAATTTTATTTTGTGTGTTCTTTTTTCTGATTTCCAGTGCATTCCTGCCAGCTTCTTTTCAATTCAGACCTGTAATGCCTGTTGCCATCAATACAAGAATAACTGTCAATGAAGATGGCATCCTTGATGTCGTTGAGCTGATCAATCTTTCAGATACAGCTCGTGGAAGTTTTGTGCAATTTATTCTCCCTCATCCTCCATCTCGTGTTTCTGACCTTGTGGTTACAAGAATATGGCCCTTTCACGCTGTGCTTGAAGAAACACAACCAGACGAACTTTCTGAATTAAAGCGAGATGAAGTCTGGATTATCAGAGAAGAAGACGAATTTCAAATTTTTGTAAGAAATTCTCAGCGAAGAGAAGACGTGTCCTATATATTTGAATTCAAACTGCACAATGCTGTTACCAATCATTTTGATACGGCTCAAATCCAATACCCAAGGTTAAAACCTGGCGCAAGAACTCGCATAGTATCGTGGCATGCAGAGGTAATTTTTTTCAATGAAGCGGAAATGGAAGATATAATGGCATGGTTTCGAAATGATGAGAAAGGGTATCTTCATGGAAGAGCCGGAGAGCTTGATTTTCAAATGGAAAGCAAACCTGAATACAATAAATCTTACCTTCATATGCTTGCGCCCACACAACTGGTTCCTGATAATTCCCTGCAATCTTTGACCGCCTCGCTGTCCAACTTGATAGAAAGCGAACAAAAAATTGACCAACTCATTAATGAAAGAGAAGAAGCCAGGGTCAATGCAAGCTACATTGCTTTGCTCTTTTTTCTCTTTTCTTTTCTTTATATCTTTCGACATTGGTGCATCAATATTCGATGTTTTGACCGTCATCATAAAAACAAAATTCAAGAAACACCTCCGGATATATACAGGCCTGCAGAGGTAGGGCTTATGATCCGATACGGCAAATTGATAGTGAGAGATTTGATATCCACTCTTTTTAGTCTGGCGGTATCAGGGTACATCAAGATTGAACAGTACCTGCTTTTTGTCAAAAAAAACGGACACAAGGATTATGCCCTGGATTATCGAATCAGACTTACTGGTAAACCACTCGACGGACTAACCGAATATGAAAAAGTATTAATCGATGAACTATTATGCAATTTTTCTCCTGGGGAAAATTTTATTTCTCTTTATGAGGTTGAAAAAGTTTTCATTCGCAACCCTGTGGCTTATTCCAAGTTTTGGAACAAGTGGACCCAAACCTTGAAAAAACGAAACATAGTGCTCCGACTCTTTGATAGAAGGATTGACCAAAAGCAACATTTCTTTTTCCGCATGGGTTGGACTATCCTTATCATGGGAATCATAACGCTTACCCTTGTTCTTTTTTTTCTGACCGATTTTTCCCACTTAATCGCAATACCTTTTTCATTTTTTATGTCAGGATTGCTCATCATCATCATGTCCTTTCTCTTCAAAAAGCGATCAAAAAAAACACAGGATGAGTATTTACGATTAATGGCCTACAAAAGATATTTGTCTGATTTGAAAAAATATTATGAAAACAAACCTCTCCCACCCATTCATCATTTTGAGCAAGCCATACCCTTTGCAATTGCGTGGAGCATGGAGTCTCAATTTATCATGACCCTGAAAGACTTGTACATGAATACAGGACGAAAAGAAATTCTGGGTCAGGACTTTTACAAATCATGTCTTGAGAGTGAGCTGGATACATTAATCTACAAAAATCTTCTTTTTGCCATTGATGCCTTTGTTTTTAAGTTTGCTGAAGGATTAAGAGCCATCAAAGGATACGGCATCTATTGAACCCTTTGACTCTTCTTTTTTTATGCATTGCTGGCTTCTTTGCCGCTCTTATTGACTCTATTGCAGGCGGAGGCGGGCTTATCAGTATACCTGCCTTTATCATGGCAGGAGTTCCTCCTCATTTTACTTTGGGAACCAACAAGTTTGCTGCAACCTTTAACTCTCTCACCAGTTCTATTCGATATATTCAGGAAAATAAAATCAATAAAAACCTTCTGCTGGTGCTCATACCCTTTACTTTTATTGGCGCCTGGGCTGGGGTAAGACTAGTAATTGAAATCCCCACAATGTATTTAAGCTTTATTATTACCATCATGATCTTACTGGTAGGGGTTTACACTTTATTAAAAAAAAACCTTGGCATGAGGAACCAACCTTTTGATTTGACTCCAGCTCGATGGATGAGCAGCATTCTAATAGCACTGATCATCGGTTTTTATGACGGCTTCTTTGGACCAGGTACGGGATCATTTCTGATGTTTATGTTTATCAAACTCTTTGGCTTGGATTTTCTAAGAGCTGCCGGCAATGCTCGAGTGCTCAATTTTATCAGCAATGCCATTTCTTTGGTGTTATTTGCCATTCATGGTAAAATTTTATATGCTGTCGGATTGCCTGTCGGAATAGCGATGATGCTGGGAGCTCTTGTGGGCTCAAAAATAGCTTTTCGAAAAGGAGCAGGGTTGGTGAGGCCGATTTTTATCATTATCACCTTCCTGGCAGCTGCAAAGGTTTTGTTTGATATTTTAAGCTATGGGTAGCAAGGAGAAATAAAATTGCAAAAACATTGTTGGAAAAGAATAGTTCTCGTCATTTTTCTTTTTTTTGTTTTTCATTTTTCCAGCTTTAGTCACATTTTTTCAAATCCTGCTCCTTCCAATCCTCACCAAAACAGTTTAATTCAGCCTATTTCCCGCATGGATGCAGGTTGGGTGGATTTTTATCGTGAAGGTCAGGTAGATATTGATTATTTAAATCGACAACATGGCAATGGGTCTCTTCGCATAACACCCTGTTCTCAAGGTTTTTTTACAGGAGCCTACCTCAATCTCCAGCCTCAGGACATGAGTAATAAAGGCTTCAGGATAACTTTCAAAGTTTCTTCCTGGGAACGACTGGAAAGCTTTTTCATCGCTTTCAGTTCGCGTGGAATTGTAGAAGATGGCTTCGAAGACTTTTTCTTTATAGATCTCAAATACTACCTGTCTTCCATTCGCCCTTACGAATGGGAAACCATCACACTTTCTCCCAGCAATCTCCTTGCTTATGGCAATGCAGACTGGAGAAACATCAACACGGTTATTGTTCGTTCCATTTCCTCTCAGCATCCAGCTCCCACCCTTTGGGTAGACGATATCAGCATGTTTGATAATCAGTCCCGGGCAGGGGTGGTTATAGCATTTGATGATGGTCATCTTTCCTCCTATACCATGTGTAAAATCACTATGGAGCAATATGGTTTTGCAGGGATCAATTATATTATTCCTCCCTGGCTCGGTGAGCCTGGTTTTGTCAATGAAGACCATGTTTTTGATATGGTAAAGTCTGGCTGGGATATTGGGGGTCATAGTGATTATAACCTGGTTTACTTGTCTCCCAAGGATTTAGCGCATGACATCAAGATTACTCACGAATACCTCGAGAAACACCAATTTCCTGGAAGGCAGTTTTACGCCCTTCCCTATGGTCAATACAATGAAGCTGTGATTCAGGCCTTAAAACCTTATTTTCCTTTTATACGCCCCAATTATGCGCTTCACCAGCCCAGCGGATATGTCGTACCCGAAAGAATGAATTCTCAGGTAATACTCAGCTATACTCCCGTTGCACAAATTATAGACTGGATTGATCGGGCCATGGAAAATCAGGACCTGCTCATTCTCGTTTTTCATAAGGTTGAAATTGAGACACAATATGAGACAGAGTACAGCCTGGAAAACTTTATAGCAGTGTTGGACTACCTTAAATTTAATCAGATCCCGGTAGTGACCTTGTCAGAATTCTTTGGCACACCCTGATATTTTTTTAGAAAGTCAAGCAACTTGGAAAAAGTTTCCCTGCTGATAACATGTTCAATTTTACAGGCATCTTCTTCTGCTGTTTCAGGATTTACGCCCAAAATATGCTGAATAAAATGGGTCAAAGTATCATGCTTGTGGCGTATTCGTTGCGCAACCTGTCTGCCTTCCTCTGTTAAATATACTTTTCCATAGCGAGGATGGCGTATCAGCATCATTTTTTTTAGCATTTCCAAAGCCTGAGTCACACTGGGTTTTGAAATATCCATTGCTGCAGCAATTTCTGCGACCCCCACTCTGTCATTGTTTTGACTCAGGTCATAGATCACCTCAAGATACATTTGCATTGCTGGAGATATTTCTTCGCTCATGCTCAAGGCTCCTTTTTCAATCACTCATTATAACTATATATTATGATTTTTTTACAGCATTGCCAGATTTGAATGCATTTTTTTTTCGTTAAAATGGAGACAGATTATTTTGCAAAAGGGGGATAGGATTGAAAATTTTTTCCAACAGTCGCTTGTCATGCTACGAAAACTGCCCCAGACAATTCAAGTTTAAATATATTGATGAAATAGATCCTCCTGAGCCTTTTGAAAGTATTGAGCAATTTCTTGGGTTGAGAGTTCATGATGCCCTGGAAGCTTTCTATCAGCAATTAATGCAAGGACAGATGCTGAAGCAGGAGGAGCTTTTATCACTTTTTGAAGATCAGTGGGACCAACAGTTTCATGGGGCAATCAAGTTAATAAAAAAAGGGATCTCCGCCCAGGACTTCAAACTTAACGGTAGAAGAGCTCTTGCGCATTATTATAAACGCTATCAGCCTTTTCAGGGTGCAGCAACTCTGGGTAATGAAATTCAAATCAACTTTCCTCTGGGTAGATACCAGATCACTGGATTCATCGATCGACTGGATCAAAGAGAAGATGGAACCTATGAAATACATGACTACAAAACATCTTCAAGGTTGCCATCCAAAAAGTATCTTCTGGATGAGCGACAGCTGGCTTTTTATCACTTGGGCATTCAAGAACAATTTGATGCAAAATGTAATGCTGATCTGGTTTGGCACTATCTACTTTTCGACAAAGAAATTCGAGTCAACAAAAATCACTTGGAGCTCAATCAAATAAAAGAAGCTACCCTTCAGCTCATCCATACTATCGAACAGGACAACACTTTTCTGCCCAAAGAGAGCCCCTTGTGCAATTGGTGCGAATATGCTCCCATATGCCCCACCAAATTACATGGCGCCAAGGTGCGTGCTTTACCCATGAAAGAATATCACCAGGATGAAGGGGTTTATTTGGTGTATCGCTATCATCAGCTAACCCAGAGAATGGAAAGATTGAAAAAAAAACACCAGGAAACTCAAAAAGTTTTAAATGAACTTGAAGAAGAAATATTAAACTTTGCAAACAAACACCAATACCAATGTCTTCAGGGTGATGATGCAAAAATCGCCATCAATAAAAGAAAATGCATCACCTTCCCAGGGATCAATCACCACAATGAAGAACTGAAAACCTGGCTGGTCGAAAAAGGGGCCTGGAACGAGCTTAGTACTTTGGATGTTCAAAAAATCCGTCAATACTTGTTGTCTAATAATGGAGACCCTGAAATCAAGCGAAAGCTCCTCGAATATGCTGAAACCTATGAAATGAAGGACATTGAGCTTAAAAAGTCAGAATAATAATTATCTCATTCCTGCTTCTTGAAGCTCTTTGATCACCTCTTCTTTTGAAGTGAACCCCATCCTGCGATTCACTTCGCGGCCTCGTGAATCATAAAAAATCAAAGTAGGGATGCTCAGAATATTAAAGTCTCTGCTCGCTGAATGATATTGCGACAAATTTATATCCACCAAATTGGCTCTATTGATTAAATCTCTTTCCAATTCCTCCAAAATAGGTATCATCATCTTACAGGGACGGCATTTACCACTGCCCAGATAGATAAAAGTTGGTCTTCGAGGATTGATCTCAAAGGGATATTTTTCCAATACGGCTAAATCCCTCTGGATAGATGAACCACCCTGCAGAGCAGCAAAGTTATTCATATCAAAATTAGAAAAAACAGGAACCAGCAAGAAATGATAAACGAGAAAAATTCCTATAGCGATAGAAAAAATTAACAATGGAATTTTGATTAGTTTTTTCTTTCGATCGATTTCTCTTTGTTTTCTACGCTCAATTCTTTGGAAAGCTTTCAATGCTTTTTTTTTCTTTTTATTCTTCATGCCAACTCCAATAAAACTCATCTGTTCCAGAAAATAAAATATATAAATTTTATATACTAAATATACCACAAAGTTTATATAAATTAAATGTTATATAGAAATGCTGTGAAGCACAGGAAAAGAACGATCAAAAGGAAAGTTGTAAGCATTGACATGTTGCACTTTTCTCGCATCCATAATATGAGAGTGTGCAAAAATAACAGTTTTCAATTTCTTTTCTTTCAACAGAAATTGACCAATTTTTTCCGAACCATAAAAAGCAGTATTGAAATCCCACTTGGGGACTCCCATATACTGCACACATTGCTGAAAATGAATATGATGAGAAAAAAATACTATTTTTGAAACTTTTTCACGAATTTCATCAAAATCCTGTTTAATCTTTCCCAGGCAGTAATCGACAAACTCTTCATCCGTCATTTCCCATCGAATGAACATAATGTCATTCCAACGAGTTATCATGTGAAGCTTTCCATCAATTTCTCCAAATAACACTTTTTTTCGATAGTCTTCTATAGTCAAGTCCTGCCAATCAATCAAGTTTTTTTCTTTAACCCGGATTAATTTAAAAGCATCAGGCAAAATCAAATATCTTCTTCGAAAAGAATAGTCATACCATCCAATGTTTCCAACAAAACCGATGTCTCCCATGATTTTGGGAGCAGCATCAAGAAAATGAAAACCTGCATCCTCCACCGCTTCCTTCAGGAGCAAAGTGTATTTTAAAAAAGAGTTGGCTCCCTCGGATTCAACCCATATATCATGATTCCCAGCAGTAAAAAACTTGGGCACATTGATATGCTTGAACTTATGCAGATAATTATGAAGCAAGGGTAAGCTTTGCGCTACATCTCCAACAATAACAAAGGCGCATTCGCCTTTTTCTCTCTGTAGATTTTTTTCCAAAATCAACGGCAACTGAAAAGCACTTGCATTTTTTTTTGTATCCACATGGAGATCAGAGCTTGCAAATATTTTCATATCTTAAATAATAATGCTGTATCAAAGCTTTGCAATAGGAGTGATAAAAATGAAAAAATTTTCTTGCAAGCAGCTCATTACTGCTGTACTACTACTTTGTTTTTTTGGCTT
This sequence comes from Caldisericota bacterium, assembly GCA_003566815.1. Classification (GTDB taxonomy): domain Bacteria; phylum Caldisericota; class Caldisericia; order UBA6126; family UBA6126; genus T3SED10-260. Next base: position 23,762 of record PXBT01000149.1, read on the forward strand.
TCATATGACCCCTCTTTCAGCAACAGGTCAAACCTCAGAGGCTTTTATTTCCTCTGAAGTGCTGGAATATGCTACAAATCTGAACGAAATAGAAGTAATGGTAGAGCTCAAACAGCTGCCATTATTATGTTTTCAACAACAAATCCAGGGATCATGGAGAGCAGATCAAAGAATAGATCGACACTATCAAAACATTAATCGCGTTCGACAGCGTGTTATAGAGCACACAGCAGATAAAAGTTCGCTTTTTATGATCAATTATGAATATAGTCATGTTTTTAATGGTTTTTCAGTACGCACTGATCAAAAAGGCCTGGAAATTCTCCTCGAAGATCCCAATGTATATCAAATATATGGCATCAATCAATATTATCTTCATCGAGAAATTTCTGTGCCCACTGTGGGAGCGCCTCATATTTGGGAAGTAGAAGGGCCCGATGGAGAGCTTTTGACAGGGAAAGATGTGCTCGTAGGCATCATCGATACAGGCATTGATTACTGGCATCCTGATTTAGGCGGAGGCATAGGCAAAAAAGACGATGGAACCTGGTACAAAGTTCGAGGTGGATTTGATTTTACAGAAATGCACCCAATCCCCAACGATGGTATCATCGCTTTTCATGGTACACATGTGGCAGGAATTGTGGCAGGAACAGGAGAAGCAGGCATTGCCAATAATCAACCCGTTGGCAAAGGAGTAGCCCCGGAAGCTTCTCTGATGGCTTACAAAGTCTTTGGATCTGGTCGAAGAAGCACCGGTGGCGATGCCATCATCATGGCTCTCGAAGCTTCCATTAAAGATGGCTGTG
>PXBT01000164.1 GCA_003566815.1 Caldisericota bacterium
GCAACGATGATCCATGGAATATTGAATGCTTGCTGGAGTATGGAGTTCAAAAAAATTTTCCTTTTTTCCTTCCTCGTATACTTCTTTTAATAACGGAGTCCATGTTCCTGACAAGTAATCATTCCAAATCCGATCATCAACTTTGAAAATCGAATGACTGCCAGAATCCAGTAAAATATAGTGTTGTTTTATCTTAAATACATGAAAAAAATGTGAAGGAGGTAGGTTTAAAACATCCATTCATTTTTTTTATCTGTGTTTTGCTCGCAATGCTGATTGCCCACAGTGCAGGATGTTTTGCATGCGGATTTGCAGGGAGTTTGGCATTCTCTGCATTGTGCAGGATGTTTTTTTTCGTTCAGATTTCCTTTAACAACTAATGCTATTTTTTTCATTTTTTCCTCCTAATATTAGCCCGATTATTATAACATATTCATTTTTTGAATATCAACTATTTTGATGCTATGGAATAACGGGGATGCTTTAAAAACTTCAAATTGATCATCACTCATCCAGCATTGAATTGTGATTTGATCAGAAAAAACCTTGTCCATAATTTTTCCCTGAGCGCTGGCAATCCATTTTTCCATTAAAACAAAGGAAGCATAAGGAATTTTTAGTTTGATGCAAAATCCTTGAATTCTTTGACTAAAAACAGCATACTCAACTGCTTGCTTTGCTGAATCGAGATAAACCGAAAGCAATCGTTTTTTTCCAAGTTTGATGCCCCCAAAATACCTCGCCACTATGACTGCTGTATTAATAATATCTTGCTTTTGCAACAAGGTCAGGATAGGCAGACCTGCAACTCCATGAGGCTCACCATCATCGGAAAGTTTTTCAAAAACTTGCTGGTCTTTTTGATATCGCCAGGCAAAAGTAAAATGCCTTGCTTCGCGATGATTTGCCTTAATAACCTGAAGCTCATGATAAAAATCATCTTCTGTTTGAATGGTAAAACAACAACCCACAAAACGAGATCTTTGTTCGATTAAGTTTGAATATCCTTTACTAATACATTCTTTCATAAATTAAAAAACCCTGCATTGATTAAGTTTAATCAATGCAGGGTTAAATCACTTAAGTGATAATTAAATTAGGTATTCTTAAGCTTGGGATCCAATGCATCCCTAAGACCATCCCCAAGGAAGTTGAAAGAAAGGATGGAAAGAAAGATACAAAGCCCTGGCCAGATAACCAAATGAGGAGCATTCCACATAAAATTTTGCGCATTGGAAAGCATGTTGCCCCAGGTTGGCCAGGCTGGGTTGACCCCGAGACCTAAAAAGCTCAGGGTGGATTCAAAAAGAATGGCTCCACCAACTCTCAAGGTCATGGTAACCAGCAAGATAGCCAGCGTATTGGGAAAGACATGTCGCATGATGATGCGAGCATTGGAGCAACCAATGGCTTTTGCCGCCTCAATATATTCATATTCCTTGATTTGCAACACAAGGCCTCGAATGAGTCGAGCAGTGCCCGCCCATCCAAAGACCACCAGGATAAGAATAATGGTAACAGGACTGCCGCCAAAGTAGCGTGCAACAATAACCAAAATGGGTAAAGTGGGAACAGAAAAGAAAAGCTCAACAATACGCATTATAAGAGAATCGATCCAACCACCAAAATAACCTGAAATGGCTCCTATGATGCCTCCTACCAGTCCACCACTAATCGATGCGGTAAATCCAATGAAAAGAGAAATTCTGCCGCCATAGATCAGGCGAGCCATTACATCTCTTCCTACATTGTCAGTACCCAAAGGATGCCCGGGAGATAAAGGGGGAAGAAAGCGATTGGTAATACTGGTGCGAGTGAAATCAGGCAGATTGAACAAATTGGGGAAAAGATCATTAATATAAGAAAAAATGATCAGCAAAATCAAAAAACAAACTATGGAAAAACCAGCTATGGCCATTTTATGACGAAGGAATCGATAAAGCACCATCTGAAAAAAGGTATATTCTCTTGCGCTGGAGATTTCTGAAAGATCAGTCTCCTTCTCTTTTAACGTAGCATCCCCAGGCCCGCTTTCAGTAATGAGTACCTTTTTTTTATCTTTAGCATCTTCAATATTTCTTTTTTTACTCATCGTTTGGTTCCTTTCTTCAATTCAATATTGCTTTACCGATAGGTAATCCGCGGATCAAGGAAAGCATAGGAAATATCAGCAATCAATGTAAATAAAACAGTAAGTGAAGACATAAAGATGATGGAAGCCATAGCCAGGTTGTAATCATTGGACATGACGGCATCAAATATGAGTTTTCCAACTCCCGGCCAGCCAAATAACTGCTCGATCACCAATGATCCTGCGAATAATATGGGTACTGTCTGAATCAATATGGTGGCTATAGGAATCATTGCATTGCGCAATGCATGCTTGTAGATAATCTTTCGCTCAGGCATGCCTTTGGCTCGGGCTGTACGGACATAATCCTGCCTGACAACCTCAAGCATGGCGGAGCGAGTCTGACGGATCAGCCCCGTGAGAGAAATCAGAGCTGCTGAAAGTACGGGTAAAATCAAATGCTGAAGACGATTCAAAAACCTTGCATATAGAGGAGCTTCATGGTAAGCTACAGTCCTTCCTGCTACAGTTAGGTTGTCCGAATACATCCCGGTAAATGGCAGTCGATAACCTTCCGGAGGTAAAACCCCAAAAGCAAGAATCAATAAGAGCGCAAACCAAAAAGTTGGCATGGCCGAGCCTGCAAAAGCTACAAAAGTCAGAAAATAGTCAGTTTTGGAGTACTGATGGATAGCGGAAAATATCCCAAGAGGTATGGAGACCGTGATGATAAAAAACAGAATAATAGCCTGCATATAGATAGTGTTGGGAATACGACCGAACATAAGCTCAGCGGCTGGCCTGCGATAAGAGATTGAAATGCCAAAATCACCTTGAACCGCATCTCTTGCCCAATAAAAATATCGAATATACATGGGTCGATCCAAACCCTGTTGTCTACGATATTCATCAATTTCCCTGTCAGTAATCTGCGGGTTCATGGACACCAAAACATCCAATGGATCTCCCATGCTACCCAATAACATAAAGGCAACAAATGATATGATGATGAGTAAAAATATTCGCTGAATGATTTGCTTTAAAATATATATCCACAACATGGTTGCGACTCCTCTCTACGCTTTCTGTTAACCTGTATTGATATTATTATTCTCTGTCCCAATACCACCAATGAAGATTCCATGTGGTAGCTGCAAGAGTTCCTGAAGGCTTGTAGTTAACCAGGTCACGATGAATAGTGGATATATCAAGACGATAGAACAAGGGGAGAGACGGAAGCTCATAGGTCATGATTTCCTGAACTCGCTTAAGATTTTCATAGTTTTCTGCATGACTCATTGATCTCAAAATAGTTTCTGTCAATTCATCCACTTCTGCATTTTTAAAACCAGTATAGTTTTGTCCACTAAAATTATTTTCTCGAGTAGGAATCATTGAGGAGTGGGACATGGTATACATATTAGAGGTAGGCCCCATGATCCATGCATACATGGTAGCGGTAGGACCATCAAAGCGTCGCTCTCTAAGGGTCGTGGTGAAGAAACTGGTAGCATCTTCATTGCGACTTTCACCTCGAATGCCTGCATCTCTCCAATTGGAAATGATAACAGCCTGCACTTCTTCACGCTGACGATTGCCTGCAGTTGTCATAAAGGTGATCTCGAGAGGTTGCCCGTCTTTTTCGCGAATGCCTGTTCTTTCGTTAAGTATCCATCCAGCTTCATCCAAAAGCTCGGCCGCTTTTTCAAGATCATATTCATAACGGTGAACAGTTTCTTCATCATAAGCAGGATGTCTTGGGGGAAGCCAGGCATGAGCAGTAGGTTGCTTGCCATCAAAAAACTCAATGGATATGGATTCACGGTCAATAGCATGCAAAAGTGCTCTGCGTACACGAAGATCACTCAACACTGGGTCGTCAACATTAAGATCGATATGTTCCCAGGTTAGAGAGGGGGTAAACACAGGTACTTTGATATCAGTTCTTCGCTGTAGCTGTACAGCCTGATCGTAAGTCAATCCCGTCAAGGTCATGTCAAGGTTGCATGCCATGACAGAAGCCAGCAAAGTATCGGTGCTTTCAATCGTGCGGAAAGTCACGCTATCCAACAAGGGTCGACCAAAAATAAAATGTTCATTGGGTTCAAGAATGATGGACTGCCCTTCTTCCCAACGCCGAACTTTATATGGGCCTGCATGCAAAGGATTAGTATTGTATCGCTCATCGTTTGCAGCTTTTAGAATAAATGCTTCATCGGCTAAAAATCTTTCAGATTTAAAACCATCAGGATTCTCTTCTGAAGGTGGAATATAATAGTTGGGATCATGAAGGCTATAAGGCTCAAGATGATAATCATATTTTTCTTCAAAATAATGTCTTGGCATGCATCCTGCAAGAAGGTTTGCAAATAAATAAGGAGTGTTCCAGTGGTGTCGAAATGTATAGTCATCTATTTTTTCTACTTCATCCTGCCATAAATTGACTTCCGTTTTGATGTTTGGAAAAGCAGGATGAGCAGATAAATATCGACTAAAAAGAAAATCATCCGCTGTTATAGGGGCTCCATCAGCCCATTTCAAACCCTGACGAAGTTCAAAGGTGACATGCATATTTTGAAATTCACCATTTTCGTCCTCATTGACCACCCAAAGGCCGTTTTCCTGTGTAGGAATACGCTTTACCATTACAGGATGAATAGCCCATTGTTCATCATAGCTCACACCAATTCCACCATAAAGGAGCTCTGTAATCTGACTCATAGCACTCATTTGATCCAAGCCGGAGAAAAGTGTTTTAGGCTCCTGGGACTGGCCAATGGTGAGCGATTCACCACGAACGGGAGGATAAATCAACATATAGGCAGAGTGAGCAGCTTCAGCTACCAGCATGGGATCGTTGGGCATAATATAGCGAAAATCGCTCTTTATGTCCCCCAACATTCTCCATCGATAATACATCAACTGAAAATCATTCCAATAGCAAACTGTTAATGCTCCTATGGCTTCGTCGGGAACTTCATAATAGCCATCCTGAGCGGGAATAAGAGGCTCATCAAAGTTTGCAGCCTTTTCAATGGCTTTTTCGCCAGCAGCATTGACCAGCCATATAGCTGCATCAGAACGAATCAGATCCTCATCCGGATCAAAACTGGCATCTGCCTCCACCACACCATGTTCTACGGCTGTAATGATAGCATCATGATAAATATGGCCTCGAGGGACATCATTAAAACTGTGTCCACTGCTAATGAGCTCATATTCTTTGGCACGGACAATCCAGTCAATAAATTCACCTCTCGATATAGCTCTTGAAGGTACTTTCACATCATCTTCGCTGACCAGATTGAGAGAGAGCAATCGGTACATAAATTTTTCTGACCATTCAAAAAACTCAGGATCCTGTTCATCAGGGAGCTCTGACCAGTCAAAATCAATTGTACCCGGATACTCAGGTATTCTGCCTCGGGCATGAACTGTCAAATCATCTCGCTCAATGGGTTGAGCGCGCTGGCCACAGCCAGCTAATACAGATAAAGATAAAGACATCACCACAAATGATGCCAATAAAAGCTTAATTCTTTTCATTCACAGCCTCCTGTGTTATATAAATTAGAACAATTAAACCTATTCCGACCATTTATTATGATTATAATCATTTCAGGCAAAACTTAAACCTAAAATTTCCCTAAAATTTTAATTTCTCTATCCAATATTATCCCATATTTTTTTTCGACCTGCTCTTCAACCTTTAAAATTAGACGAAAAACATCATTTGCATCAGCTTTTCCATGGTGAATAATAAAATTGGCATGCTCATGAGATATCATTGCATTTCCATGGCTGTATCCTTTAAGCCCCAAATCCTGAATCAGTTTTCCCGTTGCCTTGCCGGGAGGATTTTTCCAGATACAGCCAGCATTGGCATATTGCAAAGGCTGGGCAAGTTTCCGAGCATATAAGTTTTTTCTCACTTTAATAATTTCTTCATCCGGATTGCTGATGCCAACTTGAAGATCCATTTGCAAAACAATCCATCGATCCATATTACTTAAAATGCTTTTTCGATAAGAAAAGCAAAAATCATTTTGCCTGAATTGTGTCCACTTTTGCAGTTTTCTGTCATATATCCAGGCTGATCGGAGTCTGTCCCCTATGGATTGACCCTGAGTACCTGCATTCATGGCAACCGCACCCCCCAGTGTTCCTGGGATGCCTGCCATAAAATCAAAACTTTCACGACCCTGCCTGATACAATGAGCAATCAACTGAGCACAGCGAACACCTGCTCCTGCTATTATGCTATTTTCTGTAAACTCAATGTCATCCATAGGTTGAGCAATTTTTACCACTATACCTTGCAAACCTTCATCAGAAATTAATAAATTGCTTCCCATGCCCATAACATAAAAAGAGAGATTCATTTTTTTTGCAAAGTCTGATATTTCCCAAACTTCTTCCATGCAGGAGGGAATAATAAATACTTCAGCAGGTCCGCCCAACCTGAAAGTAGTATGAAGTGAAAGAAGCTCGCCGTATCGTAGCACTCCCTTGACTTTTTTTTCCAGCTCAGGATAGCGACGAAATGATTTCGGACAATCCATCGGCCACCCTCCATACATCCCCTGGCCCCAGGGTCACAAAAATTTTTTCTTTTCCCATATCCATGCTTGCCCTTTTAATGGCATCCTGGTGATCGTCTGCCTGATACAGACTTCCTGCAAACCCCATTGAAAGGATTTTTTGAGCCAAATCTTCTGACTTCAGCTCATTTTGACTTTTTTCTCCTGCACTATAAACAGGCATGAGGATGATATCCGATGATTCCTCCAGCAACACTTTGGCATACTCTTCAAAAAGGAAAGAAAGCCTGGAATATCGATGAGGTTGAACAATAGGCACCAAAGCCCTTTCAGGAAAATAGCTTCTCAAGGTTTGCAATGCCAAACGAATAACCTCAGGGCTATCCCCTTCATCATCAAACAGAAGGGTTTTCTTGAAAGATCCCTTATGCTCCAATCTTCTATCCAGGGAGGGTAGTTGATTAAAAAGGGAAACATCCAGTGATTGTTCTGGAGAAAGATAGGAAGTTGCAGTCCATGCCATCACTGCATCCAATGCATTTTGCCAACCAGGCATGGGAATCTGAACTTTCCTGGGGGTTTGAGTCGAATCTATCAAAGTAAACCTGGTGGAAAAATGACTGCCATCCCAAAAAGGCTGAAGCTCAGAAAAACGAATATCAGACAATAGAGTGGTACCACAGGTTATAATGTTTCTATCTTTAATATAATCTTTAAATTTAAATAGCAGAGGATCGTCTCCATTTAATACAATCAACCCCTCTTTGGGCACACGGGAAGCAAATTCCATAAGTGTGTTGGCCAATTCATTCATGGAGCCATGATATTCCTGCAAATGATCCTGCCCAACATTACTGATAATGGCAACAAAAGGATGAAGAGCAAGAAAATGTTTTTTGCTTTCATCGCATTCAAGCACCAACCATGGAGCCTTTGAAACAAATGCCGGAGGATATTCAAGCAAATCTGCCCCTATGAGCCAGTTGGGCTCCAACCCAGCATTGCGCATCATAGAGGATACAAAAGTTGTAGTAGTGCTTTTTCCATAACTTCCTGAAACACCAATTAGCTTTTTTGACTCCAACAAATCTTTTATTGCTTCCATTCGTTCAAATACCGGTATTTTCATGGTACGAGCTCTCATTATCTCGGAATGGTGTTCAGGGATGGCTGAAGAATAAATTACCATGGAAGATTGTCTGACATGCTTTTCATCATGATACAAATAAACCTTGATCCCTTTTTTCTCCAGGCGCTTTCTCATTCTAAAATCATTAATATCCGAGCCACTAACCTTCCACCCCAAATCATTTAGATACCATGCCAAAGCACTCATCCCGACTCCACCAATTCCTATGCAATGTACTTTTTTTTGCTCAGGAAAAAACCATTTCATGGGTTAGCCTCCGCTTTTTTTGCCAATCTCAGCAAAATACCAACTTCAGCGAGATAAACCACCAAAGCAGTGCCCCCTATGCTAATGAAAGGAAGAGGAATCCCAGTGGGTGGAGCGATACCCAAAGTAACAGCAATATGCAACATTGCCTGTAGAAAAAGATGAAACCCTATCATGGCGGATAAAATAGAAGAAAAACTATCTTTGGATTTTATGGAAACCTTCAGCGCTAAAAATAAAAGCATGCAAAAGGCAAAAATTACAAAAAAGCTGACCAACAAGCCAAACTCTTCGCAAATTACAGCAAATACAAAATCAGTTTGTGCTTCAGGAAGAGAATAAAATTTTTGACTGCCCCGATTTAATCCCTGCCCAAACCATCCACCCCTGGCAATAGCTATAAAAGATTGAAGCACCTGATAACCACTGTTGGCTGGGTCTTGAAAAACATTCTGATAACTGATAATTCTCCCCATTAAACGATCAGATCTTGAGAGAACCACCAATCCTCCAATTAACACGGGGACTAAAGTAAGCACAAAGTACTTGACCGGAGTCCCTCCAATTGCCATTGCCAACATGCCCAAAAATAAAAGAAAAGCAGCAGTGCTGAAATCTGGAGCAACATAGATTAAAAAAACCGGCACCAGGATCCAGAGCAATATTTTGAAAAAATCTCCCAACTTCATCCTCCCTTTGAAGAGAGACATGATATAGGAAACCATTAAGATCAAGCCAAGCTTGGCCAGCTCAGAGGGCTGAAAAGAAAAAAAACCCGCTCGAAGCCATCTTCGAGCAGCTTCTCCTGCTTCATTATAAATACCTTCAACATAAAAAGGAGGGATCAAAACAACCACCAGAAGAAAGCATGATAATAAAAAAAAGGGAAGGGCCATTTTTTTCCAAAATCGCATGGGAATCCTACTCATAAAAATCATGAGCAAAATTCCTATAAAAGCAAACAAGGCCTGCTTGGTAAACTCTCTGAAAGGCAGAACGCTTCCAATAGTAAAATAGCTGGTTGCTGTAGTTGATAGGCTCATTAGCAAGCCAAAAATTGTGAGAAAAATAATCAGCCAGAATAGCAAATCATGTATCGAGATGCCCTTTTTTTTAGTCATTGTTATGTTGACGAAAAGCATCGTGTATCAGTTGCTTAAAAACTCGCCCTCTTTGCTCAAAATCAACAAACTCATCAAAACTCGCACAAGCAGGAGAAAGTAAAACCATATCTCCTTTATTGCTTCGAACAATAGATTCAAAAACAGCACTTTTAAAAGATGGAGTAAGCTTATAAGATCGGTATCCAATCGCATCAAAAGCATGCTTGATTTTTCTTTGAGTTTTTCCTGTTATTATTACCTTTTTTATCCATGGATGATTTGCAACTAATAAAGCAAGATCTGTAAAATCATTGCCTTTGTCTGAGCCACCCAGTATCAGAATTGTTGGTTGACTCAAGCATGCAATCGCCACTTCAGTGGTTTGAGGCTTGGTGGATTTTGAATCATTAATAAAAACCACTCCATTAAACTCGCCGGCTTTTTCAAACCTATGCTCCAATCCTTTAAACTCTTTGAGCGCACTACAAGTCTTCTCCGGGCAAAAATCTTCTTTTAAAAACAAGTAGGTTGCTGCGATGGAAGCTACTGCATTGGAAAGATTGTGCATTCCAGGGAGTTGATAGCCATTAAGAGGAACCTTTGAGCAAGGCAAACCGTCCACATCCATATTAACCAGACCATCTTCAACATAAAAACCTTTTTTTAGTTTTTGATGATGAGAATAATACAATCTCTTTGAGGAGCCGCAAATAAGATCTTTGAGCATAGGGCTTTCGTAGTTTAACAGAGCCACATCATCGCCAGTCTGATTTTCAAAAATTCTTGTTTTTGCTCTGAAATATTCTTGTAAATTGGAATACCTATCCATATGATCCGCATTAAAATTTAGAAAAACCGCTATTTCAGGCTTGAAGGAGTGTATCGTTTCGAGTTGAAAAGAGCTTGCTTCAACTACAAGGTTTAGCTTTTTTCCCATATTGTTTAAAATAATCCTGGACAAAGGCACTCCTATATTTCCACAAACATAAACCCCTGGAATATGCTTTGAAAGTATTGCTCCAATAAGTTCCACGGTAGTGCTTTTGCCGCTGGTTCCCGTAACTGCAAGAAACCTTGCATTGCTAAGCTGATAAGCCAATTCAACTTCACCAATAACAGGAATATTCATTTTTCTGGCTTCCAGTAAAATCGGTAATTGAGGATTAACTCCCGGAGATATAACAATCAAGTCTTTATTTTCAATGCTTTTTCTCGAATGAAAACCCAGCTCAAACTCAACACCTATGTCTTCCATCCAAACAATGGCGGAAGATTCTATTTCGGACTCTTTTTCTGTTGCAAAAACCTTTGCTCCTTTTGAGACAAGTAGCTCTATGGCGGCGATGCCACTTTTTTTTATGCCAAAAACTGTGACTTTCCTGTCTTTAACCTGAAGGCCATGAGTTTGCATGCAGTGATATCCCCCCCCTGACTTCTTAAAAAAACCTGGCTACATATAGCCAGGCAAGCAAAGTAAAAATAGACTGAATAATCCAAAATCTTGTCACAATAAGTGGCTCTGGATAGCCCAGGAGCTCAAAATGATGGTGAATAGGAGACATTCGAAATATTCTTCTGCCCTCCCCTTCTCTTTTTTTAGTATATTTAAACCAGCTTACCTGAAGCATTACTGATAAAGCCTCAAGCACAAATATTGCTCCCAATATCAAGAGCACCCAGGCTGTAGAAGTTATCAACGCCATGCCTGCTATCGCTCCTCCAATAGCAAAAGAACCAGTATTGCCCATAAAAATCCTGGCAGGGTAAGCATTAAAAAAAAGAAAACCACCTATGATTCCAGCGAAAATCATGGCAAATTGAGAAACCATTGGAAAACCTGCATAATAACCATAAAAAATATAAAAAATAAAAATAGGCAAAGCAACTCCTGCCAACAATCCGTCCAGTCCATCGGTTAGATTGACTGCATTGGTTACAGAAAGGATAACTAGTAAATAAAAGAGTGAGAGCCCTATGATAGCGGAAATAGAAGGGATACCATGCATCATAAAAAAGATAAAGGGTATAGCCAGGAGTATCTGTAAAGCAATATCCTCCCTGGCTTTCAGCCCATATGCAGATTTTTTTATTGTTTTTTTAAAGTCATCCAAAAAACCAATAAAACCATAGGCAAGAGTCATATATATCATCCAGCCGAAAGAAGCTGATAAATCTATATGAAAATAAACAGGTATAACTGATATTAAAAGAGCTCCTATCATTATCAAGCCACCCATAGTGGGGGTCCCTTTTTTGGACCAATGGGAGGAAGGACCTTCATCTCTAACAATTTGACCAATTTGCCTGCTCTTCATGATGCGTATAAACCAGGGCATATTAACAAAAACTATCATAAAAGCAAGTATTGCCATCATGAGTATTTTTCCTCCAATGCTTCCACCAGCTTGAACAAGCCTACTCCATTGGATGCTTTAATCAAAATTGTGGTCTCATGAAGAGGAATGCTGACAAGCAAATCGAAAGCTTCTTTCCAGCTTGCTTCACAATGATATCGTGAACGATTGTGCATGTCCCCCTCCTTTACAGCTTCTCCATATTTCCCCACATAAATAATCTTTTCAAACTCTGTTTCATGGCTTGATATCCATTTACCAAGCTCTAAATGCAATTCCCAGGCTTTTTCCCCCAGTTCAAGCATATCGCCCAATACTACTATTTTACGAGAAAAAGGCATATTCAACAATGCTTCTAACGAAGTCTTCATGGATAAAGGATTTGCGTTGTAAGATTCATCCAAAATCAACAATTGGTTTTTTAATTTCAGGCATCTCCCTCTTCCTTTTCCAGGAGAAAAATTGTTCAATGCTTTTCGTATGGTCTCCTGAGCAATGCCTTCGTTGATAGCTATTCCGATTGCAGGCAAGGCATTCAGCACCAAGTGTTTGCCATGACCCCTGATATAAAAATTTTTCCATTGGGTGCCATGAGAATGAACATCAAAGCTGATGCCCATGTTTTCTGTCCTTACGTTTTCAGCATAAACATCATTGGACGATAAAAAACCATAGCTTGTTAAAGGGATGTTCTCGGAAATAGCCTTTTTTGCCCAATCTTGATCACCATTCATCCAACAGTATTCTTTTTGATTGATGTTTTTTGCAAGCTTGATTTTTTCCTCATAAACTCCCTCGACTCCTTTAAAGAACTCAAGGTGTGAGGCTCCTATGCTTGTAATAATCCCATAACTGGGGCAGACAAAACTCAAAATTTCTTCCAATTCTCCAGGGCAGGAAGCACTCATTTCTGCAATAAAATAGGCTGCATCCCATGGCATTTGAGCCAGACTCAATGGGATTCCAATGGGAGTATTATAGTTCTTCAAAGTGCCGAAAGTTGAAAAAGCTTGGCCAAATATAGCCTGCACAAGTTCTTTAGTGGTAGTTTTTCCTGCTGAGCCCGTAATCCCAATCGTTCCGGGCTGTATGGCGCAAAGCACATGATTTGCAAATTTTTTCAGTGCTTCGCGAGTTGAAGCCACATGAATCTGAAATACTCCAGCCTGTTCAACTTTTACAACATGCTCTGTTACGATACCCTGAGCGCCATTTTGAATAGCATTCCTTACATAGAAGTGCCCATCAGTGTTCTCTCCTTTAAAACAAACAAACAGCCCCCCAGGTTCCATATCTCTCGAATCAACATACATTCTGCATTGAAAGGGAGGGATATCCTCAACTTCATACCCTGAAAGCACTCGGATGCCTCCCAGCCAATCAGTCAAAGTGGGTAAATCAATTTTCACAATGCAACAAACCTCTTTCTTCAAGAAGAGATTTCATTATCTCAACATCATTGAAAGGAATTTTTTTATTTTTGAAGAAAAAATCTTTTTGATTGCCTCTGCCCAACACTACGATCAAATCATTCTTTTGCGCAAGCTGCAAAGAAGATTCCAATGCCTTCATGCGAGATGCAACTTTTTTGATGCAGGGCTTAAAGGCATCAGAAAAAAAACTCATAAAAGTGTTAAAATTTTGCTCTATATTTTCTTCTCCCGGATCATCGAGCGTAAGAATCAATAAATCATATGTTTCTTCTATTAATTTCGCAAGCATACACTGCTCTTTATGATCTCCGCCCCCAAAATTACCAAAAACTGCAATTTTTTTTGCATAAGGGTTTTTGTTGATCATGCGTTTAATAGATTGAAAAGCAACAGGAGTATTGGCTTTGTCAATTACAACAGTAAAGGGTCGAGAGGACAACAGCACTTCCCATCTACCTGGAGCACCCTTGATATGCTTCATTTTTTCTGTCAAAAGGCCAGGGTCATATCCCATAGATAAACCTGCGCAGAATGTTGCAGCCAGGTTCCATGCCTGATAATCACCCTGAAAAGGAGCATTGATATGCCAATGATTACCCTTATAACTTAAAGTCACCTCAATACAATCAATTTTATGGCATATTTTGTCAATTCTTACATCAGACTGCTCCGATTTACCATATAAATAGAGTTTTTTTTCAGGCAAAATAAACTTTTCAACGCAAGAATCATCTGCGTTAAGCACAATTGAACCCTTTTCATGCACCATGTAAAAGAGTTCTTTTTTTGCCTTGACATATTCCATCCAACTTCCATGATATGCAACATGGTGATTAAAAGAAAGGTTGGTTAATAATGCTGTATCCAATTGCATGCCATAAAGCCTTTTTTCAGCAATGCCAAAGGAGCTTGCCTCCATAGCCACTGATTTGCATTCGTTGGCAAGCATGGATTGATAAAGATTATGCAACTCTCCTGGCATAGGAGTGGTCAAAGGACCTTGAAGCTTGACAGGCAATTCCTTTTCCCCTGCAAAATAACCAGCTGTACCAATAAAGCCACATTTCTCACCCAAAGCATTGAGGAGTTGATAGATGAACCAGGCAAGAGTAGTTTTTCCTGTGGTTCCTGTTACAGCAATTTGTCTCATTTTTTTCCAAGATTGATGAGTCCACTGTTGCGCAAGCAAACTGTAAGCTATTTTGGTGGAAAAGGTTCTCAGAACTGGAACCCTATCAAAACTATGCACCCCTTTTTCTGTCAATATTGCTGTTGCGCCTCGGTCTATAGCTTGTTGTATAAACTGGTGTCCATCGAATTGATTGCCTTGAAGGCAAATAAAAAGATTGCCTGGAATAACACAGCGAGAATCAATGGCCAAACCACTTATTTCAAGATCTGGAAGTTGCAACTCTTCAGCCAGATCAAGGGGACAAAGCAGTTGCTTTATTTTCATTGGGTTAAAAGCATATGGGACTGCATCCACTGGACAATTTCTTTAAAAATGGGCGCTGCCACTGTAGCCCCATAAGCCTCATGACTTGGTCTGGGCTCGTCCAATGAAACAAGAATCACATACTGAGGATTCTCTGCAGGAAAAAAACCTACAAAAGAGGTGACCACTCTGTCATCCACATATCTTCCATCAACGACTTTCTTTGCAGTTCCTGTTTTTCCAGCGATTGATATCCCCTCTACTACAGCTTGGTGCGTACCCCTCGGATGATGAATGGAATTGCGCAGAGCAAGTTTGATCTCTCTTGCTGTTTGAGAAGAAACAATACTTCTCATCAATGTTGGCTCAAAAATCTCCACTGGATGACCAAGATGGTCTCTAAGCTCTCTTATAATCATAGGTTTCATCATTTTTCCATCATTAGCAAGAGCTGCATAGCTGGTTATAATTTGTAGAGGAGTAGCTGTCAATCCCTGGCCAAAAGAAAAAGTTGCATAGGTAGTTTCATGCCATTTCTCCGGAGTCGGAACAATGCCTCTCTCCTGGCCAAATATTCTGATAGGCAAAGCCGATCCCAAATTAAATCGCATGGCATAGCGATGCATTCTCTCACGCATTTTCATGCCAATTTCCACAAAACCCACGTTGCATGAATTTCTTAAAATATCAGCCAGATTTTGTTCTCCATGAGGAATCATGCATTGAACTCTTGCATCAGCTATGCGAACGCTTCCTGTGCAGTTTAACATGGTCATGGGGCTCAAGACTCCTTCTTCAAGAGCTGAGGCGGCAATGATTGTTTTAAACACTGAGCCTGGTTCAAAATTCATGGAAACTGCTTTATTAAAATAATTGGGATTTTCGATAAATCGTGCACCCTGATTCAAATCAAAAGTAGGACGACTGGCCATACAAAGTATTTCTCCCGTTCCTGGATCCATAACCACAGCCACGCCACCAACAGCATTCCATCGATGAATATGTTTTTCCAGGATACCTTCCACAATATTTTGCAAAGTATAGTCAATCGTGGTCAACAATGAATACCCAGGCATTGGCTTTTGAATCAAATCAGAAGAATATGGCACCCGATCGCCTGCAAAAGTTTGATAAACAATTTGTTTTCCTGGTATTCCATTGAGCTCTTCGTTGAAAGTAAACTCGAGTCCGCTCAATCCACTGTTGTCAGTTCCTACGCATCCAATCAAACTGGCAGCTGATCGGTTCTTTGGATATTCTCTTCTTTGATCAGGCTCAAAGCCAAAATCAAAGTTTCTCGGTCTTCGAAATTGAAGAATATCCTGCATTTGAGAGGTAGTAATTTTTCGTCGAACATACACAAAAAAACGCTCGCTATTGGCATGAATCAAATCGATAATTTGCTGCTCAGGTATCTCAATAATAGGACCTACAAGACTTGCAAACATTTCGGGATCTTTCAAAGCTCTTGGGTTAACCCAAAGAGAATGCGCATCCACTGATTCAGCTAAAATGTTGCCATTCCTGTCCAGGATCTGTCCTCTTCGAGCTAAAATTGTTCTAACTGTTTCAGGATCCGCCCCTTGAACATAAAGCTTTACGACTGGATTGAAAAGTGATACCTGGAGTAAGGCAAAAATAATAAAAATAGTCAACAGAGTCATAAAAAAACCTGCAAGAATGACACGAATTTTTACAGTTGCATGATGTTGAAGTTTTCTTGCTTTTTTCATGGAGACCACCTTATAATTTCACTTTCTTCCGCTGGTCGAAAACCCAGATCCTCATCATTCAGAATTTTTTCGCGAATTATATCGTAATTGTAAAGCTTGCTATGCAGAACTTTGAGGTCTGCCAAATGATTTTCCAGTTCGATAGTGCGTTCTTGTTCTTTGCCAAGCTGATCCAATCTGATTAAATAATTAACATCTGCGATTGCATAAACAAAAAAAAGAAGAAATATTAAAAAAAGACGCTGTATGAAATTCATTCAAGATCTCACTAACACTCGAAGTTTTGCACTTCTGACTGCAGGATTCCGGGATATTTCTTCCTGAGATGGGGTCAAAGGTTTTTTTTCTCTCATATAAAAAAATGGGCTTTCAATGGCAAAACGCTTAACAATTCTATCTTCTATGGAATGATAGGTTATAAAAGCCATCAATGCTCCTTTTGAAAAAATTAAATGCGACTGGCTCAGCAATAAGTTCAAATGATGCAACTCTGCATTAACATAAATTCGAAGAGCTTGAAAAGATTGAGTGGCAGGATGAGAACCTTTGGAAAAACCTTTTACGCTGGCAATCAATTTGGCTAAATCCCTGCAAGTTTTTATAGGCTTTTCTCCCCTTTTGTCCACAATTTTTTTAGCAATCCGTCGAGCCATTTTTTCTTCTCCAAATGAATACAGTATATCGGAAATTTCACTTTCTGAAAAATAATGAATAACATCAAATGCAGATAACGGGCTATCTGCAGGATTAAATCGCATATCCAGCTCTTCTTCTGACAAGAAGCTGAATCCTCGCTCCATGATTCTTAGGTGAAACATAGATAAACCGAGATCAACTATCATGCGATCAATCTGTTGGATTTCAAGTCTGGCTAAAATTTCTTGAATAGAGGAGTAATTCTCATTGAACCAGTCAATATGAGAATAATGCATTAATCTATTTTTTGCTTTTTCGAGAATTTGTCCATCTCTATCAATTGCTATATATTTTCCATCAGGCAATACACAAGGAGCCAGCAAGGCTGCATGACCTCCCTCGCCGCAAGTTCCATCCACTACTATCTGACCTGGCTGAATTCTCAAAAGTTCATGGATATTTTCAAAAAAAACTGGTTGATGAAAAGATGTGTTCTGGTTCATTGTTCTTCGAAAAGAAGATTTTGAGCAAAGAATAAGCCGGGTTCTGTACCTGCTGAAAGACCAGTGTCTTGTATGGCAGGTGGCAATCATTTATCTAAGCGATCACCCGAAAACTCTGCGAGCAACATTCCAGTGTTTTCTATCGATCTTGCTCCAGGTGGGGTTTTCCAAGCCAACCAGTCACCTGATTGCCGGTGAGCTCTTACCTCACCATTTCACCCTTACCGTTAACGGCGGTGTATTTTCTGTTGCACTTTCCTTAAGGTCACCCTCACTGGCGATTAACCAGCACCCTGCTCTATGGAGCCCGGACTTTCCTCAAAATCATACGATTCTGCGATTGCCCTCCTTACTCAAAATCTTCTTTCAGGCTAATTATAATACATATCAGACTGTTAATAAACTTTTTTTATACAAAAGGGACCTGTTTTTTCTTCCTGTTGTATAATGATTATGGAGAATAAAGAGGAAAAATGATGAATATTAAAAAATATCTTACCTTGATCGTATTGAACTTATTTTTTTGCTCTCTTGTCGGTTGTTGGTCATTAAATGCTCCAGTAGCTCAAAAATCTTTATCAGACATGGAAGCTCCACATTATGACTGGACAGGACTTTCTTCAGAATATGATCCATCTCAATGGAACTGGCTTGAAACCTACTTTGATTTTTTGCTACATGCTCAGGTTCTAAGCTATGCTGAATTAGCTCGTCCATATGAAACCATCAAGCAAGGTGAATTTCTAAATTGGCTCCATCGCATTGCAGACTTTCTTGATACTCATTCAGACAAAAATAATGCCAATCAAAATTTCATCGATAGCCTCTTTAATGATCATCCATATTACCCTTCAATCTCCTGGGCATTTGATAAAGGAATAGTTAATGATAATGAAAACTTTGTCCCTGATGATCCTTTGATTCGCGCAAATGCAGCTAAATGGATTATCCGAGCCAAAGGGGGAGCAATACTCGAAACACAAGCGTTAGAAAATAGTCATCCAGTCATTTTTGCTCAAGATGGACACAAAGATCTTTCGTTTGAAATCAGAGCTATTTTTTCTCTTGTTTATGCTCCAGAGCATCAATTGATGAGCTACCGATGGAGGGTAGACAACGAATTTCGATGGATTGAACCCTATCGTTCGTTAAACAAAGGAGAAGCTGCATTCAGCCTCTATAAGCTTATCCATCCACCTCGGAGGGGAGGAAGCCTTTCCATTGGAACAATCAACAATGAAAAAAACCAGAGCACATTTCATGAAACATTTACCCTGCCATTAACCTATGCGCCTGTAATTAGCAAAAAAGATCAGCATTGGAGCCACTATCCCATTTTGATACAAGAAATTCCGACCATTGAAAACGGGGGATGGAAAATTTTTGATGATGGAAGGATGAAAATCACTTTTCATTTTCGAAAAGGTTTAAAATGGTCTGATGGATACCCATTAAATGCCCATGATGCTGTTTTTGCTTTCAACAATCTGCATAAATTGCCCGATAAAGATAGTTTTTCGGAATTTTCTGAATGGATAGAAAGTGTTGAGGCTATTGACGATTACACTTTTCGAAGCTATTGGAAACAACCTTATTTAAAAGCTAATAAATTTATTCATGTGTTGCCTTTTCATATGAAAGAGTTTTATGAAGATATTGCAAAACCATCAAACTATCCTCCAACAATACATGCTGGACCTTTTTTTCTTCAAAAAAATGGGTATGGCGATTATATTTTTAGAGCCAATACAAATTATGCTCTTGGATCTCCATTAATTAAAACTATTCAAATCATCAAATTTAATAATGAAATAAATCTTATCGATGCTTTAATCGACAATAAGATTGATTTAATCTGGGGTCAAAAATATGATCCCAATTTCTCATTGAGACTGGGAGAACAAAAAGATTCATTTTCTGTTTTTTTAACTCCTTCTCTTTCATGGGAACATGTCAGCCTCAATATTGACCACCCTTTTCTTGCAGATCTGAAAGTTAGAAAAGCATTGTTGCTAAGTATAGATCGAAAATTATTAACAACACCCCGCCAAAAGGTTGATTACCCTGCTTCTGGCTGGCTTCCTTCTGATCACCCTGCATTTAATAAGGAGCAACTGCCTTATTACGAATTTGATATGGAGAAAGCATCCCTTTTCATGGAAAAGGCTGGATGGAAGCTGGACCCTGAACATCAAAAAAGAAAGAAAGATGATGAAATTTTTACAATAACCCTGATAACTCCCCAAGGACATGATTATCGAGAAAAAAACCTTACCTATATTGCTTCTCAATGGGAAAAATTAGGGTTGGAAGTGGTTAAACTTACTGTAGATCCAGAAATATTTTTCAATGAAGTGCTTGGAAAACGGTCTTTTGATGGTGCTACAGCTTGCATATTTGCCTGGCATTTTACTCCTGAATCCAATCTGTATACCCTGACACATTCCACCATGGTGCCTTCACCATTTAATAATTATATTGGGCAAAATTATTCAGCTATTTCTCATCCTTTCGTAGATGAACTGAGTTTGAGAATCTTTCGAGAACTAAACCCTGTGCATAGATATCTGCACTTAGGTTCTCTGCATCTTACACTGATGGAAGAACTACCCGCCCTTCCTTTGTTTCATTATGGAGTTTCAAGTATAGCCCAACCTCACCTCAAAGGCTATAGCCCATCAATTTTACTTCATCCCCCATTTTGTGAAGCTTTTTATTGGCACATGGAACATTGATGAACCATCGTTATAATGAATAACATGAATCTGAAGCAACACAAAAAAATAAAAGGCATAATATGCTATTTTTCCACAACTGGAAACACTGCTCATCTGGCATATTGTCTTTCATCCTACCTTTCCGATTTTCCCATTGAATTGTGCGATATGTCGGTCAATCCAACACCAAATCCTCTTCATTACGATTTTTTTGGTTTTGCTTCTCCTGTTGAATTCTTTGGTTTGCCACCCAAAGTGCTGGATTGGATAAAAAGCATTCCTGTCATCAGTAAACCCCGATATGCTTTTATCATGCTCACTCACAGCAGCATATCAGGTACAGCTATGATTCAGTTTAAAGAATTATTGCAAGCACGTAATTTTAATATCATAGCAGGACATACATTAAAATGCCCTGAAAGCTACCCGCCTCTTCGCTCAAAAGGGTTTACTTTTTCCAATGCTCCAGGGCCTGGAAGTTTGAAGCGATTTTTAATGTTTGCTAAAATATTAAAAGATTTGCTTCACTCTGCATCAGAGGGTCGAGTAATCCTTGAAGCAAAATTCAGATTAAGCTTTATCAACTATTTTTTCAGCCCGCCTGGAAGAAACATTGCCCATCATGTAATGGGTTTTAAATATCTGGATGCAAAGCAATGTGTACAATGCGGCCTTTGTGCAAGAGATTGTCCCTATTCTGCTATCCATATGATGGAATATCCTAAATTTGATGAAACTCACTGCAAAGGTTGCTGGAAATGTTACAATCGTTGCCCGGCTGAGGCAATTTATACCAGTTACCTGAAAGGAAAAGGACATTACCAGGAAACGAGTGAGTCTTTTAAAAATAAAATTAGTAAAATTTTGAGCCTCAAATGAAACACTCACTTCCTTTTCATACCGGTCTGATTACAGGAGCATCCAGTGGCATAGGCAGAGCTATGGCCTGTGAATTAGCCCATCGAGGCATTCAAAAACTCATATTAGTTTCAAGAAATCAAGAAAAACTTGATGAGCTCAAATCCTTTATCACTAAAATTAATAACATAGATGTCCGATGTATAAGCCTCGATCTGTCTGAAGCTTCTTCTCCAGAAATACTACTCCATACTGTTCAGTCCTGGGGCTGGGAGGTTGATTGTCTGGTGAACAATGCTGGTTTTGCCATCCGCACTGAAGATGAATTTAATCATCCTGAAAAAGTGCAACAAATGATACAACTCATGGCTACTTCTCCTTTGTTGTTGTCTCAAATGTTTGGAAAATTAATGGCAGAAAAAAACCATGGCTATATATTAAATGTCTCTTCCATTGTGGGAGGATTCCCTGTCTCATCCACCCTTACTTATGCTGCCATCAAAAGATTTATGAATGCTTTTTCTCATGCGCTTTCCTATGAATGGAGACCTTGCAAGGTTTTTGTTACCTGCCTGCAACCTGGGGCTACCACAAGCTCCTTTCATCAAAAAAATAATTTTCCTGTTCCAAAAAAGTGGCAAAAATTTTTCCGTCCTTCAGAACAAATAGCAAAAGAGGGAATAAATGGCTTAATAAGAAAAAAAAGAAATGTTATTCCAGGCTGGGAATATAAAATACTCTTTTTTATAACTCATCTAATCCCCCATTCCTGGCTGTTTGACTTTCATAAATCCTGCTGGAGGGATCGTAGGGACAAGATTTGTAAAAAAAATAGTTAAGTATTAAGCTGGATTTAGATCAAGAACCAATGGTTTATAAAAATAAGATTTGCATAAGAGGGAAGTCTGCATAAAATAAATAGGATGTAAATATTTATAAAATGGAGGAGTTATGTTACGCAAGAGATCAGGTATTGAAGAAGCAAGAAAAGCGATCACTCGAAGAAATCGAAATCGTATATATAAAACCAAGCTTCGTAATGCAATCAAGGCAACCTTAAAGCCCCATCAGTCTCCAGAGGAAATGATGGAAAAATATGTTATTGCACAAAAAATAATTGATAAAGCTGCCAAAAAAGGCATCATTCACAAAAACAATGCTGCAAACAAAAAGTCAAAACTTATAAAGAGAATTAAAAAAGAAGAAACAGCTAATCAGTAAATAAAAAAGCTATAAGCTAGCTATAGTAGTTGTGAGCATTGTTTCCAGCGTGGTATCTGATTGAGATTTGCTTTTTTTGTCAATAATCAATAGCTTTTCTATGGATTCATATATTCTTTGGATAGGCAAGCTTGATGCTTGCTGTATCAGCTTTCCCAATCGGTATCGGTTGAGTTCTTTAAAGGCTTCATAAACTGCTGCACTGGATTGAGCCAATTCCAAAGTTGTTTTTACTTTTCCCAGTAAAATACAATGATTGAGAAGAAAATAAAAAATCTCTTCAGAACTTTTCCCCTGCCTCGTTAAATCAAAATAAATACTCAACGACTTTGCATGATCATGAGACAACAATGCGTCAGAAAGATTAAAAATAATTGCCTGGTCAGGTTGAAGATGGTTTGTGTCAATTCGATTCCAATCAACAGCATCATTTCCATGATAGAGCAATCCCCATCGATCTACCTGCTCTATTGCCAAATCAAGATCCATTAAGGTTAATTTCATAATTTTTTCAATAAACTCAACAGGGGGGTTCAACCCATACCATTCCCACCGCTTTTGAAGTCTGCCCATCCATTGCTTTTTAGTCAATGTTGCATCATCAACAATGTGCCATCCATTGTTGGAAGCCTTTGACACCTGAGCTCCTGCTTCTTTTAGAGAAATGCCCTCCTCAAGAATCAAGACAGTTTTTTGATTGTCCATCTCATGTTCAGGAGCAGATAAAATTTGTTTTAATTTTTTTGATTCCACGCTCTTGAAATCTTTTAAAATCAATATTTTTTGAGAAGAAAAAAAACTTGAACTTTCAGCTTTGTCCATCCACTCATGAATATCCAGTGTTTTTCCATAAAAAACATAAACTTCAGGTTTTGTTTTCTCGAGTTTTTCCAGTCTCTTTTGAATCATGGAGATCAGGAGTTGTTTAAGGTAATGAGATTGACTCAAGCATATATAACGAGCAAAAGGCTGATTTTTTGCCAAATGCCCTAAATGGCTTACATATTTTGAATCAACGGTTGCCTTGTTGCTCATGGGTATATTTTTTCAATAGTTCGCGGAAATGGAGAAGCTTCGCGTATGTGGTCAATGCCTGCTATCCATCCCACTACACGCTCCAGTCCCATGCCAAAACCAGAATGAGGCACAGTGCCATACCTTCTAAGATCAATGTACCACTGGTAAATTTCCTCGGGAAGTTGCTGTTCGCGGATTCGATCGATCAATTGATTCAGATCATGAACACGCTGGCTTCCGCCCACAATTTCTCCATATCCTTCGGGTGCCATCAAGTCAGCTGCCAAGACCACCCTGGGATTGGAAGGATCAGGAAGCATGTAAAAAGGGGTACTCTCAACTGGCAAATGTGTAATAAATACAGGTTGTTCATAATGTTCTGATATGATGGTTTCGTCAAGACCCGTGATATCATCTCCCCATGTTTTTTCTCTGCCTTTGGTATTTAAAAACTCCAGCATGGCTTTATAGGTAACTCGAGGAAATGGAAGTTTGATTTGCTCAAGCTTTGAGATATCTCGATCCAATGCTTTCAGCTCCTGGCTACACTCTTTTAAACATCTTTGAATCAGGTAAAAAACTAAATTTTCCTGAATAATTATATTATCTTCATACTCAATAAAAGCCATCTCAGGCTCAACCATCCAGAATTCCGTCAAATGTCTCCGAGTTTTGGATTTTTCTGCTCGAAAAGTAGGTCCAAAACAATATACTTTACCAAAAGCCATAGCTGCAGCTTCCTGATATAGTTGCCCAGTCTGGGAAAGGTAGGCTTTTTCTTCAAAATAATCCAATTCAAACAAATTGGTCGTGCCCTCTGCTGCTGATCCTGTTAGAATTGGAGAGTCAATCAGCACAAAGCCTTCTTGATTGAGAAAATCCCGGATTCCCTGTTCCACTTCTGCTCTAATTCGTAACAAAGCGTGTTGTTTGGGAGATCTTAGCCAAAGATGTCTTTTGCTCATCAAAAACCCAACTCCATGATCTTTTAAAGCGATAGGGAATTCTTCAGAAATATTGATAATTTCAAATTCATTTACATCCATTTCATATCCAATGGGGGATCTTGCGTCTTTTCTGATAACCCCTTTCAATATGACAGAGCTTTCCTGAGTAAGCTGTTTGCCTTTTGAAAAAGCTTCTTCTCCCACTTCTGCCTTTGACACAACACATTGCATAAACCCTGTGCCATCTCGAACAATTAAAAACAGAATTTTTCCGCTTGATCGGAGATTAAAAACCCAGCCTTTCAATGTAATTTGCTGACCTTCAAATTGAGCAACATTTCGAATAGTAAAATCAATATCCTGCATTTCAAACTCCTATTTTTTAATATTACTTATCGTATATAACGGTTACCGTACGAGTGGCAGCATCCCATTGCACTTCAGCCTCAAAGACTTCCGAGATGAAGCGGATGGGGACAAAGGTGCGACCGCCACGGATTTCA
>PXBT01000061.1 GCA_003566815.1 Caldisericota bacterium
AATGATGACATCATCATCCGGGTGTTCGTTTTTAAACTCACGGATAGCTTCAAGAAAAGGCAGTCCCTCGATATCCCCTACTGTGCCTCCTACTTCTCCAATAGTAATTTCAAAATCATCCGAATTGGACAATTCAAGGATTCTTCGTTTAATTTCATTGGTAAGGTGGGGGATAACTTGAACTGTGGCGCCCAGGAAATCTCCTCTGCGTTCCATTGAAATCACACTGGAATAGACCAATCCGGAGGTAACATTGCTCAGTCGACTCAAATTCATGTCCAGATAGCGTTCATAGTGTCCCAGATCCAGGTCGGTCTCTGCCCCATCATTGGTGACAAAAACTTCTCCATGTTGATAGGGGTTTTGGAGACCAGCGTCCACATTGAGGTAAGGGTCAAATTTCAGGATGGTGACCTTGTAGCCTTTTGACTTTAATACAAGCCCTATGGAAGAGGAAAGAATTCCTTTTCCCAGCGAAGACATGACACCACCAATAATAAAGAGATATTTTTTATTCATTTTTTTCTCCCCCTGGTTAAACTAACCATATTTATACTTCAATCTGCGCAGGACTGCCAGGCGAATCAATTCATCCAAAAGGGTGCAATAGCTCAAGCCTGAGATTTCCCAGAGTTTTGGATACATGCTGATAGCCGTAAAGCCTGGAATCGTATTAACCTCATTGAGGTAAATTTCTTCTTTTTCTTCCTGTACAAAAAAATCAATGCGCGCCATGCCATAGCATCTGAGCTGTAGAAAAATTTCGCATGCTTTTTCCTGGAGTTTTTTGACAAGAGAGTCGGACAGGTTTGCAGGAATTTCCAGGCGAGTGCTTTGCTCTACATATTTTGCATCAAAGTCATAAAATTCTCGAAGAGGAATAATCTCGCCAGGCAGTGATGAACGAATATTTTCGTAATCTCCCAGCACACTGCATTCTATTTCTCTTCCCTGGATGGCTTGTTCCACAATGATTTCACGGTCATACTGAAATGCCAGCTCAATGCACGATATCAGCGTTTCTTCGGTTTTGCATTTGCTGATGCCAATACTGGAACCCCCATGGGAAGGCTTGATAAACACTGGCAAAGTAAATTTCTCCAGGATGTTTTTTTTGATAGTCATAAGGTCTTCATGAGCAAAGAAACAGGAAAAGGGAACTTGCTGTATGGAGGTATTGGTGATCATTTTTTTTGCAATGGATTTGTTCATGCAGATACAGGAGCCTTCCACATTGCTTCCAACATAGGGCAACTGAAGAGTATCAAAAAAACCCTGCATCCATCCATCTTCACCCCCGGTGCCATGGAGCACGGGAAACACAACATCCACAGGGCTAAAGATCTCACCTTTCAAATAACCTTTTTTTTCACCTTGAGCAATAAAATGGACTATTGACCCTTTTTCCGGTACTTTTTTTAAATTTTTGAACTGCTCTTTTTCGATAGCCATCATCTGCCCCTGCGCATTGATGCCAATGTAGTGAATATGGTACTCGTCAGGGGAAAGATGCTCAGCTACAGAGCGGGATGAGACAATAGAAATCTCATGTTCGCTGGAAATGCCCCCAAACAATATAGCTATTTCTTTTTTCATTGGCACGCTCTTTTCTCATAACATTGCAAAACTGTAGGTATAAATAAATCAATATAGTAATTATTTTTATACGAAATGGAAGTATCAATATGGGCTACATTAAAACCCACTTTTTCTGCTGCCAGGACATTTTTTTTCATATCATCAACAAACAAGCATGATTGAGGATTTAGCCCTGCATGGGCAATGACTTTCTCAAATGCTGAAGAATGCGGCTTTCCCTGGTAGGAAGTGAAGTGAATATCATAAATATCATGCACCTTATCGAGGATATTGAGCTGGGCAAGAATTTTTTTTGCATAAAAACCCGGAGCATTGGTAAAGATATATAAGCGCCCTTTCATGTTGTTCTGGATAAATTCGATCAAGGAAGGGTCTTCTTGCACAAAAGGCTCAAGAGGAAAGTCGTGCACAAGCTCTAAAAAATGATCAGGTTTGACCTGGTGATGAAGCATCAGGCCCAGCAGGGTATTGCCATAAGTATTGATATATTTTCTGCGCGTTTGATCAACTTGATCGGGAAATATTTCGCAGTGATCAATAATATATTGATTCATGCGGTGATTGATATGCTCATAAAGCCCATTGTCAAAAGGATAAAGACAATTATCCAAATCGAAAACCCAATCAACAATATTGTTATTAAGCAAAATATTCACGATTAACCTTTCTATTCTTCTATTTCAATGTTTATTAGTATACAGGATATCAAGCATTTATTAAACGATGTATTTCAGCATTTAACTGAAAAGAACCAAGCTTGTTGGATTTCATTTTTTTTATTGCATATGATGATTTTTTTTATAGACTAATGAAAATGACACATTCAGGAGGAAAAAATGAAACATTTTCAAAAGGTAATTAAAGAAACCCTCACTTTCGACGATGTGCTACTAGTTCCCAATAGCTCCAATGTTTTACCTAAAGATGTTTCATTGAATACTCGTCTGACTTCCAATGTTGATATTCAGGTTCCTATTGTTAGCGCTGCCATGGATCGAGTTACAGAATCCAGGCTGGCTATCGACCTTGCCAGACAGGGAGGCATAGGGATCATACACAAAAGCATGAGCCCCGAAAAGCAGGCTCAGGAAATTGACAGGGTCAAGCGTTCTGAAAGTGGCTTGATAACAAATCCCGTAACACTAAATGAGCAGGCTACCGTACGAGATGCCCTTGCGCTGATGGAGCAATATCATATATCAGGGGTGCCTATTATACGAGGAGAGAAATTGGTGGGGATTTTAACCAACCGCGATATTCGCTTTGTCAGCAACTACGATCAAAGGGTTACCGAAGTAATGACCAGGGAGCATTTGATCACTGCTCCGGTGGGAACTTCCATCGACCAGGCTAAAAATATTTTAAAAAACTACAAAGTAGAAAAACTGCTGATCGTGGACGACGATAACAATCTTAAAGGATTGCTCACCATCAAAGACATCAACAAGAAACTTCAATACCCCAATGCATGCAAGGATGCTATGGGAAGGTTGCGCGTGGGTGCTGCGGTTTCAAGGTCGAAAGATGTATACGAACGGGTGGAATTGCTGGAAAAAGCTGGTGTCGATGCCTTGGTGATAGATTCTGCTCATGGGCACCATCAGGGGATCATAGATCTGGTAAAAGAAATCCGATCGCAATATCCTGAGCTGAATATTATTGCTGGCAATGTAGCCACGGCAAAAGCAACAGAGGCCCTTATCCAGGCTGGCGCAAATGCAGTAAAAGTAGGTATTGGGCCAGGATCAATTTGCACGACTCGTGTTATTGCTGGAGCAGGTATGCCACAACTTTCCGCCATCATGGATTGCGCTGAAGCTGGCGATGATCATGGGGTGCCCATAATAGCAGATGGAGGCATTCGGTACTCGGGAGATATCATCAAGGCGCTTGCTGCAGGCGCACATACCGTTATGTTGGGTAGTTTGCTGGCAGGGTTGGACGAAAGCCCGGGCGAAAAAGTGTTTTACGGTGGGCGTCAGTATAAGGAATATCGAGGCATGGGTTCACTGGAAGCCATACGACAGGGTAGCGGAGATCGCTATTTTCAGGATGAGATGGAAGTCAGCAAACTTGTCCCCGAGGGAATAGCAGGCAGAGTGCCCTACCGTGGAAAATTGAGAGATTTTATCTATCAATTGCTTGGAGGCGTGCGTGCTGGTATGGGCTACACCGGATGCGCAACCATCGATGAACTACGCGCCAATGCTAAGTTTGTGCGAGTTTCACCTGCAAGCGTCAGGGAATCTCATCCCCATGATATAGCGATTGTAAGTGAAGCCCCCAACTATTGGGTGGAATAACTTTTAACGCAGGCCCGTCAAGATAAAACAGATAACACTAATGCTGTAAGATATCCTATATAAATACAGCAGAGCAATACGCCTTCCAGTCGGTTGATTTTGCCTTGCTTGCCGGTAATGCCATAGCCAAAAATAAATAGCAATAGCGTTAACACAATCATCAAGAGAATGTCTCGACGAATCACTATGGTTTCTACTGAAAATGGATGAATAATCCCTGCAATACCCACTACTGCAAGGGTATTAAAAAGATTGGAGCCCAGCACATTTCCGAGTGCCAAATCATATTCTCCTTTTCGAATGGCGCATAAACAAGATGCAAGCTCGGGAAGAGAAGTACCCAAGGCTATGATAGTCAGGCCAATAACCAGCTCAGAAACTCCAAAAAAGTTCGCAATGGAGGTGGCAGTAGCTACCAAAAGCCTTGACGAAGCAATTAGAATGGTCAGTCCAGCTATCAGCCATATCCATGCTTTTTTAATGTTTAGGGATGGAATACAACAATCTGTGGAAACATTTTGCCCCAGCGCATCATTTGATTCTTTGAATGCTTGCTTGAGAGTCCATACAATAAGTAATGCAAACATGATGAGGAGAAAAAGAGCATTCATACGCGAAAGGTTGCCATCTAAAATTTGTAATCCTGCAATAATGCTTAACAACAACAACACAGGGAGCTCTTTGCGAAGTATTTTAGAGTGCACCGTGATAGGGTGAACTATAGCAGAAATACCCAGTATTAATGCAATGTTGGCAATATTGGATCCATATGCATTTCCCATTGCCAGGCCAGGACTTCCCTGATAAGCCGATATTGCAGATACCAGCAATTCGGGAGCAGAAGTGCCAAAGCCAACAATCAGGATACCAATGAGCAAAGGTGATACTTTGTAAAATTTTGCTATTGAAGCGGCACCATCAATAAAAAGGTTGGCGCTCCATATCAAAGCTATCAGACCAAGCGCAAACAGCACTATCGTAAAAATCACATTAAATTCCCATCAAGAGAAATCGCATAGGCGAGGGGACAGTTCCTCAAAAAGTCCATAAAAACTTATATTTTTTCGTGGACCACAACATTCCACTGGATTTGATTAAACTTTATTCTTCCCCGTTAAATGGAGGATAGACATCAGTCATAAATGTCATATACGCTCCAACTCTCAAATACCAGCGGAAATATTTTTCAACAAAACGAAACATGCCTTCCGGATATTTGCCCGTGAACAATACAATCCACCAGGCGATAAACAATACGAAACTAACTGCAATACCATAAAAAGCTAATATAAAGCCATGAGGGATCATTACATAAAAATAGCCAAATAAAGTACGCAAGATGAGTAGTCCTCTTGAAAGGGAGGGGGGATAATTGATGTTAAAATGGACCGGGTGCGAGCTGGATGACCTGGGGGCTTGATGACTGTATTGCACAGGGTTTTGTCGTACTGGAGGAGGACTGGGAGGAGCAGGAGGGGTTTTTACTTGAGAAGGAAAGAGGCCTGAGATTTGGTCAGCCTGCATCCATTGATTGTTCATGGGGTTCCATAGTTGATCCTGGGGCTTGAGGTGGCCAGTCTTGGAAAAAGATACGATTTCGTCCCATGAGTAAGGTCCGAACGATTGTCCGTCGCGAGATAAATACCATTGGTTTGCCATTAAATACATCCTCCTTCAAAGATGATCGCACTGCAAAATGATTTTCAACTTAATTAGCAATTTTACTATAGTTTTAATGGCTTTCAATTAATCCTGATGCAAAAAAAGTAACAGGCTTTTTCGTACAAAAAACTGTATTTAACCCTTTAATCAATTATAATGTACATATGGACAATAAAACAGATATTTTTAAAAAATATTTTGCTTCTTGTTTTTGGGATATAGAAACTTCTCAATTAAACATGAAGAAAGATTATTTTTTTATTATAGCTCGAGTGCTTGAGCATGGAATTTTTAAACAAATACTCTTGCTTAGAGATTTGTACACTGACGATCAAATCATAGAAGTGGTGATGAATAGCAATAACTTGTCACCCAGAGTTGCAAACTATTGGGCCTTATTTTTTAAATTACCAAAGGAAAACATTAAATCATGCACCAGGACTATACAGTTTCGCCTCAGACCTTAGATATATTAAAAAAGTTAAGCAACTTTTTGCCTCAATATTATCTTGCTGGCGGGACTGCTTTGGCTTTATATTTCAATCATCGACAAAGCGATGACCTGATTGCTATTGCTTAAAATACTCATCCAGCTTTATTGCTTAAAGCCAGCATCAAACATAAAAAACTAATAAACCATTTCATCATGAGTAGAACTCCTTGTTTTTCTCTTGCATCACTACTTTCTTCTCTTTGCCCATAAGATGCCTAAAGCGATGAGGATTCCCAATGCAGGGATAAGAAAATAAAGCACAGACAGGGGAGATGTTTCATCTTTAGGCTTGGTTGTTTCAACCTCTTCCTGCGTGGGCTCAGCTTCGAAAACTTCTTCTTTGGT
>PXBT01000180.1 GCA_003566815.1 Caldisericota bacterium
CAAAGCCACCAATATCGCCACCGCTTCCTCCCAAATAGGTGCTATACACCAGAGGATCAATCACTATAGTTTCCGTTCTTTCATTGGGGAGTCCAGCAAAGGAAAAAGTATCTTCCGAAATTGTAAAGCTCACATCAAGCAGGTTGCCCGAATCCTGCCCAAAAACCAGCAATTGGTCATCCTTCAAGGTGCCCAGGGGGGTGTTCATAAGAAGGGTATCACTATTATAACCAAGCATGGCGCCATTTACTTGGACTTGCAGATCTTCCACTTTAGCGTGAGGGTGCACATAATATTCATATTTTAGTCCTTCAGGGCTGAAGAAATAGGCCAAATCAATCCCTTCCCAGAGATTTTCATAGGTAACTTGCGCAAAGTTTCGGCAATAGGTCGCCCACCTGGACGAATCATTGCCGATCATATAGTTGTGGTAATGAGGCAACACTTCCAATCCTTCAACATTAGGTATCTCAGCTCCCACAAAAGAAAGCTCGATAATATTTGAACTAAAAACATCCTGCTCTTTTTCATGGATCTTTTGATAATACACAGCTTTTTTAGTAAAAATAATCCGACCAAAGTCAGTATCTCCCATAAATAGGATATCCTCACCCCATTGACCCTTGTTTTCAGTAAAAAAGCCCCGCTGGCGGGCTAATGATTCTTGAGCTTGTGTTAGTGATACTGGGGACAGGTTTTCCATTTGATTTACCTGTGCAGCCCCAAAAGAAACAGGTTGAAGATTCAACCACAACCCCAGACATAGAATTAAAAACATACCAGTTATCTTTTTTAAGATCATTCACACCCCTCCTGCAAAAGAACTACCTTAACTATTGTTCATATTATGTTCAATATAGTAACTTAATTATACCTACATAAATAAATAAAAAGAATTAACTTTTGTTCAATAAATTTTTAAGCTGAGACCAGAAGCACACTTCTCCATGTTGCCCCTACGCCGGATACTGGATCGTCACCTTCATGGCTAACTCTCTCCAGCCACCATGGATGCTTTCCTAAAGCTATTATAAATATACTCCACCACCTGCTCATTGCTCAGACTGCTTTTTCCATCCCGTTTCTGTGGGTCATAGTTGCCAAAATCCGCATGATTCATACCCTCAACTTCAATAATCCTATTTGCAACATACAAAAAAACAAATCATTAAAGTGTTCCTTAATGATATAGACCACTGACCAAAGAAGATATGCAATCGTAATCATCTTTTACAAATTTACAGGGGACAATAGCTTGTATCAAATAAAAATAAGTATAAAATAGTTGTATAAAAGAAGGAGGGTGACATGTTAAGCGCAACCAAAGCAAAGTTGATGTCATTCCTGAGCGGATCAAGTCAATATATTATTCCATTTTTTCAAAGAAGTTATGTATGGAAAATCGATAATTGGGCTGAGCTATGGGAAAACATCAACGAAGAATACAATGAACTCAAAAAGAACCCAAACACTACAAGCGAACATTTTATCGGAACCATCATTATAAAACAGCTGATATCGCCTCAAGTGGGCGAAACAGAGTATGAACTTATTGATGGTCAACAGCGCCTCACCACCATTTGCCTATTACTAAAAGCATTTCAGGATGTAGCCAAAGATAATGCTGCAAAAAGATGGATTAACAAGTTTTTGAATTTCGAGGATTCCTATGGGAACGAAAAAATCAGAATTTCCCATTCCAAAGTTGACAAAGAGCACTTCCAAAACATCATCCAGGATAAAAAAAATAACACTAAACTTTGGGAAAATTTTAAAGACTACCCTATCGAGGATTTTGAAAAAAAAATTGAACGAGAAAACAAAATCATCGGAGCCTACTTATATTTCCGAAAATGTATAGAGAGTGATTGCAACATCAAAGATGTCCGTTCGTATATCAATATAATTATTGAGCGCCTGCCGGTGATCCACATGGCTTTAAATGCTGAGGATGACGTTCAGCAGATATTTGATACCATCAACTCCCTCGGAGTTAAGCTAACGACAGCGGAATTGCTTAAAAATTATCTTTACTCAAAAAAACCATTGATTAATTTATATGACGACTACTGGAACGCCATATTTGAAGCTGATGAAGACTTGATAGAGTTTTGGAATAGAGAAAGAACCTCAGGAAGAGTACGAAGGACAACCATCGAACTTTTCCTATACTCCTGCCTGGTCATTTTAAAGGAATCTCCAGTAAAACTGGAATCGCTTTTCAAAGAATTTAAAAACTACATCAAAGAAATGAAAGATAGCCAGCTGGTATGGTTCGCCAAAGAGATCAAATCCTACGCATTAGTCTACCAGGAACTACCCGACGGAGAGAATCTTTCTGAAATAAGCTTTACAGAGCACGACAAACGGTTTTTTCATCTTATCAAAGAGTTTGAAATAACCACCATTTTCCCCCTTGTCCTCTATATTTTTAAAGTTGTATCGGATGCCCATGAGAGAATCAAAATCCTCAATGTATTGGAATCTTACCTTACCCGCAGAACCGTTTGCAAGCTCACGACCAAAAACTACAACAACCTCTTCCTTTCGCTTCTCGCTGATGTTAAAAAAATGAAACAGATTACTGGAGAAAACATCAAGGGTCAGCTCTTAAAATTCAAAGATGAAACCAACCGCTTTCCTGATGATCAAGAATTCAAAAAAGCCTTTCATCATTCAATCTTAATCAATAAGTACAGCAGAGAAGTTTTGTATTGCATAGCCCTCTTTCAACTCAACAACGATTTTACCGACAACCCCAAGCTCAACTATTATGGGTTCAGCGTGGAGCACATCATGCCCAAAAAATGGCGAAACCATTGGCACAACCTGCCCGAGGGAGCAGATGAAGTTTCAAGAGATAACAAACTGTTGACGTTAGGCAATTTAACTCTCGTAAAAGGTAAGTTGAATGGAGCACTGAGAGACTCCAATTGGGCCAAAAAGAAGGAGGCTTTAAGGAAATTTTCAACCCTCAGACAAACAACCGACTACCTCAACAAGCATGACTGGAACGAAAACGAAATAACCCAACGAGCAGACAACTTATTCAAATCCGCTCTCCAAATATGGAAATTACAAAAATGAACTTACTGTCCAATGGTGTAGTTTTTGATTAACTCCTTGTTGGTCGTGCGCCAATAATGTTCAAGAGTGAGTCAGTACCCCCGTCCCTGTGACTCACAGTTGTGACTCATTTTATCCCTTCATCTTCCCTGGTATTTTCACTGAAAAAATACCTGCAATCAAGCAAATGGGGAGGGCATGATAAACATAGCAATGCTTAAGAAGGTGATAGCTCCCGGGTGTTTCATGATATTGCCATTTTTCATTACATTGCTCCCAAAACTATTTTTTGAAAATTATAACTCAAGAAATCTAAATAGAAATTTGCCCCTAATTGCTTTCATTTCTTTACAGGTGGAAAATATCTACTTCAACCCCCAAAAAACAGAAGCCTTAGCTTATTAAAATAATTCTCGATTTTACAGACAGGATCTAATCAGGCTCCAGCCTGTTTTATATCATCGAAGCTGGTATAAAGCCAGGAAGATCCACAAAATTCAAAGTTACAATATAATATTCATCAACCCCCAGGGTTTCGCAGGTTTTTTGTAGTTGTGCATAATCCGATGTGGTGCCAGTTTCTTTTACTTCAAGCGCAACCTGTTGATCCAGTATAAAGTCAATTTCTCTACCATTTCGCTTTTGATAATATTGAACTTTATGCCCCCTTACCCTTAATTGCGTCATCATTGCATTTTCAAGGAGAGTTCCCATGGGCACAGGTTTCATTATTTGCAAAATCCCATGATCTGAAATATAGGGCTTTCTGGCCCCACTGACTTCCCTATCCACATTCAATGTAAAAGGCGATAAAAACTCAACGAAATAGGTTTTTTCAAGGAAAGTGAGGTAGGCATATACGGTATCCCTGCTGATTCCACATTCCTGAGACAATTTAGTGATATCGATCCGCGATCCCACTCTTTTCATCAATAAAAACAGCAAATCACGAAATTTATTTAAATATTTAAAATCAGCCAATTGTGCTACTTCTTTGTCAAAATAAGCATTGAAGATATCAATCAAGCTCATTTTCTTTTTCTCGGCATCTTTTGCCAATGCAATCTGGGGAAAAGCTCCATATTGAAGATACTCTTGATAAAAACGCTGGTGTTTATTTGCTATATACAAAGTTTTTTGTTGATCTTTTTCTTTCCATGACGAAAAAAAAGAAGCTTTCACTTCTTTAAAACCAAGAAACTCTTCAAAACTTAAAGGATGCAACTCAAATAGATATTTTCTTCCTGCAAGACTTTCAGGAAAAAGGTTTTTTAGATAAAAACTGCTGGAACCCGTCAAGATGAACTTTATATCATAATGATCAAAAAGATATTTAATCGGCTTAACAATTTCAGGGACTGTTTGAATCTCGTCAAGAAAAAGGTACATTTTTTCATGCAAATTCAAGCCTGATGCTTGAAGATTTATCAAAATCTGATCAAAATCTGTCTCGTTAAATAAAAGCTGGTTTAATGGATTTTCAAGATCAAGAATGAGTTTGTTGGTAGAAGAAATTTGTTCAAATAAGCGATGGAGCAGAGTGGTTTTGCCCACTCTTCGCATGCCGGTAATTACTAAGATCTCTTTATCGTCCAACGCAGGCAAGAGTGTATCAAATAGCTTTCTTTGAATATACATGACTATATTATTTTATATATATCAAATTTGTCAACTACCAACCGACAAAATTTATATAAATTTGTCGATTAGCCTTCGACTATTTCTTCAAAACTGAAGACTTCCTCGATTGTGCTTTCCAAAGCCCTCGATATCTTGTATGCAAGCAAGAGCGAAAGATTATACTTACCTTTTTCAATATGATGAATCGTCTCTCTGCGAACATCCACAAGGGTTGCCAATTGCTCCTGGGTCAGATCATATCGGGCCCTAAGCTCCTTAATCCTTGAGCGAATCACAAAGTTCATCCTATGGGTTGCCTTTTTTTTCGTAAACATAGTACGATATAATAAAAGTAAACAGCTGAGCAACAAATAAAATTGCAATAGCGATACCTGCAACTTCCAGAGTGGGCATCATCGACAGCACAGATATGGTGAGAGCAGTCAAG
Organism: Caldisericota bacterium; assembly: GCA_003566815.1. Lineage (GTDB taxonomy): Bacteria > Caldisericota > Caldisericia > UBA6126 > UBA6126 > T3SED10-260. The sequence continues at coordinate 5,135 of PXBT01000180.1, forward strand.
ATCAAAGAAACAACAAAAGCATTCAATCCAGCTTTTGCTATGTTGAGCCTATGCAGTTCGTCATGCTTTACGCCCAAAAACCCAAAGAATCCAAAAAATCCAAAGAAACCATAAAACCCAGGATTTTGAGAAAACACTCCCAATAGTCCCAGCAATCCTAAAAGCCCCAGCAATCCAAATGTATTCTTTTTCATCAGCTACCTCCTTTAAGTGATAAAATTATCACATAAAATTATAAATATATAACATTATATTAAATATATATAACATACTGAAATAAAAAAAGCAATAGCTATTCAGCCACCATGGATGCTTTCCTAAAGCTTTTATAAATATACTCCACCACCTGCTCATTGCTCAGACTGCTTTCTCCATCCCGTTTCTGAGGGCCATAGTTGCCAAAATCCGCATGATTCATACCCTCAACCTCAATAATCAGAGCCAATGGAGGCAGATTTGCCTTTGCGTCTTCATAGTTTGACCTCCGTATGACAAAATCTTCCATCCCCATCATAGAAAACACAGGCCCTTCAAAATTTCTCAGATTTCTATCCGCATAAGACCCTAAAAGAAACAAACCATAAGCCTTTTCAGGATGATTCGCAACAAAGCGACCTGCCGTGATGCCTCCCAGCGAGTGCCCTCCTATCCAGGCTTGCTCCATGCCATATCTTTCCATAATCCTTTTAGCCGCAGGAATATCAAAAATAGAAACATTAAAAGGAGCCTTGATAATATAGACTTCTGTGCCAAGAAGCTGGGCAATCTTTCCCATCTTAAAAAGATAAGACTGGGGATCCACTAATCCCCCGGGGTAATACAGGATGGGTTTGAAAGCATCATCCTTTCTTGCAGGAGTGAGTATAAAATAGTTGCTTTTTTCCACGATCTTCAAGCCCTGATCGCTTTGAGCTTTCAGAAGATAGCTTTCCTCAGGAGGGTAGGTGTTCCATAAGACCAAGAGCCAAAACCCTGCAAACACCACAAGGACCCCGGCAAGCAAGCCTATGCCAAACTTTGCCAACTTATTCATCTTTTTCATATTGTTTTTTTGCTTCTATCAGCTCACTCACTTCACGGTCAAAATCAGAAATATAATCTTTGTCCCGCAACATACGGTATTTTTCATATTCACTTTCTGCAAGACTTACCGCTACCTCATGACTGACTTTGCCATAATCCTGCAAAACTTCCTCTTCATTAAACTGCAAAAATGCATCCAGCTTGCCAACCC
>PXBT01000209.1 GCA_003566815.1 Caldisericota bacterium
AACATGTATTCATGGATGAAATGTCTCCACAATATTTTAGCGAACATGCCCTGAAAAATCATGGTCGCCTTTTTTATCATAGTGGTTCTTTGGAATCACTGCCTCAAGAAGAGAATCTTCTGTTAAGCGGATTTCTTGAAGATAAAAATAATTATGACCAAATAAAGGCGAGTGTTGAAAAATATGGGGGTAGGGAAACAGAAATAAAATTTTTGCAAGATAATCTTATTCCACAATCTGAAGACATGTTCAAAAGCCCTTTAAACATGATTTATGTATCTTATGAACCTGAATATAGATTTGCTTTCTCGGTCTTTAATAATATTGATTTATTTGATTCATTCATCAAATCACCTGACAAAGGATTTTACTCTATTCCTTATTCATATAAACCTGAACAAAGGGCCAGTACCCATGTTCATAGAGATAACTTTAATCCGGATTTTTTCCTAAAGCTCAAATCCCATAATACAATTCTGGTTGTCGAAATTAAGGCTGAAGCCGACTCCAGACCTAAAAACAAGGCTAAATTCAGGGATGGGAAAGAGCATTTCCTGGCTCTGAATCAGAAACTTGAAGAAAAAGATAAAGGATGGCGTTATTTTTTTTATTTCTTATCTCCTGAAGACATCCCTGAATTCTTCCAGGCAGTTAGAGAAGGACGTTACCACAACTGGAAATCATCCTTGATGCATGAATTAGCCTGAAACCTTTTTTCAAGACCTGAGCCTTTGAATATTCAGTCTGAACATGTGAAAATGGATCGTATCAATTAATGCGTTTTTTTGTTTTACAAGGAGGTTTTAGGTGCCTGAACCTTTGGACCTGATGAATCAAGACAAGTTAACTGAATACTGTGAAAGGGATTTAAAAAATGCCTTAATCGCAAAAAATCTCTCTCAAAAAAAAATTAGGGAGAATAGTAATCATGTTACTCTCCCAATAAATTTTACAGGAAATACTCAAAGCGCAGCTACAGATAGATATAATTATAAGCATCAGGAGCTTAAGAGTCTTAATCATATTGTTAATAATCCTTTCCAGGCAATGGCTGAAGTTCTTACAGAAACGGAAGGTCAAAGTGGCAATATTCTCAAAAGGAAACAATTGTGGTACGCAAATGAGAAGGTGAACTGCAATACTGTGTTAGTAACTGGTGACAAAAGAATTATTATTCTATCGTGGACGCATCCAGGCTTTCAATTAGCCTTATCTCAACAGCTAAACATTGAACATGACGTGGACAACGAAGAATTGACCCTAATCAGCGTTAAGCCGTTGGTCAGGGCACGTTTCAACCAGGTAATTCCTCAAATTGTAGGCCTCTATGATCCTCTAGGCAGAGTTAGAATAGAAAAAGCGCCTGAGCCAAAGACAGGCCTTAAAACTGTCAAGTTTGATATGACATCAGATCAGATCAGCGCTTTTATTAGCAAAATGGATGGATTGCTATTTGTTACAGGCGCACCTGGAAGTGGAAAAACCACTGTGGCGTTTCAGCGTGTTCGTTTTTTAATTAACGAATATTTGAGTCCGGAAGTTAGAACTTTGCAGCCTAAGGTTTCTTATACCCCAGCACATACTCGCATTTTTCTAGGGAATCAAAACATAATTGAATACTCAAAAGATTTAATAACAGAAGGTTTGGAATTACCAGCTGGGCTTATCGAGTTAGTACCATTATTTATCAACAATTACCTCGGTGATATATGGCAATATAAACATGAGGCCAGGCAGAGGCCCAGGAAGTTGCCACATCTTGAAGAACGAGCCAGAAAAGCTTTCTTTGGACTTGGAACCGCTAATGACCTATTGAAGCTATGTCAAACCTATGAGTTGCAGATTTCAGATCGTCTGAGAAAAGCTCATCAAGCTGATTGGGCTAAAAATTCACCCAACTATCTAGGATCTAATAATGCCTGTGACTCCTTGGCACTGGCATTATCCAGATGTTCAGAATTTTCAACGTCTAAAAACCTGCTTTCTTCAAAACTAAGACTAGACAACATATATCTTCGAGTGAATCATCAATATGAGGAATATAGAAGTGCTCTAAATGAGGTTGATCGTGAGCATTTTGACAATTTGTTCAAGCAGTGGATTTATCATGTTTATGATCCATTAGATGCCCTGATATATTACTGGTCTGGAAAATTCGAACAAGGCAGAGAAAGGATAAAAAAAGGGACAGCATCTCGTGCTGATGCAGACGAGGTCATTCAAAGCATGCAGCAGGATTGGAAAAATCGTTATTACGGACCAGAAGAAGAGCCTTGGCTTGCGTGGATGTTGCGCTTTTTTTTGCCTGAAATCATTCATCATGAAAATCGTTTTCGCAATATTCCCAGTTCTCTCAGTATTATGGGAAAGAAAGAAGATGATCGATGGACGCACATAGTGATTGATGAAGCGCAGGACCTATGTGTTGCAGAGGCATCACTTTTGGCTTCCCTGGTTCATCCTCAAGGAGCACTTACTGTTTCTGCTGATTTTAGACAGATTGTTTCTCCGGTGTGGGGAATGACTGATATGAATGGTTTTTCTATTGGCAATCATCTCTATCATTCCAATAGTCACAGACAATATCCATTTGCTCAGAATATGAGACAAAGCCAACAAATTGCTCTTTTTTTGGAATCCTTTTTCAAGTCTGCTTTCGGAGAAAAAGCCAGCTTTTATTCAAATAGCAGGATAAAAGATATTAAGCCTCAATTATATCTTTGTCGAACCTCTGATTTTGCGCTGAGAATCAAACAGATCTATAATATTGTTAGTCGCTCATCTATTGAGAGTATTGCACTCATTCAAATTAATGAAGATCAAGAGAGTATGGAACGTCTTCGCGCGAATCTACTGGATCTTGGCGTTCCCTTGGCAGAAATATGGGAGTCTAATAATGACAATCAACACCTTATAACAACAAGCGTTGAACGTATTAAGGGGTTAGAATTTGATGCATGTATTGTGCTTGGGTTGGATGATGTTGAACGGGCATCTCTCAACTTTACCACGAACAGGGCATATGTTGCTTTGTCCAGGCCCACAAGGCGCTTGGCAATATTGTGTGAAGAGTTTCCAAGACTGTTACAAAATGTTGATCAAAGCCTTTTTGAAACCTTCCGCGTATCATAATCATTTTAAGGAGCTTTTTCAATGAACGACAGTCAAAGGCAGCCTCTTTTCCCTGAATTTGAAAAATTTGCTGCTAAAAATAATCTTATTGATAAATCGACAGGTAGCAACCGGGTCAAATTCTTCCGTATTCTTGGTCAAGGGAATACAAAGGCAAAAGGACTGGACCTTCCACCTGCACCAATAGAAAGGATGCAGGAAATAATATCACTTGAGTCACAGGAAGGTTTATCTTTGCCCAGCAGTGTAAGCGAAGAAATTAAGGGCATAAAAAAGCAATTAAAAGATAAGCTTAATAGTCTCAAGACTCAGGAAGGTATAAGAAGGTTTTCGGTCCAAGCTTTGAAGGCACTTGATGCACCAACAGGTAATAAGAACAATCATTTTTTTGCCGGTCGCTTCATTTTGGTTTCATCAAAGGGAGGGAAAGAATGGGCTTGGTCTTTAACCAAACACTATCCAATTATATCAAAAATCCCGCCAGACATAGAGTATATTATAAAAGCCCATTCAGAAGCACAAGGTTTTATTGAAGAACTTTTATTGCCAGTAGAAGTTTTTCGCAACCGACTTGATTTAAGTTGGACCATGGCCAGACACTTTTCTGAAAGTTTGGACAAGGTATTGATCAGAGATGTTGCCAGGATGTTTAAGGTGGCTGGACAAGATGAAAAATTTTGGAATAATCCCAGAAAGTCATTTTTTATTGACCGGCCAGAAGCAGCTTTTATCGCTAATTTAATGCAAAACATAACTATAAAGGAATTGAGTAATACATATGATTTTGTTTCAGCAACATTACATCAGTCAAAACAGGCATTTTACTTTCCTGAAGATAACGAAGGGACAATAACAAGGCCTATGATTTACATGAGGAAAAAAAGAAACTGAGAGGAAGGATAATTATGGATATCACCAGAAGAGAAGCAAGGCTATTAAAGAGACAGCTTTTAGACTCACCTGTCGCTCCAGGGGTTTCTTCGTATTTAATTAATGCTGGAACAGACAATGTCCTGAATATCTTAGAAGAAGAATATTTTAAAGAAGATCTAGCAGAAGGAATATCTTGTTTTAAATATGTTGAAGGTGATTATGGGCTTGGAAAAACACAATTCATTTTGAGCTTAAGCAATAAAGCCCAAAATAATGGAATAGTGACATGTGTTGTAAGCATTGGCAAAGAATGCCCATTCAGCTCTCAACTGGCAATATTTCAAAATGTTATGTCATCATTTCTTGCTCCAAGAATACCAGAAGAGGAGGGTCAACCTCCCAAAGGGATAGAGGTCTTGTTGCAAAGATGGGTGCAAAAAAAACTTAGAGAGCTTGGTGTTGATAAAGGCCAAGAGGTTCCAAATCAAATAGCTGCAGGTATAAAGCGTACATTTAATTCTCCGGCAATTGGCGTAAAAAACCCTCAGATGTTCGTTGGGTTGCAAGCACTTGGAAAAAGAATCCTAGACTTAGAATGTGGTGCAAGTAAAAATGTTACAGATGATGAGCTTATCTCATGGGTCCGTGGCACTAAGATATCTTCAAAAGGTCTTAAGGAACTTGGGCTTTCAGAGCCCGCAAACGAAAACAATGCTTTTTCAAGGCTTAAGACTACAATCCATTTTCTTAGAACTGAAATGGGTTATAGAGGGTTCATGATCGCTTTTGATGAAGGCACGAGGACTGCGTCTTTTCGAAGAGGTAGCATTAAACAGAAACAGGCTATAGAAAACATGTTGAGCATGATAAATGACAGTGCGGAAGGAGAATTTGCAGGCATAATGTTTATATACGCAGCTACACCAGATTTTAGAAGCGATGTCATTTCAAATTACAGAGCTTTGAAAGATCGAATAGGATCGGCATCATTCAGACCTGGCATGCCAATCACACCATTAATTAATTTAGATGTCTTATATAATAATGATGTAACGATATCTATCGGAGAAAAATTGATGGATGTTTTCGAAAAATCAGATAATTTTATTTTTGATAGAGAACTTCAACGCAAAAACATGTCAAATATTATTGATGCTCAAAAAGAAGTGATGCATTATTTTGATAAAGTTCCGCCTAGAGCCTTTGTTTCAACTTACTGTAAATTTTTAGTTAACCAAGTTCATGACCAAAAGTCTGCCAACCTCCAGGAAGCAATTTCTTTTATTCGAGATCAAGATTCAGAAGTTTTTGAGGAGGATGCATGAGGCTTAAGCTTGGTGACAAAGTAGAACACCCTGACTTTGGGCCTGGCAAAGTCGTTCAGGTTTTGGGCGAGATTGCTTCTGTAAAATTTTTTGGAGAAACTATCGATGTTCAAATAAAAGATTTGGGTATATTTAATTCACTGGCACCTGTTTTGCCAAACTACAGTGAAAAAGAATACGATAAGATTTCTTTTAGAAGGGCATTTGAAGCGGTAAATCTTGGGATAGTTCCTCCTGACTCACATGAACTAATAGCATACTCCATAGATGGTAAGGAAAATCAAGATTTAATCACTTCTTGGCTGGAAGAGGCACCAATTCATGGATTGTGTAAGGTTGTTTTTGGGGATTATGGAACAGGTAAGTCGCATTTTTTACATATTGTTCGTGCCGTAGCTCTTCGTTCAGGATGGGTGACAGCTTTTACAGAATTCGACCCTAAAGCTGCAGACCCAGCTAAACCTGTCTTAGTCTATCGATCATTGATGGCCAACCTTAATTTTCCAAAAAAAGATGATGGTTCAAAAAATGAAGGGTTTCTGAGTCTCATTAAAGAAATCCGCTCAAATTGGGATAACATCCAAGACCTGCCTCTTGTAAAGTCCTCCCCTTGGTTTAGAAATGCGCTTTCAACAATAATGCACTATCCCCATAATGATGATCCTGATTATATTCGCTTTTGCTACTGGCTTGCAGGTCAAAAAGCTCATATGGGTGATGTACGCAGAATGGTAACAAATGCAGGCAGAAAAGCACAGTTGTTGCCTTTGATGCCTCAAATTAAAGAAACAAGTGAAATTTATTGCCATCACCTAGTAGTAATTAATGCAATCTGTAGAGCCCTTGGCTATAAAGGTCTTGCAATAATCCTCGATGAAGCTGAACATGTACGGGGCTTTACTGCTCTAAGGAGGACTCGAGCTAATAATTTTTTTGATATATTAAGCAGATGCGCTCATTTACCATTAAGCAC